>DASYTZ010000056.1:0-3939 GCA_036001745.1 Pyrinomonadaceae bacterium
CGCCGTTGCCGCCTTACATCAAACGCGATTCCGGCGCGGCTATGGAGGATCGCGAACGGTATCAGACAATCTATGCCCAGGAAACCGGCGCGATTGCTGCCCCGACCGCGGGTTTGCATTTCACTCCGCAAGTTCTCGAACAAGTGAAGCGGTCCAAGGTTCACGTTGCCGAAATTACGCTACACATCGGTTATGGCACCTTTGAACCGGTGCGCGTCGGCGACGTCTCGGAACACCACGTGCTGCCGGAACAATTCGCGATTAGCAAAGAAGTGGCGGCAGTAGTAAATGAATCGCGTGCTTCAGGCGGACGGTTTGTGGCTGTTGGAACGACCACCACGCGGGCACTCGAATCGGCAGCGTCGGAAACCGGAGAAGTGAAAGCCGTCGCCGGAGTTGCCGATCTGACAATAACGCCCGGCTACAAATTTCGCGCGGTGGATGCGTTGCTAACTAACTTTCATCTCCCGCGATCATCGCTGCTTCTCCTGGTCAGCGCGTTCGCGGGACGCTCACTTATGCTTGACGCTTACCGCCATGCGGTGCGCCAGCGCTATCGGTTTTACAGTTACGGCGACTGCATGCTGATAATTTAAGTCTGGTTAATCGAGAGGTGTTTTTTGCTTTGGGACGTGGACTGAGTGAACTTGTCCGGCTATAATCAGCGCCACGCTTCAGGTTCCCGCGGACGAGAACAATTCGGCTATGGCAGTTCTGAAGAAATTTAGACCGAGATGGTGGTCGAACAATCGGCAGCAGTCGGCCGTGAGCGTTCCCACGCTTGCGCTCGTGCCACCAACGAACGCGCATTACGATCTGCGTCCGCTCACCATCGCCCAAGTCGATGAATGTTGGCTGTTGGATCAGCGATGCTTCCTCGACGGCGAAGCTTATAGCCGTGACACGTTCGAGTACTTGCTCGCTTCGCCTGAATCCGTTTCGTATCGAGTCGTGAACCAGAACAGCGCGATGGCCGGGTTCGTTATCGGTTTGCTTGAGCCGGACCACACCGGCCACATCACGACAATCGGGATTGCTCCTGAACATCGCCGCCGACGTTTGGCAAGTTGTCTGCTGGAAAGAGTTGAAGACGGCTTCCGCCGCCGGGGCGCGAGAATCTCGCGTCTGGAAGTGAGAGCGACAAACGTACCAGCCCAAAAGCTTTATCTCAGCCTCGGCTACGCCGTCACGCAACGGCTTCCCAAATACTATTCAAATGGCGGCGATGGTTTGCTGATGGTCAAGCCGCTCGATTGAGGGCCATCTCAGACTTAACTCTTGCGCAATTCGGTCAAGACCTGTTTCGCGACGGCTTTCAAAGTGTCGAACACGCCGACGCCTGTCGACGCGACAGCTTCCACGACCGGCTCGCCTTTCTTCTGCAATTCGGCTGTTAGGTCGGGCGCGGGAATGATGTTGGGCAGGTCTCGCTTATTGAGCTGCAAGACGTAGGGAATCTTCATCAAGTCGTAGCCGTGTGCCTTGAGGTTCTCTTCAAGGTTGTAGAGTGACTCGTAGTTCGCGTCCATGCGCTCCTCTTGCGAGTCCGCGACGAACACCACGCCGTCAACCCCTTTCAAGATCAGTTTGCGGGATGCTTCGTAGAAAACCTGACCGGGAACGGTGTACAGGTGAAAGCGCGTCTTGAATCCTCGCACGGTCCCTAACTCGAGTGGCATGAAGTCGAAGAACAGCGTGCGGTCAGTCTCTGTGGCCAGGCTGATTAGCTTCCCTTTTGCCTGGGGCGCGGTCGCGTCATAGATGTGCTGAAGATTCGTGGTCTTTCCGCACAGGCCGGGGCCGTAGTAGACGATTTTGCAGTTTATCTCGCGGGATGCGTAATTGATGAAAGTCATGGCTGGTGGATTTAGTTTTGTACAAAGAGACTGTCAATCTCTTCGTCGGTAATTTCGCTAAAGGGCAGGCTGGAAACGGCGCCGGCAGCTTCGGACTCACGCTCAATTTGGGCAAACGCCTCGGCCAATTCCTGTGACACCTGTTTTGAACGAAGCTTGACAAGCCCGAGACTGGAACGCTGATCAAAAACGACGACGAGCAAAACGCGGCCGATTACGCTGATGTGAATACTTTCCTTGTCACCCTCGTGCGAAAGCGTGGGAAACTCTTTTTCGCCGATCAGCTTGGCCATTCCCCCTGTCGCCGCGACGTTGCCGGCAACTAACGAAGCGAGGCTGGTGGTGTCCAACGCACCAACTTCGCCGTGAGCAGCGATTTGCTGCCCATCCTTTTCGACCAACACGACCACGCGCGCCGACGCATCAAGCCGCAGCCTGGCCAACAGCGCCTTGATGTGATGATACCGCTGCTCGCGTATCAGGATTGGCATGATTGAGTCTGAACCGCCTCGAGCGACAGCTCAAAAGCGTGGCAAACAGTGTTGCACGGAACGAAGATGAGGGGCAGGATGTGTAGATCTTCCAGCTCGAATTCTTACGGTCTCAGCGGGTCAAAACCGAACGCTGAACACCACGAGTCACATTAACACGGCCACGTTTACGCCATCAACTGTTTTTCTAGCACAAGTAGTGGCCATCATTGTTCAACGCGCTGACCCGAAATAGCCCGCAAATCCTATTCTTTCATTGAATTACGGTGAAAGCTGTGTTAAGCTGCGCCGGAATTCAGGCGGGGTTTTCCAAGTCCTTTCACTACCGTTTCAAATGAGCAGCCCTGAAAAGAGACTGTCATCACGCACGTCATTGCGCTCCTCGAACAAATCGGCGAGTGGGCGGAAGCGTGTTTTGAAGTCGGCGCGCCTCAAGCCGGCTACCAAACGTTCGCCTGCCGGCAAGGCTCGAGCCCGGAAGGCGTCGAAAGTCGCGAGCGCGAAGAAGGCGGTGGCGAAACGCCCGAGTGCCAAAGCGGCATCGAAGGCGCGTGTGAAGACCCCAACCAAGCGCCCATCGAAAGTCGTGAAAGCAGCGCCGCGTAGGGCTTCTGTAAAACCGATTCTTCGGCCGGTCAAGAAGCAGCCATTGCCGCCACCACCGCAACCGACGTTTGAAGAGGCGGCGGCGATTACTGCGTTTGAGTCCGCGCGCAAGGAATTTACGCGCGGCCGCTTCGCTGAGGCTCGCAATCAGTTTCGCACCCTGATTGAGAAATATTCGACCATTTCTGAGGTCGCAGCTCGCGCGAGGACATATCTGGCGGTTTCCGAAGCGCGATTACGCACAGAACTTACTCCACCCCGCGACGCCGACTCGCTTTACGATCGTGGCGTGATCGAACTGAATCGCGGCGAGTACGTTGCGGCGCAGGAACTGTTCGAGCGCGCATTGAAGCGTGAACCGGAGGCTGCGCATATTCATTACGGACTGGCAGCTACGCGCGCGCGGCTGGGCGCGATTGACACAGCTTTGAAGTCTTTGCGACGCGCTTTGGATCTTCAGCCTAAGCTGCGGATTCGTGCGCAACGCGATTCGGATCTGAATTCCCTCCGCAGTGATCCCGAATTCGATCAAATCGTTTTCGCTTCGCCCTCTGAGTAAACCGGGCCTTTCGCCTTCCGTAGTCTCTACCCGTTCGCTTCTCTTTCAGGTATATTCGCTTTGTAGCGTGCGCATCGATTGTGACTCGCTGATGAACGAAACGAATTCCAAATACGGTTTGAAGCTGGTCGCCATTGGTGGAGGGACCGGTCTGTCCACTCTGTTAGCGGGACTCAAGCAGTACGTATCTAGACAAGACAATGGCGAGTTGTGGCTCGAATCGTTGTCGGCAATCGTGACTGTTTCGGATGACGGCGGAAGCTCGGGTCGCTTGCGCGACGAGCTCCAAATTCTTCCCCCGGGCGACATACGCAACTGCATGATCGCGCTGTCGGAAGATTCGAACTTGCTGGCACACTTGTTTCGTTACCGGTTCGGCGGGTCAGGTAACTTGGCGGGCCACAGTTTCGGCAACCTGTTTTTGGCG
>DASYTZ010000057.1:0-3078 GCA_036001745.1 Pyrinomonadaceae bacterium
GGACCGCATGCGCGACGCATCAGCCATCAGCAAAGAAGCCGGACGCGATGAAGGTTTGAAGATCGCCCGTGAGTCTTTGCTCGAGGTCCGCGAATTTATTCAAGGCGTCCAGGTTTCCGCGCCGTTTGGCAATGTGAAGTACGCGCTGGAAGTTTTTAGTGTCCTGCCTGAGTTGAAGTTGTCGGAAGCCAGCGCGTCAGCAACCGCTCCGTCGACCAGCTAACCCCTCCCTGCCGATCCAGCTTCTGACACGTGCTACACTCGCTCGTGAAGTGGCAGAGGGGACGGTCGCTCAACGAACTCACGCGCGCGAACGCGTGCGCAAGATCAAAACTCGCGCACGTTACGAGCACCGCCGGCTAAAACAGATCTCACGCACCGCCACTCTCGGCGGACTTTTCCTTTCGTTCCTCAAAATCGGCGTCAGCGGCTTTGGCGGCGGCTTTGCCGTCCTCAGTCAAATCCGTCATCTCGTCGTGCTTGAGCGTCGCTGGCTGACCGAGCACGATTTCATCGAAGCGCTCGCGCTGGGCCAAAGTTTGCCAGGCACGGCGGCTGGGAATGCCGTCACGTACGTCGGATTTCGTTTGCGCAGTTGGCGTGGGGCAGCGGTTTCTTTGGCGGGCTTCATTCTGCCGTCGATGCTGATGATGATCGTGCTGGCGATCTTCTACGATCGATTTCGTGCGCTGCCAAATACGGAGCAACTCTTTCATGGCTTCAATGCCGCGGTCGTGGCGCTGATTGCCGTCACCGCGTGGCGGATGGGCAAACACACTTCCAGTAAGCCCTGGCAGCGAATCCTGATCGTTCTCGCATTTGCCGCAGTGATTTTTCTTCGCGCGACTGTGGTCGAGGTCGTTTTGATTTCAGGTCTGATTGGAATTGGCATCGAATCGTTTGCGGAAAAGCAGCGCCCACGGCTCGAGCGCATTCGCGGGTTCGCGACACGTCGCCAACAGCGCATTCGTGCACGGATCGGCGGACGCAAACCTGCCAAGCCGCATCGCTTCGTCGGCGGTTATCTGACGGAAGCGATTGCCGAAGAGCGCCTGCGCCGCCTGAGCGAATCGCGGGTCACGCAGCCCGAGGCGGATGACGATGACGATCGAGAGCGCGGACCCTCGATGAGCAGTCTGTTTCTGCCGGCAATTCCGTTCATTGCGAAGTTGGGACTCGCGCTCTCGGTCGCTTTCATTTTTCTGCGCATCGGCGCCGCAACCTTCGGCGGCGGCCTCGTGATGATTCCGGAAATCGAGAATGAAGTCGTGCGTTCACATCATTGGCTGACTCATCAGGAGTTCGCTGACGCGACGGCCCTCGGGCAAATCACTCCCGGGCCTGTCTTGATAATGGCGACATTCGTCGGGTATCGAGTTGCGGGAATTGTGGGAGGCCTATTGTGTACTGTCTGCGTGTTCCTGCCGTCGTTTCTGATGACCATCGCCGCCGGCTCTTCGTTCCGCCGGTTTCGCACGAATCGGCAGATGCAGGCGTTTCTGCGCGGTGTTGCTCCCGCGGTGACGGGGTTGCTCATCGCGGCCGCGTGGAGCGTCGCCCGATCGGGCATTCATACGATCATCGGCGCCGCGATGGCTGTTGTCATTACCGCGATTCTGTTGCGCTACCGGCCGAACGCATTTTGGGTTTTGATGGGCGCGGGAGTTTTTCGATTCCTGCTGGCGTTGGTGTTGTGGTGACTGAATGGTGACAGAGTATTTCGCTCCTTATGGAGCGATGAATTCAATTAGGACGCGCGGGGCTATAAATATTTTGCCGCTACGCGGCTTGGCATTGTGCTGCGCTCGAGCATGCGAAAGAAAAGTCGACTTTCCCTGCCTAATCATTGGTTGATTCTTCTTGCGTCTCGGGTAATTCCTTTTCGACTGTGGATGTGGGAGTGACTGGTTGAGTCTCGCTGTGCGGCTTGCGCTTTATTTTCATCGCACGGAGTTCGAGAGTGGTCTTTCGCAAAGCCAGAATCCGGCGATCCGCATCCGCGAGCCGGCGCGTCAACTCTTCGGAACTGATTGGCATGATCACAGTATAACGCAGTCGCGCTTTCAGCTTGCCAGGTAGTGCTGCAATGCCATATCCAACTGTGGAAACGCGAATGTGAATCCCGCCGCTGCTAATCTCTTCGGCGCCACTCGTTGACTGACCAGCAGCATCTCGTCCGCCATTTCGCCAAAGGCCAGCCGTGCCGCGAACGCCGGCATCGCCATTACGGTCGGCCGCGACAGAACTTCACCGAGTGCGCGCGTGAATTGCTCGTTCCTCACCGGCTGCGGCGAAACGATATTCAGCGGCCCCCGCATCGAATCGTCGTTCAGCGCGAGTTTGATCGCCGCGACAGCATCCTCAATCGCGACCCAGCTTATGTACTGTTTCCCTGAGCCGACCTTTCCGCCAAGGCCCATCTTGAACGGCGTCAGCATTTTTTCGAGCATGCCGCCTTGCCTGGCCAGAATCGGACCAAAGCGCAAGTTCACCACGCGCACGCCGGCTTTGCTCGCCGGCTCAGTCGCCTTTTCCCATTCGCGACAGACGCCGGCGAGAAATCCGCCGCCGGATTCACTCTGCTCGTCGAGAACCTCGGCACCGCGATCGCCGTAAATTCCTGTCGCGGACGCGCACAGAAAAGCGCGCGGCTTCGTGTCGAGCTTCGCGATCGCTTCGCTCAACAGGTGTGTCCCGTGCACGCGGCTGTCATGAATCTTCCGTTTCTTCTCTTCTGTCCAGCGCCCTTCCGCGACGTTCTCGCCGGCGAGATTGACGACTGCGTCAAAGCCATCGAGGGTCATCGGATCGATTGAATCCTGGTTCGGGTGCCACTCGATCTCGTTCGCTCTGGGAGAACTGCGTACGAGCCGCACCACGTCGTGCCCTTCGCCTTCCAATTCCGGAGTCAGGGATGAACCAACCAGGCCACTAGCGCCGGCGATTGCGATTCTCATGAATGCTCCTCGCGCTGATTCAGGCAAACTCGTGTAATCGTAACCCAGGGCCGAGATGCATGCCACCTAATACCTTATTCATTATAATTGGTATCAAAACGTATAGAATGCCGCCCGCTCA
>DASYTZ010000058.1:0-7094 GCA_036001745.1 Pyrinomonadaceae bacterium
ACCTGAATACAAACTCTCTGTGTTCTCGCGCACTACGACAATATCGAGATTTGGATTGCGGCAGGGAATGTTCGGCAGCGCGCGAATCGGCCGCAGGTTGGCGTAAAGATCCAGCGCCTTGCGCAATCCGACGTTGACTGAGGTGAAGCCTTTGCCGACGGGCGTCGTGATGGGACCCTTCAAACCGACTTTGTTTCGCTTGATCGACTCGAGCAATTCATCTGGCAGGGTCGCGCCGAATTTGTCCAGTGCCTGCTGGCCGGCGATGTGCTCTTCCCATTCGATCTCGACGCCGGAAGCTTCGATGATGCGCACAACTGCGGCAGCGACTTCGGGCCCAATGCCATCGCCGGGAATCAGTGTGATACGATGCGGCATGAAACAGTAGGCAGTAAGCAGTGAGCAGTAGGCAGTATCAAATCATCAACACTCCCCGCGTCCTGCGATTTAGACCAACGAGCATAAAGCTTTCAATGAGTACTGACAACTTCTAAGAACTGATGTTTGGTGGAGACAAATCCAGTCGTACGAATTCTGCCGACGTAGTGATCGTCGGTGGCGGAGTCATCGGCTTATCGATCGCGCGCGAGCTTCGTTTGCGCGGCGTTCGCGACGTCGTGCTGCTGGAGAAAGGCGAACCAGGCAAGGAAGCATCCTGGGCTGCCGGCGGCATTCTCGCGCCGCAGGTTGAAGCCGATCACGCTGATGAGTTTTTCCAACTCGCGCGCGCCAGTCGCGATATGTATCCGGCGCTCGCCGCCGCCTTACGCTCGGAAACGAACATCGATGTTGAGTTGAATCAGACAGGCACGTTGTATGTCGGCTTCACAGAAGAAGATGAGCAACCGATGCGCCGCCGTTACGAATGGCAGCGGCGTGAAGGATTACGAGTGGAGTGGCTAACCGGCGATGAAGCGCGCAAGCTTGAGCCGAATCTTTCAAGCGATGTGCAATGCGCGCTGCGCTTCCCTGATGACTGGCAGGTTAACAACCGAAAGCTCGTTGAGGCATTCGTCGCATCGAACGAAAAACTCGGCGTGCGGTTGATGACTAATTGCGAAGTGACTTCGATTCTCGTCGATGGACAAGAGGTGACTGGTGTTCAGAGCTCCGCGGGGTCGATGGATGCGCGCACCGCAATACTCGCCGCAGGCGCGTGGACTTCTTACATCGGAACCTCTGAACCGTGTTTCAGGCCTGTCGAAATCGAACCGGTGCTTGGACAAATGCTTTGCTTCAAACCTGAGCAGCAGTTTGCTGGCCACGTCATTTACAGCGCGCGCGGTTACCTGGTGCCGCGCCGCGGCGGGCGGATCCTCGCCGGCTCGACCAGTGAACGCGTCGGCTTTGAAAAACGCGTGACAGATGAAGGCATGAACTCAATCAAATCGATGGCATTTGAAATTGCCCCGGCTTTGGAATCGTTTCCAATCATCGATTCATGGGCCGGATTTCGGCCGCAGTCGCCTGATGACTTGCCGGTGTTGGGACCGAGCAACGAAGTAGAGGGTTTGTTCTGTGCTACCGGTCATTATCGCAACGGAATCCTGCTTGCGCCGATGACTGCGCAATTAATTGCGGATCTGATCGTCGATCGCTCTGCTTCAGCTTTTATCGAGGCTTTCTCACCGAAACGGTTTTGCGTGGCTCACGCTTGAAGCGACTTAACATGCGAAAATCAATTTACAAATTGCACACCTGGCTTGGTTTGATTGTCGCCGTTCCGGTGCTGGCCTGGGCATCGAGCGGCCTGTTGTATGCCTGGCCAAACGCTGTCGAAGGCGGCAAGGTTGAAAGCATCGATGCAACGCGACTCAAGATTTCGCCGTCAGACGCAATGGCGCGAGCGCACGAGTTCGCGGGAAGGAAACTGCCAACCACGGCTTTGACACTTCTGATGCGCGAAGGCCGGCCAGTTTATCAGGCAGTCGGCGGCATGGGCGCCGATTCGCTACTCATCGATGCTGAGAGCGGAGCGGTTATTAAGACCCCGCCGCCGGGCGCGCTGACGCGATACTTTCGCCAGGCGCATTTCTATTTCTTTGCTGGGCAATGGCAGGTGCCAATCTTGATTATTTTTGCGGCGCTCGCGTCGGCGTCGGCGCTTTCAGGTCTCTATTTGAATTTGAAGCTCTGGTCTGGGAAACTTAAGAGCAGTTAAGCCAATGCAATTTTCCCTCTTCAACATCGCCATCGCATTTGTCGGCGGGCTGCTTTCGTTTCTATCACCGTGCGTTCTGCCCCTGGTTCCGGGCTATATCTCGCTGATGTCGGGCGTGAGCATCGACCACTTGAAAACGGAAGGCGGCTCGACTGCGCGGCGAGCGGTCATCGCAAATTCATTGGCGTTTAATGCCGGGCTGTCGGTAATTTTTCTCGCCCTCGGCAGCACGGCGGGTTTAGTTGGCGCCGCCATCATCAATAATGTTTGGGTAAGAGTCATCGGCGGTCTCATCATCATTGTTTTTGGTCTGCACCTGATCGGTCTGCTCAAGATCAAATATCTCTACAAAGACACGCGCCAGTTTTCCAGTGAAAAACCGCGCGGCATGTTGGGTTCGCTGACTTTGGGAATCGCCTTCGCCGCGGGATGGACGCCCTGCATCGGACCAATCCTCGGGGGGATCATCGGACTCGCGGCGACGAGTGGTGGCTGGAAAGGAGGTCTTGTTCTCTCGGCGTTTTACTCCGCTGGTTTGGCTGTCCCATTTCTCGTCACGGGCCTCGGCATCAATCAATTTCTCAGCTTCTACTCAAAGTTTCGCCAACACCTGCACAAAGTCGAAGTTGTTTCCGGCGTAATCTTGATCTTGATCGGCATACTGGTGATGAGCAATCGAGTCACCGTGCTGTCCAGTTCGTGGCTGGCGAGCGTGCTGCCGAATCTCGAAGGCAAGTTGCATTTGCGTGGCAACAACCCGCCACCTGCAACAGCCACGAACGGAAACTTTCAACCGGCGCCCGATGTGCAATTCACCAAACTCGACGGCAAATCGCTGCGCATCAAAGATTTGCGGGGCCGCGTGGTTCTGCTGAATTTTTGGGCGACCTGGTGCATTCCTTGTCGCAACGAGATTCCGTCGTTAAGTGCGATGCAAAAGGATCTCGATTCGCGCGGCTTGAGCATCATTGGCGTCTCGTACGACGACACCGCAGAGCTCGTGAAGGAGTTTCAAAAAGATATTCCCCAGACGTATGAAATCGTGCTGGGCGGTCGCGAAGTTGGCTCGCAACTTCCGGCCTCTCCTTTGCCGACGAGTTACCTGATCGATCGCCAGGGAAGGATTCGCGAAAAGATGATTGGTGAGCGAACTCGCGAAGCGTTCGAAGCGTCAATCAAACCGCTGCTTGACGAAGCGCCCATCACGGCACAAGCATCTGGATCTAAATAAACGGGGCAAGCATGAAAAATTTAATCCTAACTCTCGCTGCATTCGTTCTCATGTTTTCCGCGACCGTAACGGCGCAGGACGGTCACGAGTACGCGCCGATCCAGGAGAAGACGGTCAATTACAAGACCTGGACGCTGACGAATGTCGTCACCAATCAACCTGCGACGCTGCGCTCGTTGATGGCCGGCAAGAAGCTGGTGATGGTACTGTACTTCGCGCCCTGGTGTCCTAACTGGAGAAATGAAGCGCCGGTGGCTGCGCGGCTGTACGATAAGTACAAGTCACAGGGTTTTGAGATTGTGGGCGTGAGCGAGTACGGCCCAAGCGCTGATACGCGCGCATTCTTTGCTCCGAACGGAGCGCCCTATCCGGTCGTCTTTGAATCCGAGTCGCGCGAAGATCGCGACAAGACTCCGCACTTCGGCTACCGGCAGTTGACTGGCGACACGCGCAAGTGGGGATCGCCGTGGAATATTTTTCTTGACCCGGCAAAGTGCAACTCAACCGGTGACTTGTTGACGGAAAAGGCTTTCGTCGTGAATGGAGAACTGATCGAAGATGAGGCCGACAAGTTTATTCACGATCGCTTAGCCGCGAACGCCGTCATCACTCCGTGTAAGCAATAGCTTCCGACACAGAGTCAGAGTTTGAACTCCGACCCGAACGATCATTCCACACTTGCGTTCACCGTTCCTGAAGAATCCGCAGGACAGCGGCTCGATGCATTTCTCGCTGAGCGTGTCGACGCCTGGAGCCGTTCACGCCTGCAACGATTGATCGAAGACGGCGAAGTGCTCGTCAATGGCCAAGAGGCCAAACCGTCACACAAGCTAAAATCGAACGACAAAATCGAGGCTGAACTCACAACTCTTCCGGCCGCCAGTTTCGTTCCCGAAGAGATTCCGATCGAGATCATTTACGAGGACGACGAATTCATTGTTGTCAACAAACCTGCGGGAATGGTCGTTCATCCGGCTGCGGGAGTTGCGTCGGGGACGCTCGCGAACGCGTTAGCATTTCATTTTAAGAAACTTTCGGTCGCGGGGGGCGAAGCGCGTCCGGGAATCGTGCATCGCCTCGACAAACACACTTCGGGGCTTCTGGTCGTCGCTAAAACTGAAGCAGCGCACGAGCACCTCGCCGATCAGTTTCGGGCGCGAGAAATCTTCAAGTCCTATGTCGCGCTGGTGCACGGCCAAGTTGAAAAAGATCGTGGCGAGATCGATCAATCGATCGCGCGCGATCCGCGCAATCGGACGCGGATGGCCGTCGTGCGGGGCGGGCGTGCTGCGTTGAGTCTTTATCATGTCCATCAGCGATTCGATCGCTTTACTTTGCTCGATGTTGAACTCAAAACCGGCCGTACTCATCAAATTCGCGTGCATTTGGCGTCGCTGAAACATCCGGTCGTCGGTGACGAGACTTACGGCGGCGGACGCGATAACACTGTCACCGATTCGGTAATTCGCAGCCGAATAGCAAAACTCAATCGCCAGTTTCTTCATTCCGAGAAACTTGGATTTCGTCATCCGCGAACTGATCAGTTCATGAAGTTTGTCGCTCCGCTGCCAACCGAGCTTGCCGATCTTTTAGATGTTATCGCGGCGCACGAATCGCGGTTGACAGAGCGTCGCGGCTAACGCAAGATAATCTCAAATCCCCCTGAACAGTTTTTACTTCTCGACCGGAAGCTTTATTTCGGAGCGAACGATTGTCTCTCCTGCGCTCAGTGGCTTTGGCGGCGAGTTGACCCACTTTACGAAGGAGCGAAAAAGTATGTCGAAGAATTTTGTGACGGGGTTTTTCAAGACGCGCGCGGCAGCCGAAGCCGCCGTTGATGCGATTATCAAACGCGGCTACACGCGGGACGACATCAGCGTGTTGATGTCGGATGCAACCAAAAGCAAAGAGTTCGCGGTGCAAACGAAATCTCATGCGGCCGATGGATTAGGGATCGGCGGCGCCATCGGCGGAACAGTGGGAGCAGTTTTGGCCGCGATTATCGCAGTCGGGGCGTCCATTCCCGTTCCCGGCTTGGGCTTGGCTGTAGCCGGGCCACTTGCCGCAGCCCTTGCCGGCGCCGGAGCCGGCGGGGCCACCGGCGGATTGATCGGCCTGCTCGTCGGCACAGGAATACCCGAGCACCGCGCGAAGGTGTATGAGACTGGCGTGCGCGGTGGCGGAATCCTATTGGGCGTTGAAGCGAAAACCAGCGAAGAAGTCGAGAAGCTGGAAACGCTGCTCGAAGACATCGGCGCGGAGTACGTCCGCACTGAGTAACGCGTAACATTCAGAAACCCGCTTCGTGAAAAACAGCGGCCTCACCTCGGGCTTCTGACACGTTAGCTTTACATCGCTTTCTGCTTCTCGGTGAGCTCGATTCCCATCTTCATCAGCGTCACCTTATTGAGTGTGCCCGTAACTTTGAGGCCTTCCGCTTTCTGATATTCCTTGAGGCCGGCGCGAGTTTCTTTGTTGAGTTTTCCAGTCTGATCACCTGAATAGAAATTGCGTTGCTTGAGAATCGCCTGCGCCTGCTTCACTTGATCGGCCGTCGCGCGAAAGATCGGGCCGCGCTTTGGTTTGTTGGCGTTCGTACTCGAGGTGTTCGAGCCGGTACTGGAATTTGAATTCTGGGCAGTCGCGGTAACTCCACACAAAAGGATCAGTGAGAGAACCACCAACGGGAGCTTATTCATTTTGTTTCTCCTTTGGATCGGGAGGCGTCCAGTGGGACGCGCAGAGTTAATAAGTCCGCAGAACGTACGAATGAGCCGCGTATCATACTACCGGTGTCAAGGCATCTTTCGCGCTCGGTTATGCGATTGGCGCTAAACGCACCCATGTTAAGACATTACTCTTCCCAGCCCGGAAATGGCGCTGCCTCACCGATTTCCCGCGCGGGACACTCTGCCACTCTTCCAACCGTCCCATGGCCCTCGGCCAAAATGATTGGCAAATCTTTAACAAGTTTGTTATTATCAATTTGCCCGAAAAATGGGCAGATTTCAGCAGATACCCACCACTAACGTCAGCAAAGTTCCCTCGATGCGACCCAAATTCTCCTGGTCAATCATTCTAATCGCAGTAGCCGCTCCGGTTGCGCTGGCGCAGAGCACGCCGTATTCATTCGACAATTTCGACACGTCGAACGGCGTGAAAATCTACACCCAGCCGCCACACGTCCCAGCCAAACGTTTCGCCAAGAACAGGAAAGCTTCAGCCGCCTCCGCGCCTGTATCTACAACCACGGTAGGTATTCCGACCGTGCGGTTGTCGTCGTTAACGCTCGACTCTGGATTTAACGTCAGCGGCGTCGGATCATCATTGCGTGGATTCACCACGGGCAACGCGCAGATTGATAACTACGTTTCCGAGTCAGCGACGCGCAATGGTCTCGACCCGCTTTTGATTTACTCAATCATGCATCAGGAGTCGAGTTTCAAACTGGGAGCTATTTCGCCCAAGGGCGCGCGCGGGCTAATGCAGTTGATGCCAGGAACGGCGGCGCGTTATGGTGTGTCTAACATCTTCGATCCGAAGCAGAACATTGAAGGTGGTGCGCGCTACATGAAGTTTCTGCTCGATCACTTCGATGGCGATTTGTCACTGGCGCTGGCTGGCTACAATGCCGGCGAAGGCGCAGTTGAGAAGTACGGCTTCCGCATTCCGCCCTATGCCGAGACTCAGGAGTACGTTCGC
>DASYTZ010000059.1:0-9540 GCA_036001745.1 Pyrinomonadaceae bacterium
TAACGCCGGCGGCGGGCCAGGCGCCGGAACAGGTTCGGCTGTTGCCCCTTCGCCGTCGCCCGCATCGCCCAAGTCGGGGAACAACACGTTTGTCGATGGTCTCAGCGAAGCCGATGCGGTGCGGAAGCTTTCGCCGGAAGAACAGAAGCGTGCAGATTTGCAGTCGAAGATGCATCCGTCCGTTCTGGCGGTAATCGATCGTCTGAAAGATCCGAAGGTCGCGGCAAGCGCTGACGAGGCGAAGTTCATTCGTAACGGCAAAGCTGAACTGCAAATCTGGCTGACCGATAAATCGGAAGAGACGATGGCCAAGCTCAAGGAAATTGGTTTCGAAGTCGTCCTCGATCCGAAATCCGCGAAGCTGGTCATCGGCCGTCTGCCGATCGAAAAGCTGGCGGCGTTGGCGGAGTTGAAGTTTGTGCGTTACGTCGCGCCGCAGATGAGTAACTAGGGCGATCTGAACCACAGAGGACACAGAGAAGAACAACCAGAAAGAAAAGCGACCCGTCCCTTCAGGATTCGTGAAGCTTCGAGTCATGATTTGGCTATCTGTCTGCCTTCCTCTGTGACCTCTGTGGTGAAATCCGTCGTACAATCCTCACGCATGAAACTCGCCCCCGGCCTCGCAATTCGTAAATCTCTCATCAACGGCAAGGGCTGCTTCGCCACCATTCAATTCAAACGCGGCAAGAAGATCGCCGAATACACCGGCGAGCGAATTTCTGATCTGGAAGCGCAAAAGCGGGCGCGCAAGCGACGCCTCCTGCGCATCTGCGATATCGACGGGCGATGGAGCCTGGATGGCGCGCGCGGCGGTAACGGAACCCATTACATAAATCATTCCTGTCAGCCGAACGCGTACATGCGGACCGCCTACGGCCACGTGCTGTTCTTCGCTTTGCGTGATATCGAACCCGGCGAGGAAATCACCATCGACTACGAACAGACGCTCCATTCAGATTCAAAGCGGTGTCACTGCGGCGCGTCCAACTGTCGCGGCACCATCAACAAAAAGTAATTGTCCTCTCTTTGCGTACCGCAAAGCAAAACGAAACCCAGCAAAATTCCGTTGACTTCCGCGCCGCGTTGCGATACTAGCGACCGCACTATGGCCGATAGCAAATCAGAGTCGCAAAAACTAGTTCGCGGTTTAGGTCTCACCGACGGCACGATGATCGTCATCGGTTCGATGATCGGCTCGGGCATATTTATCACCTCAGCCGAATCGTCGCGATTGATCGGGTCGCCAGGTTGGTTGCTGGTCGCGTGGGCATTGGCCGGCGTCCTGACGATCACCGGCGCGTTGTGCTGTGCTGAACTGGCGGCGATGATGCCGCGTGCCGGCGGACCGTATGTTTTCCTGCGGCAGGCATACAGTCCGGGCACCGGTTTTCTCTTCGGGTGGTCCCTGTTTCTGGTGATTCAAACGGGGACAATCGCCGCGGTTGCGGTGGCCTTCGCCAACTTCACCGGCGTGCTAATCAAAGGCATTGACGGCAGCAACTACTTGGTTGCGCCGCGACGCCTGCCATCGTTCTTGAGCGGATACGCGATCAGTTTCTCAACAGCCCAGCTTGTCGGCATCATCATGATCATCGTGCTGACGATTACGAACATGCGCGGCTTGAAGACCGGAAAGCTGATTCAAAACACGTTTACGTTTACCAAAACCGCCGCGTTAATTGGCTTGATTGTTATCGGGCTCTTATTAGGCTGGAACCACGCGAGCGCGGCCTACACGTCTTCGTGGTGGAACTCATGGGCGAACGGTTGGAATCCGCAAGTGGCGCAGCCCGGTTTGGCGGTCGCCGGAGGCCTGGCGTTGGTGATGATGCTCGGCCGAGCCATGACTGGCCCGCTGTTCGCGCAATCCGCCTGGAACAACGTCACCTTCACGGGCGGCGAGGTTGAAAATCCCGGGCGCAACCTGCCGCTATCACTTCTGATCGGATGCGGTGTGGTAGTCGGATTGTATCTGCTGGCGAACGTGGCTTATGTCGTGACGTTGCCGCTGGCCGGAATTCAGAATGCGCCGCAAGGACGCGTGGCGGCAGCGACGATGCAGGCGATCTTCGGCCCGCGCGGCGCGGTGATCATGGCCGTCGCGATCATGATTTCCACTTTCGGATGCAACAATGGTCTGATACTTGCTGGCGCGCGCGTGTACTACGCGATGGCGCGCGACGGCCTGTTCTTCAAACGCGTGGCGAGACTAAACAAGCAGCACGTCCCGGCGATTGCGCTAATCGCGCAATGCATTTGGGCGTGCCTGTTGACACTGCCGCGCACGGTCACGACCGATTCCAAAACGGGGGCTATCACATATGGCAACGTCTACACGCAACTGCTCGAATACATCATCTCGGCAGATTTGATTTTCTATGTATTGATGGTCGGCGCGGTGATTCTGATGCGTCGCAAAGCGCCTGAACTGGAACGGCCTTATCGCACGTTTGGTTATCCCGTCGTGCCGATAATCTACATAGCGCTCGCGCTGCTGGTCGTTATCGATCTTGGTTATCTGGCGTTTCGGACTTCCGGGATTGGTTACTTGATTGTGTTGACGGGAATTCCGGCTTACTTGATTTGGAAGCGAAGTCTGGCAGCGCAGCTGACAGTTTGATCGAGAAGCGTTGCCGGAGGAAACTTGGGAGTCGGCGATCACAATCGCGGCAGCGCAAAACTGAATTTCGATCCGCGGCCAACCTCTGATTCGACCGCGACCGATCCGCCGTGCTGTTCGACAACTTCTTTTACGAAAGATAATCCAAGGCCGGTCGATTCTTCGTCTTTCTCCTGGCCATCGCGGGCAACGCGGTAAAACTTTTCCCAAATTCGATCCAGTGAGTCCTGCGGCACGCCGTAACCGCGATCTTCGACAACAACGCGCACAGCTTCGGCTTCCAGCAAAGTCGAGACAGTCACAGTCGTGCGTTCAGGGCTGTAACGGATCGCGTTATCCAACAGTTTCGTCAGCGCCTGCGTGATCAAACTCTTGTCCGCTGACACGGGCGGGATGGCGCCGTTGCCTTGTTCTACCAGCCGGATACGTTTCTTTTTCGCGACGGGCTGCATCACATTTATCGTCTCGCTAACGACTTCGTCCAGCCGCAGCGCAATCTTCGTGACTTCCTGTTTGTCCGCGCGCTCAAGTTGAGTCACCGTCAGGAACGTGTCGATCATGCGCGACATGCGCTGCGATTCGTTCGAGATGATTTGCAGGAACTCGCGCGACTCTTCCGGAATCTTGTCGTCAATCACGAGGAGTTCGGCGAAACCGTTGATGCTGGTGAGCGGCGTGCGCAGCTCATGCGACATCAGCGAAATCATATCCGACTTCAGCTTCTCAAACTCTTTCATGCGCGTAACGTCACGGACGCGAATCGCAAAACATAGGGGCTTGCCGCTCACGCCGTTGCCGTTCGGGCCATGTCCATTCCGCTCGGTCGCCAGCGCGATTCGCAATTCGAGCGTTTGATTACGATCGGGAAACTTCAGTTCGCGCTCGTAAGGTTCGCCGGATTGCAGCACCCGGCGCACCGCGATTGCCGGTTCGTCAAAAACGCCGGACTTAAATCGATCAAGTAACCCGAACAAATCAGTCTTTTGGACGTCGTGATTGTTCATCCGCGCGGTCCACAGCATCGCGGGATTGACATACGCGAGCGTTCCATCGAGATACGCGATCGCATAACCGTCCGGAGCTTCGGAAAGAACCTGGGCGCCAAAGCGATGTTCCGTCAACACTCCGCTGATCAAATCAAACGCGTGTAAGCGGCGGCCGGACGTTCGCGACGACACGAAGGCCGGCAGATTGCTGTCTAGCTTCTTGCGTTGTGCGCCTTCGCGCTGAAGATCGCGCGCGAGCTGGCTTCCGACCGCAGCCAGCAGTCGGCGATCACTTTGATCGAAGCTCTCACGCAACCGTAGCAGCAAAGTACCGACAGTGCGCCTGCCATGTTTTAGTGGCATCGCGACATTCTCGAGCGAGTCGATCTCTCCGATCGGCGCAAGTGCAATCTCGTTTGTAGTAGCCGCTTGGTCACACAGCTTCACGAGTTTTCGCCAAACAGAATTGCGGCCTGCCTGAAGTGCACTACTCGATTGCGCGCGTAGTCGCGCGCAGGGCACGAGCTCTCCGTTTTCATTTGGCTGAAAGACTATTGCTTCTTCCAGCGGGAGGACAGTTTGCAGGAGCTTCAGTCCGCTCGTGAGACGATTCTCGGCGATCGTCATGTCCAAAGCGTCAGTGCGCGCGATGGTTTCGTTGACACGCTGCGTCAACACGGTGTCGATCAACCACAGTCGATGTAATTGCACGAAGAAGACAGCAGCCGTAGAACCTAACGCCATCGGCGCGAAGAGAATGTCTATTTTCAAATAACGCGAGACGAGCAAGCTCGCGGCGCACGTGGCGAGAAAGCCCATGCCGAGAATCAGGAACGAGCGACGGGCGCCGACGCGACCAACGAAGAAGCCGGCACTCGTGCTGATCGTGACAATCAGCAGAAGACCCAGCCAGGTCTGCGGCTTCTGCAAGGGGACTTCGCCGCGTGACACATTCACGACGAAAGCCGCCTCCAGCGAATCGATCAACCCCGCGCGCCAAACGGCACACGCGGCCACACCCGCCAACAATGCGAGACCGAGCGAAACAAGCAGAGATTTCCAGGAGAATGTCTTCAAGTCGGATGGTGAGGAGGCAGGTTTCGTAACTAACGCGCTTCAGCAGATCGCGCCAACCGAATTATACACTGGCCAGCATCGTTTTACGCAAGCAAAAATACTAAGGATTTGGCCCAAAATTGGCGTCTTTTGCGAATGCGCGGGGGAGGTGGAGCTTATTCAGCAGTCATCAGCGAATGGAGGGCGCTGAGCAACTCCGCTTCTTCGCTCTCGAAAACGGTTCGGAGGTCGAGTAATACGCGGCCGCTTTCGATCCGAGCGATGACGGCCGGCCGATTGTGGCGCAGACGCTCCTCGATTTCGTTCGCGCTGAAATTGTCGTGTGAAATCGAAATCAGCGGGGTTGGCAGGCAAGAAGTTGGCGCGGCACCGCCTCCGATGGCGGATTCGCCGTCGATAATTTCCAAACGGTTTGAAGTGTTCTGACCAATCCGTTCGAGCAAGTGACCGGCGCGTCTTCTAATTTCGTCGTAAGTCATCGCCATCATGCGATGCGTGGGCACTTCATTCGTCGTGGCGCCCCGAGCGTAGGATTCCAGCGTCGCTTCCAACGCCGCGATTCTGAGTTTATCTGCGCGCAGCGCGCGATAGAGTGAGTGTTGTCGCAGGCGCTCGATGATCTCTACGCGACCAACCAGCAAGCCCGCTTGTGGTCCGCCGAGCAACTTGTCTCCGCTGAACGAAATGACATCGACACCGGCTGCGAAGGAATCGCGAACTACCGGCTCGCCTGTTATCCCATAATCGCTGAAATCGATCAGCGCACCAGAACCCGCGTCTTCGTACAGCAGCAGGCCAGCCTCGTGAGCGACCGACGACAGCTCTTTCAGCGTCGGAGTTTTTGTGAAGCCGACAATACGATAGTTCGATGTGTGCACGCGCATAATCAGGCGCGTGTGGGTGGTGATGGCTTTCTTGTAGTCAGGGAGCTTAGTGCGATTAGTTGTGCCGACTTCGACCATGCGCGTTCCGGATTGGGCCATTACTTCGGGGACGCGAAAGTCTCCGCCGATCTCAACCAACTCGCCTCGCGAGACGATTGTCTCACCATCGCGCGCCAGCACCGTCAACACCAGTAGCGCCGCCGCGGCGCAGTTGTTGACTACCAGCGCGGCTTCTGTCCCTGTCAGTTTGGCGAGCAGATCTTCAGCACGCGCGCCGCGACGCCCACGGCTGCCTGAATTAAGGTCGAATTCCAAATTGCAATAAGCAGAAGCCTCTTCGATTGCTTGTCGCGCTGCGTCAGACAACGGTGCGCGGCCCAGGTTTGTGTGAAGAATTACACCGGTCGCGTTAATTACGCGTCGCACGGCAGTAGCTGCTTGTTCGTGATATCGTGCCGATAGCCTTTGTTCGGCTGCTTCGAGCATGGTGCCTGCGGCATTGCCATCACGATCTGTGAGCGCGCCTTCAAGAATTTGCCTGCGCAATTCGTCGGTGACTTGCCGCGCCAGCAACGTCAGGTGCTCGGCGCCAAACGCTGTCTTCAGAGACTTGCCCGTTTCGGTTCGCAACAACGCATCGATCGACGGAAGCGAGCGCAACAGGGCTTTTTTATTGTCGGTTTTCGTAGCGGTTTTGGCCATTGGCTTGAATGAATCCGAAGAATATGCGGTTTGCGGAACAGAGGCAATGCGCGACGAAAGAAGTTATTGACATCGTTTCGTTGGAACTCCTACACTCGAAGTATCGCGGCGACCCCGCTTGCGCCGCCCGTCAAGGAGTCTTAGGTGCCCATAAACAATAACAAGCTTGCGCGTTTGGCCGCTGAGCGCCGCGAACGAAACAAGAACAAGAACGTCGTCGTCGAACATGTCACGATCGAAGATCGTCTGGCGCGTCTGGAGGAAGACATTCGCCGGTTGAAGGTCGAATACGATGTTTATTTTAACGGAGGCTCGAAACGGCCGCCGTATGACACGAAGCTGCGGGTTGAGTCGCACCTGAAGCGAATTGGCGATGACCGGTCGTTGAATTTCGCGCAGCGCTTTCACTACAACTCGCTGGCCACTCGATACAATTCGTTTCGCGAGGTTTGGCGCCGCACGATGAAGAGCCGCGAGGAGGGCCGCGATTTTGTGACCGTAAGCCGCGTATCGGCGCGAGAAAAAGAAGCGTCCTTCACTCCATCGACTTTCGCCTGCTCAGATGTACGCCATGATGTGCAGACAATCAAGGGCGTGTACGACGCGCTGATGGACGCGAAGCGTGCGTGCGGCGAAACCGCCCAGGACCTGTCTTTCGCAAAGTTCCATCGACTGATTCTGGAAAGAACAGAAGCGTTGAAAGAGAAGATGGGAACGGATCGGGTTGTGTTCTCAGTTGATGTTGACCATGGGCATGTGAGTTTCAGAGCGAAACCTGATTAGTAGCATAGACTTCAGTCTGTGACCCACGGAAAATACGCAGACTAAAGTCTGTGCCACAAAACAAAAAAGGCGATCTCGAAATTCGAGATCGCCTTTCTTTTCTTGCGCGTTCCGGACATGACCGGAAGCGGCCAGTGGCTTTGCTTGAAAGCAAGCCGGGGAGACCTACGCCTTTGTGACTTTTTCAGCCTGTGGTCCTTTGGGGCCTTGCGTCACTTCAAACTCGACTTCCTGACCCTCTTCGAGGGTTTTGAAACCGTCGCCTTGAATGGCGCTGTAGTGCACAAAGATGTCCGAAGAGCCTGGCTGCTCAATGAAGCCGTAGCCCTTCGAGTTGTTAAACCACTTGACCTTACCGGTTATTCTAGACATACAAACGAATCCTCCTAACGATTCGGAAAAATTGGCTCGAGGGGCACAGACTTTAGTCTGCGAAGCTGACACAGACTTAAGTCTGCGCCACTCGTCCAACAGGGTTAATGCTGTGAGCCGGACGCGCTTACATTTGGGGCGCTACACGGAAACACACTAGCGAAAAGCGCCCGTCGCATCGCACACGCTTGCGGCGATCGATGGGCGCAACTTCCAAAACAAGAACTCATTACTATTTTCGCGCTTGCAAATCGAAATGCCGAAGGCAGGTGTAAATCCTGGGCCCAGCACTGATTGAAACGTCGGCGCATCCTAACGGATGCCGTTTTGGGCTGTCAAGAACAAAGTTCGGCCGCAATTAGCATTGACAGAAATTATGCAACGCAGTATAAGGCCGTTATTGAAACTCCTGCGACCTTCGCGGCCGCTCCCGATCAACCGGTTATTAGTTCGAAGGAGGCCCAATGTTGTCCCCCAGTCTTAGGTTAGTTCTGGCGCTCGCCTTAACAGTTTCATCCGTCACGTTTCTCGCGGTAACTCTCAATGCTGCCAACACTCGCGAAATCGCTCCTGCGACTGTTACTCCGCTCAAGGCAAAAATACTTCGGCGCAAAGACAAGATGAACGACAAACTTAGTGCGGAGGAATTAGCTGAACTTAGGCGCCAAGCCGCACAAGATCGAAACGAGGAGCGCGAACTCGAGGACACAACGCCAAAGCATGTGCCGATAAAAGTGCAGATCAAGAAAGAGAAGGAACAAGCTTTCAAAGACTTGAAAAACGAGCATTGGGTTCGTGACTTGGAAATTGAGGTTAAGAATACTGGGACGAAGCCCATCTATTTTCTTCACCTTCAGCTTCATTTGGATACGCTTGACAGCGAGGGCAAACACTTAGCTTTTGTGCTCCTTTATGGGCGGACAGAGTTAGTTGATGTTGCCGTTCCTTTGAAACCGAGTGACGTGCCTATCAACGCAGGGGAGACGACACCTTCACTATCGCTGAACGGTTCATAAGAGGGTATGAAGGATTTGTTCGGGATCTTAATCTTCCGCGCGCTAAGAAGGTCCAAGTAATTTTCCAAAATATTAATTTTGGCGATGGTACCGGCTTTTGGCGTGCTGATGGAGAGGCGCTTCCACGTCCTAAGAATTTAAGTATGGCTAAACCATGTATTCCGAAAGGTGGTGATTCGAAAAGCGCCAAAAAACTTTGCCGCTTATCGCTTTAAATTTTTCAGCAAAATCACAGTGGTTCGAGAAATTGCCGGCTTATCTGCCGGCAAATTTTTTGTCTGAGCTGGCTCAAGATCCGATTGCCATAGACGTAAGCGAGCCGGACGTTTGCTGCCCAGGCTCGTCTTGCACATACGCGACGACCGGATTTACACGCTGCTACTGCTCTGACATTAACAATCCTGAGAACGACATCCCGACTGCTGTGTTTCTTGGCTGCGGAAGTCCGGGCGGCGAATGTTCGGATATTGTCTATACGACGCAAGAGTGTGAGTTCCCCAACGTCGATGGAACCACTTTTCGATTGTTCTGCCATCCTTCTGCTGCGTTTCCATGTTTCGACTACGCGCCGACACCGCCTCCCGCGCCTTCACCTCCGCCTCCGTCCCCCACACCCACACCGACGCCATGTGTACCAGGTGTGTGCGACAACTTCGAATATGCGACCCAGGTAGATTTTTGCATCTACGGTCCCAGCGGGTGCCCATCTGGCAGTGAAAGGTATGGGAATTGTTGTTATCCGCAGCAGACGCCGACTCCAACACCAACCCCAACGCCGACGCCGGTGCCCGTAACGGGAGGGGGACCTCCCGACGGTGAGTACTGGGAGCCTTGCACAGATTATTATTGGGTCTGGTTTTACTATGATTACAGCGACGATTTATGGAAGCCCACCGGCGAAATAGACTACGCCGGTTGCTGGTACCCAAACTCAGTTCAATGTCTCGACGGGTTTCTACGGCGCTTGGTCTACCCGAGTCGCATCCGCCGTCTGTGTGAGCAGTACGCGGCTAAGTGATAGGGGGATTCTGTGGTTACGCAGCTTTACGCAAAGCTGCCGGCGCGTTCTTGATGTCCAGCTCCTTGAAAATGTATCC
>DASYTZ010000060.1:0-6534 GCA_036001745.1 Pyrinomonadaceae bacterium
GAAGATCCCGATCCGAACGGGCCTTTCGGCGCGAAGGAAGTTGGACAAGGGCCTCTGTTGCCGGTGCCGCCGGCAGTCGCGAATGCGGTTTACAATGCGGTCGCCGTTCGCATTGATGAAGTTCCGATCACTCCGGAAAAAGTTTTGAAAGCGCTGCGCGAAAAAGAGAAAGGACGCGACGCGAGATTCGGCCCGTCTTCGATTCCAAACGTCGAGTGGCCCGAGCCTCTGCGCGTGTTAACCCCTGCTGAGGGTGGTGACGGTCGCGAGATGCCGCGCGTGGCTGTGCATTCATGACATAGTTTGCACGGAAGCTTACGTGAGATCCATTAATCACGTGCGAAGAGAACCAGGAAATAGATTCAAGGAAAACGATGAAGCTCTGCCACACGTGTAAACGAAGATATACGGACTCGCTGCAATACTGTCTCCAAGACGGAACAGTCTTGTCTCCAATCGATGACCCTCCAGCGACCTTGAAGTTTGAAGCTGCTGCTAATCGTCCAAACGATTCTATGAAACGATACTTACCTTTCATCATTATCGCCGTTGTGCTCGTCGCCGGCGTCACCGCTTTCTTGGTTTTCTCAAAAAAACGGAATGGCGGTGATGGCGCCAGCGCCTTCGTTGCTGCGACGCCACAGAATTCGTCTGCGACCAACACAACTTCGGCTCCGCCCGAAGCTTCGCCGACCAGCACGGTTGGACTGACTAAGCCAAACGTAAAAATCAGTTCGCCGGTCGTGCTGGACGAATACGGTGATTATCAGTGTCCGCCGTGCGGCATCTTGTATCCGATGCTGAAACAGATTGAGAGCGAATACGGCAGTCAACTCAAGATCGTCTTTCATCACTTCCCGCTCGCGAAGATTCACAAGAACGCGATGACAGCCGCGCGGGCCGCTGAAGCCGCACGCAATCAGGGGAAGTTCTGGCAGATGCACGATCGGCTCTACCGCAATCAGGACGCCTGGAAAGACCTCGACGATCCGCGGCCAACGTTCATCGGCTACGCTCGCGAGCTTGGAATGAGTGCGGATCGGTTCACGCGCGACATGGATAGCGCTGAGGTGGAACAGCGGATCACATCCGACATGGAGCAAGGCGCTGCCGCGGGCGTAACGGGCACACCGACTGTCTTTATCGAAGGTCACATGCTGCGGTACGAAGCAACCAATCTGGACGGTATGCGGAAAGGTATCAATTTCATGCTCGAGCGGAAAGCCGTGTCCTAGCTCTTGCTTTTTCTATTGGCCCAGTTTCGCGCGGTTGCGGAGCTCGACAAAGTAAACTCGTTTGCATCTGCAACTTAAATCCAAGCGGCTCAGGTTTTTGTTGACATGTGGGCGGCATCTCTCTATAGTGCCTAGCCGAAAGTGCCCTTTGATGCCCGTCACCCCCCGCATCAAATGACGGACACCGATGTTCAAGCTTCAGCGCCTCGAAATCACGGGATTCAAGTCCTTCGCGGACCATACTGACCTTCGCTTCACCGGAGATGGCATAACTGCGATTGTCGGGCCGAACGGTTGCGGCAAGAGCAACGTCGCCGACGCGATCGCCTGGGTGTTGGGCGAGCAGCGCGTCAAGCATCTGCGCGGCGGCGAGATGAAGGATGTGATCTTTCAGGGCTCGCGCAATCGTGCGCCGAGCGGCATGGCAGAAGTGGTCCTGCACCTGGTGCGCGACGAAGTAGTTGAAGCCGAACCTGACATCGAAGACATCGATTCGCAACTCGAGCAGATCGACTCTCACGACGAAATCTTTGAAGCGCCGGAAGCAATGGTCGTGTCAGAACCCGGAGCAGTAGCGACGGGATCAGACGGTCAACTTGCGAACACTACTGTTACTTCCACGTCAGAACCCGAAGCGATAGCGACGGGCTCAGCAGAATCTGAGGTTGTCAGCGACGCTTCCGCCTCGCCCGAAAAGAAACCAAAGCATCATCATCATCATCGACATTGGCGCCAACGTCGCAACCTTGCGCTCGAGTTCGCTCCGGGCGAAGCCGTTTCGGTGACGCGTCGCCTCTATCGTTCGGGTGAAAGCGAATATCTCCTGAACGATCGGCCGTGCCGTTTGCGTGACATTCAGGATCTATTTTCGGGAACCGGATTGTCGGGCGGTCACTACGCGATTATCGAACAGGGTCGCATTGGGCAAATCCTTTCGGCGAAGCCGATGGATCGCCGCACGATCATCGAAGAGGCGGCCGGCATCACAAAGTTTCGCGTGCGCCAGCGCGCGGCCGAAGCACGCCTCGAATCGGCGCGCGCAAATCTGAGTCGCGTTTCCGACATCATTTCTGAAATCGAACGGCAGGTGAACAGTCTGCGTCGTCAGGCCGCAAAAGCTCGTCGCTATCGAATTTTGCGCGAAGAGCTGCGGGAGCTTCTACGGCGCGTTTACGTCGGCGAAGAGCAGAGCCTCGCCGCGCTACTCGATCAAACGCAAGCCGAATTAGATCGAGCAACTCAGGACGAGCAGGAATTGGCAGCGTCGCTGGCGGAGCGAGAAGAAGCGAGCCGCGCAGCGACGCAAAACGCGCGCGCGTTGGAAGACGAGCTGGCGCAAGTTCGCGCCGCGATTGCCGAAGGCGCGTTGCAACGCGACCGGCGAATTCGCGAGCGCGTGTACCAGGAAGAGCAAATTGACTCGCTCGCGAAGCGCCGCACAGAAATCGAGAGGGAAGTTGCCGGGCTGAGTGCGCGGCTGACAGTGGTCGAATCTGAGCTCGAACGGCTGCGAATGCTTGATGCGACGCTGACGGCAGAAAACGAGCAGACGACCGTGCTGCTACGCACGGCGGAAGAGACTTACGCCGCGAAGCTGGCGGAGGCCTCTCAAGCCGAAGAAGAAATCGAGAATGGGCGCGCGGAGCTGTTGAAGCACACAGTTGCCGCCGAACGGCTGCACGAACTGGCGCGGCAGATCGAAACTTCGCTGGAAAAGGTGGCCCAACAGGCGGAAGGCCTGGCGCGTGAAGGCGAGCGCGCGGCTGCATCGCACGCGACGGCCGCGGCCGAAGCCGAAAAAATCAATCAGCAAATCACCGACGCGCGCGCGAAACTGGCGCGACTCGTGGCTGAACGCGAAGCTGCGGTCAAAGCGGTCGTCGAAGGCCACGAACACGTTTCCGACACTGACGCTGAATTGACGCGCGTGCGCGATGAAGACGCGCGGACGCAGGCGCGGCTGGAAAGTTTCAAGGACCTGGATGAGAGGCGCGCGCACTATTCATTAGCGGTGCAGGAAGCTTTTTCGGCGAACGAGGCTGAGGAGTTTCATCTGATCGGCACGCTCGCCGATTCGATCAAGGTTCCAGCCGAGTGGGAGCGCGCCGTCGAAGGAACCTTCGGATCATCTTTGCAATCGATTCTGGTGCCGACACCGGATGATGCAATTCGCGCGGCGGCGTGGCTCAAAGAGAACCACATCGGGCGTGCGACGTTTTTGGTGACAGGCTTGCACGGCGGCAGCGACGAAGTGACCGTGGCGACATTTACCAGCGTCCCCGAAAGAACCTCGACGGGCGCTGCGGTGCGACGAGAGTACGCGCCCTTAGGCATCGACGGGCCGCGCATTGCCGACATTCTTAACGCGCCGCAGGAATTGCTGAATCTGCTCGAGCGGACGATGCCGGAGCGAATGAATGCCCGCATCGTGCCCACGCTCGACGATGCAACTGCGTTGTCACTGGCGACGGGTGACATGTTCGTTACAGTCGACGGCGATTGGGTCACCGGCGGTCAGTTCGTGAATGCGGGCAACGGTCGCTCACTTGAAGAAGGTGCGGGGCTGCTGACTTTCAAACGCGAATTGCGCGAGTTGCAATCGCGAGTCGTTGAGCTGGAAGCTGAACGCGTCGTCGCGGAGATGTCCGTCAAGGAAGCACGTTCACGCATGGGTGGCCTGGAAGAGTCGGTTGTGCAACTCAACGCTTCGATTGCGCGGCTCGAACGCGATGCGATGGCGCTCGAACTGACGGCGGGAACGTTGCAGCAGGATATCGAGCGCGCTGAGCGGCACCTGCGCGTAGTCGCGGACGACCAAGCGCGGCTGGAACAGGAGCGTCGCGAGCTGCAAGAAAACCGCGCAAAGACGTTGGGCGATGCTGAATCTGCCGAGGCGGCCCGCATGGCGGTGAGCCAGCGAATCGCGGAAATTACGAACCGTTTGGCGGAGATTCGTCGTGAATTCGAAGCCGAAAGTGAGACTCTTAATCAGCAGCGCGCGAACGCCGCGGCCGCCGCCGAGCGAAGACGCTCGACAACGTCAGATCTTCGCCGGCTCGAAGCTGAGCGCCAGGACGTTAGCGACAGGATTACCCGGCATAATCAGGAGCTTACCGAATCTGCCGAAAGGGTCGAGCTGTTGCGCGGGTCGATCGCCGAAATCGATCGACTGGCGCTGACCGTCGATGAAGAGAAGGCGCGCGAAGATCGGCAAATCACGGACGCGACGGCGCGTTTGACCGAAGCCCGCGAGCGTGCGGACGCCACCGCGGCGGAACTGGCTGAGTTGAATCGCAACGCGGCAGCTTCGCGCGACGCGCGAGGGGCGATTGAAGTGCAGCGCGCCGAAGCCATGGCGCGCGTGAATTTCGTGCGCGAGTCTTGCGCTACGGAACTGAATCAGAGCCTGGAAGAAATCGCGCGCGAACTGACTCCGGATAACGAATTCGACCTGGAGACTGGGCGCGCGCGCGTTGAAGGGTTGCGCGAACGGCTGGAGAACTTCGGTGCCGTGAACATGATGGCGCTTGAAGAATTGTCCGAGAACGAAGAGCGGCTGGCGTTTTTGACTACCCAGCGCGAAGACATCACGAAGGGCATCGCTTCAACGGAAGAAGCCCTGCGCGAGATCAAACGGCGCTCGAGGGAACGATTCCGCGATGCTTTTGAAAGAATTAATCAGAATTTCAGTGAATTGTTCAAGGAGCTTTTCGGCGGCGGGCGCGGCG
This sequence comes from Pyrinomonadaceae bacterium, assembly GCA_036001745.1. Lineage (GTDB taxonomy): Bacteria > Acidobacteriota > Blastocatellia > Pyrinomonadales > Pyrinomonadaceae > UBA11740. Next base: position 4,964 of record DASYTZ010000060.1, read on the forward strand.
AAATGAGCCTGATTGACGAGAATGACGAGCTCGAATCGGGTATTGACATCGTTGCGCAACCTCCCGGCAAGCGCCTACAAAACGTTCTGCTGCTGTCCGGTGGCGAAAAGGCCATGGCCGCGCTGGCGCTGGTGCTGGGAATCTTTCACTATCGGCCGGCGCCTTTCTGCCTGCTCGATGAAGTGGACGCGCCGCTCGACGAAGCCAACATCGGCCGCTTCACCGGCAAAGTGGTTTCCATGTCCACGAATACGCAATTCATCGTCATCACGCACAACAAGCGGACCATGGAAACTGCGCGGGCTTTGTATGGCGTGACCATGGAAGAAGTGGGCGTGTCGAAGCTTGTTTCGGTCCGCTTCGAATAGCTTCCCAGGTTGTCAACCCTTTTCTCTCCCCACATAATCTAAGAAGTCATGGCAAAGATTTCTCTGTGTCTCTGTGGTTCTCTGTGCCTCGGTGGTGAGAAGACTGAAATAGTTCACCACAGAGACGCAGAGATTTCACAGGGCCACAGAGAACGGCGAGCTTTGCGTTCGGCTCTCGTCTTGCTCCTGATATTGGCGGCCAGTTGTTTTGCGCATGGACAAACTAAACGCAATGACCGGCCACTGAATTCGCCTTCCGCGTCAGCGCCGAACACGGACGACAAGAAAGCGCGAGAAGCGATTCGCTACTCGTGGGAATTTGCCCAGCCGCAGTTCGTAGTCAGGCATATCGTGGTCGAGCACGACGTGTACGGGCGGGGAAAGGTTTCTTTTCAGCGAAAAGGTGAAGAGGAAATGATCGTCGAGCCGATTGAGCTTTCGCAGGCAGCACTCGACAGGATTGAGAATCTTTGGCGGGCGCTGCGCTTCCTCGACTCAAAAGAGAATTACCAGACATCGAAGGACTTCTCGCACCTGGGCACGTATAAATTGGGAATGGCCGACGGCGCGCGTCATCGTACGGCTGAATTCAACTGGAGCAACAATTCGGATGCGTGGACCCTGGCCCAGGAATACCGGCGCGTCGCCGATCAGGCAATCTTCATTTTCGACATCAACGTGGCGCGCGAAAACCAACCGCTGAACACGCCCGGCCTGCTCAATCAATTAGAGTCGATGTACACCCGCAATGGCCTGTCGGATCCGAAACAGCTCGTGCCGCTTTTGAAAGAACTCCGCACGGACGAACACATCCCTCTCATCGCGCGCAATCATGCGGACAGGTTGTTGAAAAAAATAGAAAAGTGATTAGGGACAATTGCGGGGTGAGCCGCTGGCGGGAACATTGGGCTGCCGGCGAAAGGCGTCGAAATTTGGCGCGAAGATGTTCTTGCAACTATGTGCAAAGGACGTCCCTCGTAAAGGAGAAGGCGCGTTACGCGGCGGGTCGAGGATTTCCTCTTTAATAGCGACGACGAACCAGCGTGTCGCTGGCTCGACATTTCTTTTCAGCGGAATCCGAAAACTCATTCCATTAAGTTCTCGCGTTTCACCGGGACGCATCACGATACCGACACTAATCGGCTGCGCCAGTGTCTTGATATTCCACTTCCCGTTGACCGATTCACCAGCGAGCCCAAAAGT
>DASYTZ010000061.1:0-3323 GCA_036001745.1 Pyrinomonadaceae bacterium
GCGTGCGCGGACGCGAGCCACGGTCAGGTTTGCAGCGCCGCGAATATAAACTCGCCGGGCCAAATCGTGATTGCCGGTGACGCCGCGGCCATCGATCGGGCCATCGAGCTTTTGAAAGTGCGAGGCGCAAAACGAGCGGTGAAGCTGAACGTCAGCGCACCTTTTCATTGCGCGCTAATGAAGCCCGCACAGGATCGTTTGGCAGTTGATCTGAACAAGATCGACTTCAAAGATTTGGCCATGCCGCTGGTCACAAACGTTGACGCAGCGGCCGTAAACAAGGGCGACGAGGCCCGCGATGCACTGGTGCGGCAGGTCTCGCAAACGGTTCGCTGGCTCGAATCAGTTGAATTTTTAGCGAAGCAGGGTGTACAAACTTTGATTGAAATCGGACCCGGAAAAGTTCTGAGCGGATTGGTGCGGCAGATCAACCGCGAACTCCGCTGCCTCAACGTGGAGGACGAAAGCAGTCTGCGCGCGACTCGTGAGGCACTGGCGACATGAAGTGGCACAGACTTCAGTCTGTGTTAAGAGTTAAGAAGTTAAAATCGGTCACGGACTGAGGTCTGTGCCACCTACGACAGGAGCAAAAGAATGCCCGATCCAGAGATCGAAGCTAAAGTAAAACAAATTATTGTGGACGAACTTGGCGTGGACGAGAACGAAGTCACGCCCAACGCCCGGTTCATTGACGACCTCGGCGCGGATTCGCTCGACACGGTTGAGCTGGTCATGCGCTTCGAGGAGGAGTTCGGCATCGAGATCCCGGACGAAGACGCCGAGAAGATTCAAAGCGTGCGCGACGCGTATAACTATATCGATCAGCACAAAGGAAAGTGACGGCGGAACCTGGGCCAAGTAACTCTGGCCCGGGAGCCTTGTCACAAAAGGAGCTGTGAATTTGAATCGTCGCGTCGTTGTCACCGGTCTCGGTCTGGTCACGCCAGTAGGCAATTCAGTCGAGACCACCTGGGCCGCGCTCGTTGAGGGGAAGAGTGGCGCGGACTACATCAAGAAATTTGACACTGAGAAATTCCCGGTCCGCTTCGCCTGCGAAGTCAAGAACTTCGATCCGCTGAATTACGTCGAAAAGAAGGAGGCGCGCAAGATGGGCGCCTTCATTCATTATGCGGTCGCTGCTTCGCAGGAAGCAGTGAACGACAGCGGGTTGAAGATTACCGACGACGTTGCCGAGGGCGTCGGTACTTACATCAGCAGCGGCATCGGAGATTTCTGGGCCATCGAACGTGAACACGAGAAGCTCCTGAAAGATGGGCCCGGCCGCGTCTCGCCGTTCTTCATTCCGTCCGCCATCGTAAATCTCGCTTCGGGGCAGGTTTCCATTCGTCACAATGCGAAGGGGCCCAACTCTGCGACGGCGACGGCGTGTTCCGCAGGCGCCCACGCCATTGGTGACAGTTTCAAAATCATTCAGCGCGGCGACGCCGAAGCGATGATTTGCGGCGGCGCTGAGTCGGCGATCACGCCGATGAGCGTGGCCGGCTTTGCAGCGTTAAGAGCGTTGTCGACGCGCAATGACGATCCCAAACATGCGTCACGGCCTTTCGATCTGAATCGCGATGGATTCGTGATCGGCGAAGGCGCTGGGATCATGATCCTGGAAGAATATGAGTTCGCCCGGCGTCGTGGCGCGCGCATCTATGCGGAACTGGTTGGCTATGGCATGACCGGCGATGCTTTTCATATCACGATGCCCGACGATAGCGGCTCCGGCGCGGTGCGCGTGATGCAGAAGACTTTGAAGGACGCAGGCGCGAATCCGGAAGAAGTTGGTTACATCAATGCTCACGGCACGTCCACGCCGTACAACGACAAGTTTGAGACGATGGCTATCAAGAAAACTTTCGGCGATCATGCTTACAAGCTGGGCGTTAGCTCAACTAAATCGATGACCGGCCATCTGCTCGGTGCGGCGGGCGGCGTCGAAGGTGTTTTCTCAGTGCTTTCGATTTACCGGAACATGCTGCTGCCGACGATAAACTACGAGACGCCCGATCCCGACTGTGATCTGGATTACATACCACACCAGGCGCGCGAGGCTAACCTTCAATACGCATTATCGAACAGTTTTGGATTTGGCGGCACGAACGCGGCGTTGTTGTTCAAGCGATACGAGGAATAGTAAGACGGTCTTTGTACTTTGAACTTTGGGCTTTGATGTCTAGCGATACTTGAGCAAGACACCAAAGATCAAAGAGCAAAGTACAAAGATCAAGCACGCGCTTCTTGGAAATGAAGATACTTGTCTTAATGAAGCAGGTCGCGAATAAGGATGCGATCCTGCGCATCAACAAAGACTCAACCTGGATTGAAGAAGCCGATCTGTCGTTCGAAGTGAACGAATCGGACGGCTATGCCCTGGAAGAAGCGCTGCGGATTAAAGAGAAAGTCGGCGGCGAAGTCGTGGTGGTCTCAATGGGACCGCAGCGCGCGAAGAGTGTGATTAAGGATGCGCTCGCGCGCGGCGCCGATCGTGCGATTCACGTCGTTGGCGACAACGTCGTGCATCTTTCGCCTTTTGCGGCAGCGTCGGTTTTAGCCGAAGCGATCCGCGACGAAAACGCGGATCTGCTAATGACCGGGCTGCAATCTGATGATTACGGCTACGCGCAAACCGGCGTGATTCTGGCGGAGATTCTCGGGCTGCCGCACGCGACGATTGTTATTGAAATTGATGCGACGGGAGAACAGTTGCGCGTGAAGCGCGAACTCGAGAGCGGCTGGTATCAATGGTACACGCTGCCAAAACCGGCGCTGCTGACGATTCAATCCGGCATCAGCCAGATTCGCTACGCAACCTTGAAGGGAATCATGGCGGCGAAGAAGAAGGAGATTAAGGAAGTCACGCCGTCAGCGGACATCGTCACCAAACCGTCTCATCAACGAATCGACAAAATCTATCTGCCGCAGAAATCAAAGCAGACGCAGTTCCTCGGCAACGGCGATGCAAAAAGAGGTGCGGTGGAACTGGCGGAGAAGCTGCGCACTGAGGCGCGGGTAATTTAGATGTCTGCCAAGCTTTAGCTTGTCGCTTTGATGGAAATCGACAAACTGAAGTTTGTCGGACAATTGAAATGAGCATTCTCGTATTCATCGAACACAAGGCGGGCGTGCTGAATAAGACTTCGCTCGAAGCCATCGCCGCCGCGCAGAAGCTTGGCACCGATACGGGCCAGAAGGTTTCTGCCGTTGTGCTTGGCGCGCAATCACTCGCGAATGACATCGCTGCCTACGATCTTGAAAAAGTCATTTCCGTCGAGAACGACAAACTCAACGAATATACGCCTGATGCCTATGCCGAA
>DASYTZ010000062.1:0-7697 GCA_036001745.1 Pyrinomonadaceae bacterium
TTGGAAGTGCTGGCGCAACTCGCGCGGCAGGCGAAAGGGTTTGAACTTTTGGCCGGCACAGATCTGTTGAACAGCGAACGAGCCAGCGAGTTCTTGCTTTCGCATGCTGACTAACAACATGATGTTGCCAGTGGAAGCTACTGCGCTTGAAGATGGCGGCCGCACGCGCGACTATGGGCCGCCGCGTCTGATTATCGAACTCACGAACATCTGCAATCTGCATTGCAGTTACTGCCTGCGTGATGAAGATGCGCTCTATCATACGCCGGCAAATTTCTTCTCAATAGATTTGCTGCGACGCGTGATCCGTGAAGCGCGCGACGCGATCGGTGCCTCGCACGTGATGTTCACGGGCGGCGAAACCACTCTTCACCCAGACTTCAAAGAAGTAATCGAAACCGTCGGGGCTGAAGGATTGAAGTGCAGTTTCGTGACCAACGGTTGGCACTTTGAGCGGATTTGGCCGGTCATCAGCGCGAACCGAAATATCGTTACGCACGTGGCGTTCAGCCTGGATGGGCCGACGCGCGAGAGTCACGATCGTTGGCGCGGCGAAGGATCTTTCGTGCGGCTGGTGCGCGCGTTCTCGCGCTGCCGCCGCGCGGAATTGCCGTTCGTGATCAAATGCGTCATGCGCAAGGACACGCTGCCCCAGTTCGAACAAATCGCTTTGTTCGCCGCCCGGATGGGCGCGGCCGCCTTGAACTTTGGACACCTGCTGCCGACTTCCAACGCGTTTGCCGATGAATCGGGCCTTACTCCGGATGAACGGACGCAGGCCGAGCAGGAAGTCGCGCTGCTCGCGCGCGTCTTCAAAATGCGAATCAGTTTGGAAGTTGGCTACTACAATATTGATCCGGCGCCACCCTGCTCTGCGCTCGCCAGCCGGAGTTGCAACATCGATTACCGCGGGCACGTGTCTTTGTGCTGTAACTTGTCAGGTTTTCGCGGCGCGGTGGGTGAAGCCGAGGTGGTCGCCGACTTGAACTCTGAGGGATTCGCTTCCGCGTTCGCGCGTTCGCGTGGGGTCGCCGAAGCGCAACTAAAGAGCCGAAAGGATCTTTTGGCTGACTACGCCTCGCGTGGCGCGCGACCGGAACTTTATGTCGGCTCGCCGTGTCTGCTGTGCCTTCAGTCGTTCGGAAAAATCCCCTGGCACAACGCGCAAGCGAACGCTTCGAGTAAGCACGCATTGCCGATCCTAAATGTATCGACCAACCTGTAGAAGCTTCCGGCTAACGCAACGTTACGCGATAGAGCACCAGCTTCCCAACACCGACACCTTCATCGCGCGCATACCAACGATCGAGATTCGCCAGATTATCGTTGCGCGAAGCGACCACAAACGATAACCGAATGCCGGCCGCACGATCGCGATCGAACGAAGCAATGTAATCCGAATAGCTGCGCACTTCCTGTTGAATCTCTTCTTCAGAGATTGGATTCGAAGAGGATACAAGGCGCGGATTTACACGTTCCCAGCCAAAAACTACGCTCGGCGCAATCGTTGTCTGCCGCAGCAGCGATTCAAAACTCTTCACGTCTGTGCCGGTGTAATAAAGCTGTGCGTAGTAACGAGACTTCTCTTCCGCAAGGCTGATGCCTGGAAAGCTGCGCATGTGCGGAGCCCAAAGGACCGGCCGCGGCGCATCGGCAGGCAATGTGTCCGCCTGGACGATGTTGGTTACCAGCACCAGCGCGCTTCGCTGATCAACTGTGACCGGAGAAGTTGCTGCGATATCAGTCAACCGCAAAGCCGCCGGTCTGACTTCGTCTCGAATTCGGTTTAGCTGTGCGCGTGAGCGGATCGCGTACGTAACTTCGACGACTCCCCAACCGATTGCGCAGATCGCTGCGATGGTCAACACTCGCGACCGAGAGCCGTGCGGTCTGCGGGCCTGCACGATCACGCCGAACGCCAACACCATCGCCAACAGCCCAACGTAGTTCGCGACGTAAAGCTCGTAGTGAATTGGCTGAATTGAGTAGCCCGTCAGCACTTGCTGATTGAAAACGACAAACGGCAACAACGACAGAGATAAAACGAAGAGCGCTCGATGTTCGCGCAGGTTGAGCAACCCCCCGCGCCTCGCGCAAACTACGATTGCCGCGGCCACGACGATGCCGATCAATTCCGGCACGCGGAGTAGATCTGGACGGTGAGTTGTGGTGACGACCTGAAACGCATCCATGGCTGCCGCGCGATGCGACAGCAGTCGCCAGTAACCGAATAACCCGACGATTGCGCCCGCGCCGATGACGGCAATGGTTTTCAAATTGTTTCGATAACCATCCGGCCTGAAAACCATCCACAAAATGGCCAGCATGCACACCCAGGCAATCGCCGCGGTCCACAAATAGAAGTACGAAAACAGCAGCAGAGTGAAGATCGCCGCCGCGGCCACACTCAGGAAAAGCTTCTTTCGAGTGTCATTCGTCTTGAGAAGCATCCAGACAACGATCACGAACAGAATGAAAAACGGGAAAGCGAACGAGGGCAGATAGCTGCGCAAGAACGGGAAGTATTGCGCTCGTCCGTTTGGGACAAAGCGCGTTATGAATGGCACATACCGGAGCGATCCGCAGCACAAGACGACCAGACTGCCGGCCGCCGCGACTCGATCGTCGTTGGTTATCAAGCGAATGAGACCGTAAACAACTACCGCCGCGCACAGCGCAACCAGGCAACTCAGAACCGCAAATGCACGTTGCGCGGAAATTCCCAGCAGCCGCGCCGGCAGCGCAATCGCATATGCTGGAACCAATTGAATCGAGAAGATCGATTCAGGCTGCGGAGCATCAGCCCGATCGTCGCGGCCCGAATACGGATCGGATTTCCGCGGCCGCCCATCTTTCAAAGCGTTAACGTAGGCGAGGTAAGGCGCTTCGTCCGGGTTGAACGAGAAATACGACCCCGACCAACTTTGTCCGTCCAGGATTCGCAAGGCGACCTGCGGCGCCAACGCCAGCAAAAACAGAATGGCAGCAGGTAGCGCGATCCAGCGCCAACCTTTTGTTCCTCTGGAGTTAGCAATCAATGGAGTCTCGACTTGTCCTAACCTCAAATCAAGGCCGCAGCTTGACTTGATAAATCACGTAAGCGCCCGCGCGTTCGCCTGGATCACGTTCGTACCATCGATCGATGCGCGAAAAATCCGTGGCTTCTTTCACCGGGGCGATCACATACGCAAGCTGCGGCTGTGACGCGCGCTTCGCATCAAACGTGTTGACGTACTGTTCGTACTCTGTCAGCGCGGCCTGCTCCTCGGCTTCAGTGATTGGCCGCCAGTTCGCATTTAGCCCTTGAATCACTCGCTCCCAACCAAAGTTCGCGAGCTGAAAGTAAGTGTGCTCCAAAGTAGCCGACCGCAACGTCTGCTGATCAACGTCCGAATAGTAGAGATTTTGGTAGAACCGCTCTTTATTTTCCGCAGGCGTAAGTCCAGAAAAGCTGAACATGTGAGGCGCCCAGAGCACAGGCTGCGATGTAGTCATACATAGTGTGTCCATGACTACGAACGATGCAGGTGATAAGACGAGAGCTACGGTTGATGAACCAGTGCCACGGTCGGACATTCGTCGATTCAATTCGGCGACGCGTACGGCGACGGGTCTGCTTTCGTCAACGATGGTTGAGAAATTGACTCTGCTTCTCGCGCCGAGCCACGCTTCCTGCGATGCACGCGCGATAGAAATGACGGAAATTAGAATCAATATGAGCGCTGGAATCTTCCGCCCGCCGGTCCGCGCCCACCACAAAAGACTTGCGGTCAGAACCAGGGCCATAAGCGAGACGTAATTCGCAATGAACTGCTCGTAGTGGATCGGTTGAAGGGAACGGCCGGTCAGGACCTGCTGATTGAACATTAGCAGCGGTGCTAACGCGAATGCGGTCGCGAATACGACCGACGGATTGCGGCGCGCGATCAAGCCGCGCCACATTGCGAAAACCAGCACCAATAACAGCAGCGCGCACAGTACCGCGGGTGGCCGCAGAAGATCCGGCGCGTGCGAGTAGGTGAGCGCCTGTTGTGCATCCATCGAAGGTGCGCGATGTGCCAGCAAATAGATATACGGAATCAGCGGCAGCGCCATTAACACGGCCAACTTTGCGCCGCGGACTAAATCCTGTCGCCACCCTTCACCACGAACAAGTGCTGAGACGCAGATCAGACTTACGACCCAAGCTACTGCGGCCGTCCACAGAAAATAGTAAGAAAAGATGAGCACCGTAAACGCAAGCGCGGCGCCGAGCGTGGATACCACAACCGCGCGGCGCTCTCTGGCCCGCAGCATTACCCAAACCAGCCCACAGAAAACGAAGAACAATGGGAAGGCAAAGGCCGGTTCATAACGCCGCAGAAACGGCAAAAAGATGTAAGGCGTTGCTGCGCCGCCTAACATTCTGACCAGCAACTGTCCACGCGCTAGACCACCCATGCTCAAAACGAAGACCGCGGCCGTTGCGGCCAGGCGCGGGTCCTTCGTGATGCGCAGGATGAGCCAAAAAATTCCGAGAATGGATGCGAATGCCACGATTGGTGTGAGCACGATGAACATCGTCATCGCCGACAGCCGCAGCAAGCGCGCGGGAAGCGCCAACGAGAACGCCGGCACAAATTGAATCGACAATAATGATTCAGGCAGCGAGACATCCGGACCATCAAGCCGACCGGAATACGGATCGTTACGACGTGGACGACCCTGGATCAGCGAGTTGACGTAGGCTGCATAAGGCGTTTCATCAGGATGATATGTATAAAACGCGCCGTGCCATTCATGGCCTCGCACCCGCCAAAAATTTGCCTGTGGAATTAGAGTGATCAGCGCGAAACCTACTGCGGCGTAGAAGCCCAGCCGCCAGCGCAGCCAACCGTCTCTTCGAAACCAAAGCTTGTTCAAACGGGATTCCTACTGCCGCCACCGCACCCGATAAAGGATTAAGTTTCCGATTCGTTCACCCGCGTCGCGCTCAAACCAGCGGTCGAGGTTCGCTAGATTTCCAAGCACTAAAGTCGAGCAGCGCGGCTTTACTGATTGCGTTTACGAGGCTGCCGTTTTCTTGTGGACACGCATCTTTGCATTCAGCGTCAGAGGCGTCAAGCAAGTATCCGGAACTCATATTGTCCTGCCAGTTCCTCTGTGTCCCTCTGCGAAAACCTTTGCGCTGCTCTGCGGTTAAAATTCTCTAAAAGCATTCACCGCAGAGGAAGCACCCAAGGCAGGCGCAGAGGCCGCAAAGGATGAGTCGAGAATTAGTACGCAGCGTGGTTATCTGTGGCAGAGGCCAATTGCCGACACCAGAAACAGGTGTTATCTTCCTACCCGTGATCGCGACTTTTTCGAAGGTGACCAAAATCAGTGAGTGAGTCTGTGACAAAACCTGCAATTGCTGCGAACGGCGCGACGCCAAAGCCTCTTGACCACATCGTTTTTACCGACTTCGACGGTGAAGAAGGTATCCTCGTCGACCTGAACACGAAAAAGTACTATCAGCTCAATGAAACGGCGATGTTGATTTGGAAGAGTCTCGAGGAAGAAATGGCCACCGATGAAATCGCCGCCCGGCTAGTTTCAAGCTACGAAGTCACACATGAGGATGCTCTAAAAAACGTCGAGCAGCTTTTGAACGAACTAGCAAGCTACAAGCTAATTGAAGCCAAATAGCAACTGCTCATGCATTTCCTGGTGGGCCAGCTTATTGTCGCCCGCGCCCAAACAATGAATTCGGATCCGGCTTTGATCTGAACCAGCCAGCCAAAGCTGTCTTGGCAGCGCCGCCCTCGACTTCGCACACGCGGTGCTCGAACTTTTCATCAACCGGGAAAATCAAAGCGTCGCCGTAGCCGCGATTGTAGACTTCGCAAAGCAGCTCATGCATCTCAGCCGAGCGTATCTGCAACGCGCCGCCTGCGTACGGCTCAGCATTCAGATTGATGCTCAGCGCAATCATGCGCCCTTCGTCGGTGATGTCAGTGTGCCAACGGTTAAAGTAAGTGCTGCTCGCCGGCCGTCGATAGATGCGGCCGCTGAAACAGGCAATCGGCGCGCATCCCGTGAGTTGTTGGATTGCGCGGAATAGTTTCGGACTGTTCAGCAGAAGTTCCGTCGCCAGGTACGCCGTGCAATCCACCGGTCGCAGTTCGACGCCTGTCTCGCGATCCACCACGCAATACTCGCTTTCATCCAATTTAAGCTGAATCAGTTCAAGCAGCGACGCGTCGAGAAAGTTAGGCAGTCGCAGCCAGTGTTGTTGCGCAAACGTATTCCGCAGCGCGTCAAAGTCTGCTTCTGATTCGCCGACCACCGCGCCGCGCGTGGTGACTTGCACCACGGGCGTGGTGACGGCCACGGCAGAATTTTCGTTGAATGACATGTTTATTCGAGAGACATGTGGCTTTGCCGCCGCAGAGTGCGGTAAGGCTTGGCCTTACCGAGTTGCGCTTGGAAAAAACCCACGAGGCGAACTCGCTTACATCGGCTTCAGTGCACTGCGCGCAAGTTTCTTTTTCAGATCGACGTAACCCTGATCGCCCGCGACCAACTGGCCCAGCACTTTCCGAATCCCGCGATGACCGCGCGCGAACTCGATCATTCGATCAGTGAACGGCGCGCCCCAGAAGTTTCCGTAGAAGCGCCGGCGCATCTGTGAAGCGCGCTTCAGTTCGCCTCCGAAATCTTTGCGCCAAAGTTTCTCGTATTCTTCCGGCTTTCCCTTTAGATACGCACCCGCGAACAGTTCCGCTGAACGCAGCGCGTAATAGATCCCTTCGCCCGTTACCGGATCGGCAAACCCCGCAGCGTCACCCAACAGCGCCCAACCTTCGCCGCAAGCCCTGCGCGTGTCCCAAGTGCGCGGCGCGAGCCCGGGAATGCGCGCGGCGTAACGTTCAGCTTTGTACCGCAAGTTGTTAACTGGCGCGCTTTTATTTTTGCCTGACCAAAGCCGCATCGGCCGCCGCAAGTTACCAACTTGCGCTACTTCGTAGTAACTCACCATGAAATCCCACAACAACTGATCCAGCGCTTCGTGATCGAAAGCGTCCTGCGTCGTGGCGATGCCAAACGAAACGTGATCGACGCGCGGGAAGGCCCACGCATAGCCAACCCACTTCGGCAGAAACGCGACCACCGTTGCCGCCTCACCAGATTCCGGCAACGGCGCGCGATAACCGAAAGCGACTTCCATCTCCGCCGGCGGCAAAGGCCCGGCGAGCTTCTTCGCAATCGCGCTGTTCGCGCCATCGGCGGCGACTAGGAATTTGGCTTTGAAGTCTGCTCCGCTTTGTGTTTTGACGTTCCATCCGTCATCGGTAAGTCTAATTCCGCGGCCGGAAACTTTATCCGCGAACACCTTCGCACTGGCTTCACGCGCCCGCTCGCGCAAAAAAGTATCGAACGCAATCCGTGAATAAACCGCGAACGGCTCGTCCAGCTTCATGTGCAGATGCTTGCCTGAAGGCGAGTACATATCGAGCTCATCAATCGTTCTTCCGACCGCTTCCAGCAGATGCGGCCAGGCCTTCAAAGCCTTCGAGGTCACGCCGCCGCCGCAGGCTTTCGGCTCTCCCGGCGGCCGGCCGTCGAACAGCGCCACGCTTACCCCGGCGCGCGCCAGACGCTCCGCCGCAAACGATCCCGCGGGCCCCGCCCCCACAATCACAACGTCAAACGAATCCATGCGGCGCTAATCATAA
>DASYTZ010000063.1:0-21554 GCA_036001745.1 Pyrinomonadaceae bacterium
ATGCTCCGCTCCCGGGCCGAACTTCAGATCGCGCGCCGAGATGTCGCCGGGTTCGCGCCAAAGGACGGGCGTACCCGTCGGCGCCGGCTTCTTTTTCTTTTTGTTCTTTTGCGCGAACGCCGGTGTTGTAAACACCAATCCGAGAAGAACGAGACTAACTAATGCTTTGACAAGTCTTGGAGCGTGAACCATGTGGGAATCTCCTGTCGTTGCGATGTGGCGTGCATTATAGCGCACGCCCGACAGCGCGTGAAGAGCCCACGCCGAAACTTCTAGTTTCCCTTAGTTGAAGTCTTCGCTGACAACACCCAGCGGTCCGGATCTAATTCCACCTTCGTGGGGCGGGCCGACAACCTAATCTGAAAATTCCCTGTTGGCCCGAGAGCGTGGACAGTGCCACGTGCCTGCTGTTTGCCTCCGAACGAAATCACCACCGGCAACACCATGAACCAATCAGTCGGCGCGTCCTCTTGCTTAATGGTTCCCGTCAGCAAAACTTTTCCGTCAGGCTGATCCTGAATCTGATAATCCATCTGATAAGACGGAAGCTCTGTCCGATAGACCCACTGCCTGAAAAACCAGTCGAGGTTGTTGAGGCGATATTTCTGGCCGATGGGCGACTTAGCAAAGTGTTCGTTGGCGACCATCCGGAAATCGTCGGTTGATGCTGACTGATACTGATAGCGCTTAACGAAGTCGGACATCATGTCAAAGAATCGGTCGGCCTGGCCCGTACCGGGATCAGTGAGCAGGAAATGCAACATGCGCAACACCAGAGCGCCTTTGTTGTAGATCAAAGTCGTGTAAGCGTTTCGCGTCTTCCGCGTGCTCAGACGATGGCCGAGAATAATCGGGCCCACGTCGACCAAACGCCCCTTGCCAAAATTGATTTCGGATCTGGGTGGAAGTTTCAGGGAATCACGGAGTTGGCTGATCAGGTCTTCGCGCGAACCCGCCCCACTGCGCAAACCGGTGTACAGAATGCCTGAGTACTCAGCGAAGCCCTCGCTTAACCATTGGTCGCGGTACGATCGCCACGAAACCATATCGCCCCACCACTGGTGGGCCGTCTCGTGGGCGATGAAAACGTATGTGTATTTGCTCGCGCGATCGGCGTTCGGAATCATAAGTAAGGTCGGAAACCCCTGGCCGAAATTGAATGGATGGAAGGCGCCGCGAAACGCCGGGTAAGGATACTTCCCGAACAGTGACGTGAAGTAGCGCAGAGAATTATCCATCTCGGCGAGAATGAAATCCTCCTTAATTGCCATATACGATCCCGGCAGGGAATTGAATTCGATGGGAATCGGCTCGCCGACGCCGCCCTGATCAAACCGCACCATTTGTGAGTGGGACTCAAACGGCGCAAGCGCGAACGTAATCAAAGGAACTGGCTGATCGATGCGATATTTTGTTATTACAACATTCTTATCCTCGGCATCAGGTTGTTCGCTAACGCGCACGCCTACGCTGGCGACGTGTAACCTCTTCGGGTGTCGGAAAGTCAGGTCAAACGTGGCGCGGTCGAGATAGCCGTGGCGAGGAAACCACGTTGAGTTCGAACGCGGGTAATGACAGTCTTCAACACTTTCCGCGTCGTAGAGAAAATCGCCTTCGAGAATCAAATCCAACTCGAAAACCTGGCCCGCCGCGATATCCGGGGGTGTGAAGATCGTAAAGCCACCTTCCCAATCCTCCTGTGCGAATGGCAGGTCCTTGCCGGCAAAGCGTGCCTGCTTCAGTTTCATCTGCTTGTTCAATCTCCAGCTTTCCTCGTCACCGAGGTCTTCGCCGACTTTGAACGAGATTGCCCGCAAGTTCGGAACAAGTGCTTTCGCCTGCACCTTGGCGAAAAGACCGACGGCCTTCTTGTGATTGCGGAGATCGACGTTCATTTCGTAGTGATCAATGTCAATCAAATCATTAACGTCTGAATAAGCGACGGTGCCTCGTTGATAGTCTTCCTGACCATAAAAGGCGAGCCAGACTTCGTTGTCGAAATAGTCAGACTTGTACGTGAAGATGAGGCCTTTTTCGCCCCCGTTTATTTCAAAGTTTCCAACCGGAATGCGACTCTGATGATCGAGTAAAAGGCTGAAGCGGCCGCGTTTGCCACCTTCAAAAGTAGCGAAAAAGAATCCGGGATTCTCATGATTCACAATCGAGAGCACGATGCGCGCGGCGAGATTGGCGCCAGTCTGTTTCAAGATACGAGCATCGTTTTCCTTCGCCAGTTTTTGCGCCTGAGCGTTGTCACCGCCTCCGCCCGCTGAGGGTTTGCCGAGTTGTTCGAAGGTGTCGTCAGTAAAACGAAAGACCGCTGTGTGGAAGTCTGACTCGATGATGTCTGCGCCTAATAGACGCTTCACGTTGTCTTTCTCAAAATCGCTCGGCGGAATTTCGACGCTCAATCGTCCGTCGCCGATGAACACGGCCCCGGTGATGCGGCCGTTTACAGGCGCGGCAAAATAAAACGTTCCATTGAAAACCATGTGGGCCCGATCACGATTCAGCGCCAGCGCCTTAACCGGCAACGAGCCGCCACTCAAAGAAAACGCTTTGATCTGCTCGTAAAGATCCTTCGCTTCTTCGGGGCTGCTCGTTTGGCTGAATGTGGGGGCCGCGGTGCAGAGAAAGGCGGCGACGACGAGAAGGTAATTCACCTTCAGAGGGTGGAACGACATCGGAAGTGCCTCCGGAGGAACTGAGTGTAATTGGTTAGCCGCGACCGGGCTACCAGTCTTCCTTCGCAATATATCTCAGAACATGTTTGATAGACGTGACGCTATAGGTGCCGTCGGATTTGAGCACGGGGATATGGCGATAGCGCCCGAGCGACATCTTGTTGAGCGCCGTCGCGACCGAATCTGTCTCGCGCAAGGTTTCAGGATTGGGGCTCATCAGTTCTTTGACCGGAGTACCTGGGTCAAGGGCGCGCTTGCCCGTCAACTTGTTTAGGACGTCACGTTCAGTGAAGATGCCGAGCAGCTTGCCGTTGTCGATTACCAGCGCGCAACCGACGCGAGCGCGCTTCATCTGATCGATGACATCAAGAGCTGAAGTGTTGGAAGTCACCCCCAGAAATTCCTGATCGAGTTCGCGGAGATCGTCTTCCATGACTGAGCGCGCGAGCCCCTGTGACCTGGCACCCGGCACATCGAGGTGGCGCAAACTCGTAAGACACTCATCGCAACGATCAGCGCCTTCGATGTTGTCGTAACCGCAAGAGGGACAAAGCATTTTCGATTTCCCATTGTCGATTGCCAATTGCTGATTGAAATACCGAAGCCGAGTCTCAAATCGGCAATCTGCAATCAAAAATCGGCAATGCCTTCTATTCCACCGTCCACATGTCGCCGCTGTAGATCAGCTTGTCGAGACTGCCGGGGCCGGATTTGGCGATCGCTGTTTCGATCTGTTCGGCCATCATTTGATCGTAACTCGGTCGTTCCACCGCGCGGAAGATTCCGACGGGTTGCGGGAAATCAGGTTGCTCCATACGCGCCAGCATGAATGCGACCGATGGATCCTGCAAATGAATATCGTGCACCAGAATGTCTGCTTCGGTGATTCCATTTTCACCAATGGTCACAACTTCGGGATGCGCGCCATTCATGCGAATGCCCTGATTGCGATCCTTGCCGAAGATCATCGGCTTGCCATGTTCGAGATAAAGAACTTTGTCCTGCCGCACACTGCGTTCAGCGAAATAATCAAAGGCGCCGTCGTTGAAGATGTTGCAGTTCTGGTAGACCTCGAGGAACGAAACGCCTTTGTGTTTGGCGGCGGCTTCGACCATCGTGCCGAGATGCTTCACGTCAATATCGATTGACCGAGCGACAAAAGTAGCTTCACTGGCAATCGCCAGCGACAGCGGATTGACAGGGTAATCAATCACGCCCATGGGCGTTGATTTGGTTCTCTGTCCGAACACGGAAGTTGGGCTGTACTGGCCTTTGGTCAGGCCATAAATGCGGTTGTTGAAAAGAATGTAATTGATGTCCAGATTTCTCCGCAGCACGTGCATGAAGTGATTTCCGCCGATTGACAGCGCATCGCCGTCGCCCGTAATGACCCACACGCTGAGTTCCGGATTGGCGGCCTTGATGCCAGTGGCAATCGCCGGCGCGCGTCCGTGAATACTGTGAAAGCCGTAGGTGTTCATGTAATAGGGAAAACGCGACGAGCAGCCGATGCCGGAAACGAAAACGATCTTTTCTCGAGGGATGCCGAGCTCAGGCATCACCTTCTGCACGTTGTTGAGGATGGCATAATCGCCACAGCCCGGACACCACCGGACTTCCTGATTCGAAACAAAATCTTTCTTCGTTAGTTCGCCGGGAGGAGGCGCAATATGAAATAGCGACGCGCTGCTTTCGCTTTCGGCCGAGACGGAAGCATCGACGTGTGATTGATGTCCGTTACCGCCTGAACCGTTACCTTGTGTCGTCATAACTTCTCCTCAAACTCATTGCGGCGCCCGCGCTCGACGGCGTCCAGAAGCTCCAAATACTTTGCGCGAACGTATGGATTAAGTTTGTCGGCAAACTCGCGCCCGAGCTTTCGAACCTTGATTAACTCTTGCACGTCGGCGAGATCTTTCAATCGGTCGGGCGCGGTCATGCCCGACGCCAACTTTAATTCGACCAGTTTATCGAGGGCGATAACGCGGACTCCTTCTATTTCAACAGAAGCTACCGACGGACGAGGGAAGCTAACAGGCTTGGGTTTTCCGTCACCCGGATATTCGCCTTCCATTATTATTTCAATAGCGACCCCACTTCGTGTGGAGCGTAATTTCTTTCGCGCACCTTCAAAAGCTGGTCGATAGCCGAGACCTACAAGTTCACGATGGAAAACGTCAAGCCCTTCCTTCGTTAGGATGAGGTCAACGTCTGCCGTAAATCTAGGGTATCCATGTGCAGTCAACGCGACTGCGCCGATAATCGCGTACTCAATCGCATGTTCGTCCAGATCTTGGCCAAGCTGCGCGACTGTTTTGTTTAGCTCACCTTCGCCCATAAAATAACGAAGACCTTCTTCGAACGTCTCAATGAAAGAGCCGGACTCGGCCCTCGAATCTAAGTCGCGCGAAGTTGTAATTGCGCTCACAAATACTCTTCGACTTTCCTGATTATCTCGCGAATCTGGAACGGCCGGCCCTTAACCTTCGAGAAGGGAACCGCGTCAATCAAATAACGCGCGCGAATCATCGTGCAAAGCTGACCGAGATTCATCTCGGGAATAATCACAGTTTCGAACCCGGAGAGGACTTGCCCGAGATTTTTCGGAAAAGGATTCAAGTAGCGCAGGTGCGTGCTCGAAACCGATTTACCCCCATCGCGCATCTTCTCAACCGCCGAAGTGATCGAGCCGTAAGTCGATCCCCAGCCAAGCACCAGGACCTTTCCGGTTTGATCACCGAAGACTTCGACTGGAGGAACGTCAGCAACTGCGCGATCAACTTTTTCCTGACGCAAGCGCACCATCAGGTGGTGATTCTCGGGATCGTAATTAACGTTGCCGGTGATGTGTTGTTTCTCGATGCCGCCGATGCGGTGTTCGAGACCAGGCGTGCCCGGCAACGCGAACGGTCTCGCCAGCGTCCGCTCGTCGCGCGCGTACGGCATAAAGTTGGTCGGATCAGTTGCGAACTGCACGGGAATTTTCGGCAGCTCTTCAATTTCAGGAACGGCCCAAGGCTCGGCGCCATTCGCGAGATACCCGTCCGAAAGATAGAAGACCGGCACCATATATTTGAACGCCAGACGCACTGCTTCAATTGCCATGGTGAAACAGTCGGCAGGCGTTGCAGGTGCAATCACGATCGCGGGACATTCGCCGTTGCGTCCCCACACCGCTTGAAATAGATCGGCCTGTTCAGTTTTTGTCGGCAAGCCGGTTGATGGGCCTCCGCGTTGCACGTTGATGATGACCAGCGGCAGCTCAGTCATCACTGCCAAGCCAATCGCCTCCTGTTTCAAAGCGACGCCCGGACCTGACGTTCCGGTTAGTCCAACATGTCCCGTGAAACTGGCGCCGATGGCCGCGCAAACGGCGGCGATCTCGTCTTCAGCCTGGAAAGTTTTCACGCCAAAATTCTTGTGACGCGCCAGCTCGTGGAGGATGTCTGACGCGGGCGTGATCGGATATGAGCCATAAAAGAGTTGCCGGCCGGCCAATTCCGCCGCGGTGACAAAACCGATCGCGGTCGCTTCGTTTCCGGTGATCTTCCGATAACGGCCCGGCGCGATGACGGCTTTCTTCACCGTGTAGTGCGTGGTGAAGACTTCCGTGGTCTCGGCAAAGTTGTATCCGGTCTTCAAAGCAACTTCATTTGCTTTGACGAGTTCCGGGTTCTTTTTGAACTTCGCATTGATCCAATTCAACGTCGGATCAAGCGGGCGATCGTACAGCCAATAAAGAACACCGAGCGCGAAGAAGTTCTTACTGCGATCGATCTCTTTGCGCGAGAGCTGCACGTTGCCCTTCAAAGCATTCCGATTCAAGGTTGAAATCGGCAATTGATGAAGGCGATAGCCGGCGAGCGAACCATCCTCGAGTGGGTTTGATTTGTACGCCGCATGCTCGAGGTTGTCTTTTGTGAACTCGTCAGTGTTGATGATCAGAGTGCCGCCCTCTTCCAGGTCCGGCAGGTTGACCTTCAGGGCGGCCGGGTTCATCGCCACCAGCACGTTCGGCTGATCGCCCGGTGTGCGAATGTCGTGACTGGAAAAATTCAACTGAAAACCGCTGACGCCCGGTAAGCTGCCGGCGGGCGCGCGAATCTCAGCCGGAAAGTCCGGCAGCGTCGAAATGTCGTTACCGACAATCGCCGACGTGTTGGTGAATTGCGTGCCCGTCAACTGCATACCGTCGCCGGAATCTCCGGCGAAGCGAATGGTGACGGTGTCGAGTTCCTCGAGGTGTTTGTCGATAGTTTCGACTGGTGGCTCTAAAACTGCGCTCATGAATGCTCCGTATATTTGATTTTGACTTTTGATTTGCGATTGCCGTTTGCCTTCAATCAAACAATCGGAAATCAAAAATCAAAAACGCTTCATCCTCCGTCAACCGTATCCATGACCTGCGCCGAAATCGGCGGCAGGTTCATGGTGGCTTTCGGATAGCACTCGGCCAAATAAGTAATGATGTCGAAGACGGAGATCGAGCCGGCCAGCTCGCCATTCTTGACGAGCGGGATATTGCGGAAACTCTTCTCGTTCATCAGCCGCACGGCATCGCCGATCGTCGCGTACGGTGAAAGTGTTTCTACCGCCGGCTGCATCCATTTTGAAATTGGGCTGTCGAAGTCAACTTCCTGCCCGACAATTTTGGTAAGCAGGTCGCGCTCGGTAAATATGCCGGCGACCCGCCCGTCGTCAGACACGATGACACAGCCGCCCTCGTCGCCTTTCATTGCTTCAATCGCTTGCGCCAGAGGTGTGAAAGGAGACACCGCAACGTAATCATCCGTTGGCAGCACGCGCACACGTTGACTGCGCGCCTTCGGGAGTTGGTCGGCTTGGGAGCTGCGCTTTCGCAGGTCTAATTCTTCAGTTTGCTGATCGTCGTCCTGCATCCGTACGTAATTGTAACTTAACCGGTGCTTTGGCCGGAAAAGCGGGACATCTTATCACAGGAACAGAGGTTGGCGATGTGATCGGCGACACGGATCCAGTACCTGAGCGCGACCTTAATGACCGACCATCTCGATTGCCATCAAGGTTAGGTCATCGGTCACCGGCATGCCCTCGGCGAACTCCTGCGCGTCATCGAGGACTTGCTTGACCAGGACCTCCGTCGGTAAGTCGTGCAACTGATTCAGCGTTAGTTGCAGCCGATCTTTCCCGTACTCAACGTCCGCCGTATTTCGCCGTTCAGACAAACCATCCGTATACAGCAACAGCCGGTCGCCTTTTTTGGCCGAGATTTGCGTCGCCGAATAGCGTTCGTTGCAGAACATGCCAAGCGGCAGGCCGGTAGCAGGCACCGAAGTAACTTTGCCGTCGCGCAGATGCAGTGGCGCGAGGTGGCCCGCATTGCAAATCTCGATATCGCCGTTCGGCGCCGCTTTTCCACAGACCAGCGTCGCGTAGTAGGGACGCATCGTCGTCTCGGCAAAAACGCCATTGGCACGCTCGACGAGTTCGCTGACCGTCAAGCCGGTTCCGATCAAGCTGCGAAAGATTGCGTGCAGACGGCTCATCAGAAAAGAAGCCGCGATACCTTTTCCGGAAACATCGCCAATCATGAAGTAGAGATCGCCTGAGTCGGTCACGACGAGATCGCAGTAGTCGCCACTAACCGGTCCGGCCGGTTGATAATAGTGTGCGACTTGCCAACCGTTGAATTTCAGGTTCTGTTTTGGAAGGGTCTCACCCTGGATTAGCCACGCCCGATCAAGGTCCTGTTCAAGTTCTGACAACTGTTGCGGCGTCAGGCAGCTCAGACAGAATCGCGCCAAAGGATCAGCGTTCATCGCCGTTTGGCCGATCAGATCGTGACAGACCTGGCAGACACCGTAAGACTCGGCGCGACTCAAGTTTTCTATGGCTGCCTGAACTTCGCGCAGCAGGCCGCTCAGTTGAAATCTTCCTTCGGAACTGTTGGCGGTCGTTTCCAACCGCTGTTGCCAGTTGAGCAGTTCAGTCCGAAGATCAGGAATCGTGGATTGCATGACGGCGCTCATTTTTTGTCCCCTTGAGATGGTTTCTCTGCTGCTCTTGTACGAGAAAAGATGTTGTTAATTATACGCTTTTTTGCGCGTAAGAGTTCGATTTCCGAGGGCATTCTAACTGCTTAAATTTGAGCGATTCTATCCGAATCTGGGGTTGGAATTTCGAGGCTAAATTGCCGCGGCGAAGGTTCCCTTTTTGCGCAGCCGTTCGACGACTTCAGGGAGCAGATTCAACACACGGTCGATCTCGCTCTCCGTGTTGTAGCGGCCGACCGAAAAGCGAATCGAACCGAGCGCGAGCGACCGCGGAACTTTCATGGCCGCCAGTACCGGCGATACATCAGCGGAATCCGCATGGCAGGCTGAACCCGTTGAAACGCAAATCCCAACCTCGTCCAGCGCGGCCACGAGCTCCGGACCGAGAATTCCTTCAAAAGAAATATTGCTCGTGTTCGGCAAGCGTTTGTCTGAGTCGGTCGGGCCGTTGACGTGTGCGTTTAGAACCGAGTTCAGAATTGAGTCTTCCAGTCGATCTCTCAACCGTTTCATCTTTTCGTGAGCGAACGATTGTGTTGCCAGCTTACTCGCGCGACCGAGCCCTACGATGTTAGGCACCGCTTCAGTTCCCGAGCGGCGGCCGCCTTCCTGCCCGCCACCGATGATAAATGGCGGAAGTCTCACGCCATCACGAATGTAGAGCGCGCCTACCCCTTTGGGCGCATGAAACTTGTGACCGGAAATCGAAAAAAGGTCGACGGGCCAGTCGCCCAAACTGATCGGAATCTTGGCGACTGCTTGCACGCCGTCCACATGAAAGATGGCGTCGGAATGTTCACGAATAATGTTCCCAATTTCTTCGACTGGAAACACGATGCCCGTTTCGTTGTTTGCCAGCATGATCGAGACGATTCCTGTGTCGCGACGCAGCACTTTCCGCAAATCGTCGAGGTCGAGTGCACCGTGCTCGTCTACTTCCAGCCAGGTCACTTCGCACCCAATTTCCGAAAGGTGCTCGCAAAGCTTCCGCACCGCTTCGTGTTCGACACGTGTCGTGACGATGTGACGGCGATTGGGGTTCTGCTCGAGAAAACCGCCGATGGCCCAGTTGTTTGATTCTGAACCGCACGAGGTGAATACGATTTCGCTCGTATGGCGCGCGCCCAGTAACTCCGCAACATCCTGCCGCGCCTGTTCAATGGCGGCACGCGAGCTTCGGCCCAACGGGTGCGCCGACGATGGATTGCCATAGTGCGTCGTTAGAAACGGCTGCATCGCATCGAACACTTCCGGCGCGACTTGGGTCGTGGCGTTGTTATCGAGATAGATCATTTTCGGTGAACAAAGTATATCCCAGGCTCGCGCGATCCAATTGTTCGCCGCGGTGAGGCGTGCTGCTATACTCGCGCG
The DNA here is from genome assembly GCA_036001745.1 of Pyrinomonadaceae bacterium. Lineage (GTDB taxonomy): Bacteria > Acidobacteriota > Blastocatellia > Pyrinomonadales > Pyrinomonadaceae > UBA11740. The sequence continues at coordinate 10,088 of DASYTZ010000063.1, forward strand.
AATCAACCGCGTTTCTGCGGAATATTGCGTTTACCCCCTCTCCCAAAAGGAGAGGGAACTGCGCGTTTTCCTGCAATGCTGGCGATCATCTACTTAGCGGCGGCGACATACTTCGGCGATTGCATCAGCCGAAGATTCTTCCGCTTTGTCTCACTTCAGCATCGCATCGCGACATCGTTTCTTATCGGTTTGTTGTTCAGCACCTGGATCACGTTTCTTGCCGCAGTTGCATTTCATCGTCTCGCTCAACCGTTACTCTCGGCTAACTTGATATTTCTCATGATCTTCGCCGGTGCGGCGTATTTGGGATGGCGTTTCCCAATTCGGAGCAAAGATGAGCAACCAACACGGCCGCCGGGTACGTTGACTTGGGATGTCGTTTGGCTCGCCGGGTTTCTAATCTTCGCGGCATGGCTAATGTTCGCGACGTTGAGCTTCAAAGATGGCCAGTTTCAAATTGCGTTCAAAGCGTGGACTGATTTTGGCGCCAATGTCTCGCTGACGCAGAGTTTCGCGCTCGGCCATAATTTTCCGCCAGAGCATCCGTTTTTTTCCGGCGAATTCATTCGTTATCACTTTCTCTTCTGGTTTCAAGCGGCAAATCTTGAATTCCTCGGGCTGAATCCCGTCTGGAGTATCAACATTCTCAGCGTACTGTCACTGCTCGCGTTGATAATTCTGATCATGACGTTCGGCGAAGTGTTGTTCGGATCGCGCGTTGTGGGTAGGATTGGTGCGCTGCTGTTCTTCTTCTCGAGTTCTCTCTCATATCTCCCGTTTCTAAAATCCCAAGGCAGCGTTAGCGCGGCATTTGGTTCAATCATTCAAGCAACTGATTTTCTGGCGTCGGGTTATCCCTTTCGCGGCGAGACATGGGGTGTGCTTTCGGCGAATGTCTTCGCGTATCAAAGGCACCTAATCAGCGGTATCGGCCTCCTCTTTGTGGTGATGATCTTTGCGGTAGATAAATATCGAACCGCGGCCAGCTCAAAGAAGGAAAAATTACCAGTGAGCGTTGTCCCCACGATTGAGGAGAACGAATCGGCGATGGCCGAGAGCGCGAGTGAACCTGTCGAGCTGCAAGCCGACAATGTCGAAGTTGGGAAAACAAAAGCCGGCGAATCGCGACTGTGGAGTTGGATATTTGCCGGCGTTCTGCTCGGCTTGCTGCCTTACTGGAACAGTCCGACGTACCTCGCTGCGCTCGCGGTGTTTGGGTGTCTCTTGCTGATTGCCCCTTTGCGTTTGAGGACAGGATGCCTGCTCGCCGCCGCGATTCTCGTAGGCTTGCCGCAGGTTTTGCTGCTGCGCTCTGGCGACACGATGACGTATTCGATCTTCAATCCCGGATACACGCTTGAGCACGCGACGCTTTGGCTCATGGTGAAGTACCTGGGCTGGACGTTCGGCGTGAAGTGGATCCTGCTCGGCGTTGCCATCATCTTCGCTACCGGCTTTCAAAGGCGGCTGTTGTTGGCGTTGACCAGTCTCGTGACAATCGTTTTCCTGTTTCAGCTCAGCGTAGACATTTTCAACAACCACAAGCTGCTGAACATTTGGGCGACTTTCGTGAGTGTTTACGCTGCGTATGCGCTATGGCAAATCGCGAAGCAGAAGTTTGTCGGTGCGGCTCTCGCGGTCGTGCTGGCGATCGCTACAGTCCTCGGCGGTGTTGTCGATCTATTTCCGCTGCACAACGATCCGATGCTGGCCGTTCCTTACAAGGACGATCGGCTGAGTCAGTGGCTTTTGACGAATACGCAACCAACCGACGTTTTTCTGACACATGAGCTACTAACGCATCCAATCTTGTTCACGGGTCGCAAGATTTATTTGGGTTACACGCTGTTCGCGTGGACGGCCGGGTATAACGTGCCGGATCGTGAAGCTTTGTATCGGCGGATGTTTCAAGAAACTGAGGTAGCTGAACTTACTCGGCTGCTGCATGAAAATCACATCGCGTACGTGGCCATTGATGATGGCGTCCGTCACAACGAAACGTTGCCGGATCTAAACGAATGGGTTTTCGATCAGCACTTCCAAAGAGTCTTCGAAGACACCACCCACGTTTACGACAATCTTGTGATCTACAAAGTTCCTTAGTGACCGTGCGTTCGACAACCTCTCGCCCCTTCGGCATAATCGAGTCATGTCTCAGTTGAATGAAGATGTAGTGCTCGATGCGCTGCGGCAGATCAAAGATCCCGATCTGCATAAAGACATCGTCACGCTCGGATTTATCAAAGATCTCGCAATCAATAACGGCGACGTTTCGTTTCGGATCGTCCTGACCACGCCTGCGTGCCCAGTCAAAAGCGAAATGGAAAGCGCCGCGCGCGAACTCGTGACGGCAATCGACGGGGTTCGATCTGTCACCGTCACGATGGATGCGGAAGTGCCCAAGGGCCGCGGTCTCGGCGACAAAGTCTCGGTGCCCGGCGTCAAGAACATCATCGCTGTTTCGTCAGGCAAAGGCGGTGTTGGCAAGTCTACGGTAGCCGTAAACCTCGCCGTCGCGTTGGCGCTCGACGGCGCGAAAGTTGGCTTGATGGATGCGGACGTCTACGGCCCGAATGTGCCGATCATGTTGGGCGCAGCTAACGCGCGGCCGGAAGTTGAAGTGAACAAACTTATTCCGGTCGAAGCGTACGGCGTCAAGCTGATTTCCATGGCTGTGCTTCAGCCTGGCGACAAACCTCTGATAGTGCGCGGCCCAATTCTCCACGGACTCGTCAAGCAATTTCTTTCAGACGTGAAGTGGGGCGAGCTGGATTACTTGATCGTTGATATGCCGCCGGGCACGGGTGACGTGCAATTGAGTCTCGCTCAACTCGTGCCGGTGCAAGGCGCGGTGCTTGTCACGACTCCGCAGGAAGTCGCGCTGATTGATGTAAGGCGCGCGCTGCGAATGTTCGAGACCGTGGCGGTGCCGGTGCTCGGCGTAGTTGAGAACATGAGCTACTTCATCGCACCCGACACCGGTAATCGGTACGAAATCTTCGGCAAAGGCGGCGGTGAAAAACTGGCCGGAGAATACGGCGTTCCGTTTCTCGGTTCGATTCCGATGGGCATCGAAGTGCGCGAAGGCGGCGACAGGGGCGTGCCCGTAGTTATTAGTCGGCCTGAATCGCCAGAGGCCGAAGCATTTCGCAAAGTCGCGGAAGAAGTTGCGCGACAAGTATCCATCGAGGCGTTGAAACCGGAGCTTGTCGTTTTGAAAAAATCTCAGTAAGATGGCTTCGGTGAACGTGATCTGAATCAGCATTCTTAAGATTGAAAAACAGGAGTTAACTAGAATATGTCAGCTAATCCAGCAATAACGACCTCTGCGCCCCCCGCAGCGCCGGCTGCACCCTCGGTCAACTTGAGCGTCACTGAACCGGCGGCGACCGAGATTAAGAAATTCATGTCCAGCGAAGAAGGATTGCCGGAAACAGCAGGCCTGCGCGTACGCGTCGTGCCGGGTGGCTGCTCGGGATTTCAATACAGTTTGAACATTGAAGAGGCTTCGCGGCAGGGAGATTTCGTCCTCGACGACAAAGGCGTGCGCCTGTTCGTCGACATGTTCAGCGCGCAATACTTGAGCGGCGTCGAGATCGATTACGTGACGAACGTGATGGGATCGGGATTCACTTTTAAGAATCCGAACGCGACCGGAAGCTGCGGTTGCGGATCGTCGTTTACGGCGTAATTGTCAGTACCGGGAGCGATAGCGACCGGATCATTGCAACAAGTTGGACTCGGCCTGGTGCTTCGGTATCAGGCCGATTGGTTTTTTGTGGTGACCAGCGTGTCAGAAGCCCGACCGTTAGGGAGGGCAAGTTTTGCGATCAGCCACCGTCGAATACTCGCTCGAGTTGCCCTCCCTGACGGTCGGGCTTCTGACACGAAAAGCTATGAAGATGATCCAAGCCGAATCACCCGAACAGATCAGGCAGGCGCGAGAGCTTTTCCGCGAATACGAAGGCTGGCTCGGACTCGATCTCTGCTTTCAAAATTTTGAAAAAGAACTGGCCGAACTGCCGGGAGCTTACGCGCCTCCGACCGGAAGATTGTTGCTGGCATTCGAAAACGATCAACTGGCGGGATGCATCGCCTTGCGAAAACTGGGCGACGGAATTTGCGAAATGAAGCGGCTATTCGTCAGGCCGGCATTTCAGGGACGCGGACTAGGTCGCCAACTCGCGAATGGAATCCTGAGTGAGGCTCGGACCATTGGTTATCAAAGAATGCGGCTCGATACGTTGCCGGTTCAAATGGCCACGGCGATCGCGCTGTATCGCTCGTTCGGATTTAAAGAAATTGAGCCCTACTATAACAATCCTGTGCCGGGCGCCCTGTTTATGGAACTGATGCTGTGACTGTTTGACTAGCCCTTACGGTTTAGGAGTTTCCAACCTGACGGCAGCACCGCCGCGGCGAGCAGAATCTTGATGATGTCTCCCGGGATGAACTTCAGCACCGTGAACTGAAAAACGACCAGCGGTGAAGTACGCGTGAGAAAAGAAAACCACAACGAGCCGCAGAGAATGATTACGGCCGAACCAATTGCCATTGCCGCGACTGCCGTAACGAATTTGCGGTCCCATCCTTGTTCGGCAAACGCGCCCGTAATGAACGCGGCGGCCGGGAAGGCGATGAGATAACCGCCCGTCTGTCCCAGCAGATGAGGCAAGCCCGCCATGCCGCCGGCGAAAAACGGCAAGCCGCTGGCGCCTTCAATCAAGTAGGCAATCATGGCCATCGCGCCGAGGCGAGATCCCAACAGCGCGCCAGTCAACAACACCGCGAATGTTTGACCCGTAATGGGAACTGGACCGAGCGGAATCACAATCTGCGCTGAGAGCGCGGTGAGCAGGCTGAATCCGATTACCAGTCCAACTTGACGCACGATATCAAAAGGCGTCAGCGCTGCTTCAAGAAGAGTCTGACTTTTAGCGGCTGCCACATTCATAGATTCTGAACCTCTGATCACTGACCTCTAACCACTGCTCTTTACGGTCTCACGCATAATACCGGACAAGGCGCGTTTCGAATAATGAATTCGGCCGTGCCGGTCATGCGCTCGTCGCCGCCGCAACAGAGCGTCGTGGTGATCGCAATCAAATCTGCTTTGTGTCGACCCGCATGTTCGACTACTGCTTCTGCGACGCCGCCATGGACGCGGCGCACTTTGCGGAATAATTCAGGCGCGCCGGCCTCCTCGAAGAATCTTTCCAACATGGCCTTCCCGCCGTCAGCCGGCTCTTCGTCGCCTTCGCCAAATACGCACAGCGTCTCGAGCTTTGCTTTCGTTTTCTTCGCGATGGACGTAGCTGTGGGCAAAATATTTTTTGAATTCTCTGACAGATCCGTGGCGAAGACTATCGTTGCGAACCGATCGATAGGTCGAGTGGTGCGCCGCGGGCCATACAGGCGCGCGATGAGCGTGGGAATCGTCGAATCACGGGCGACATGTTCGGCGACGCTGCGGCCCAGGAAAAACTGCGCAACATCCGACCGTCCGTGCGATGCCATTACGATGAGGTCGCAGCCGCGCTGTCGAGCGGTGCGCATGATGACCTCAGCGGGGTCGTCGCCGTCCTTTGGAATAATCGTTTCGATCACCTTCACGAAGGAGGCGCCGGTCGGGAGCGCAGGAAATTCGTAGCGCGACGTTTCCGTGATGTGCGGGTCACCGCCGTGCGCAATGTGCACCGACTGCACCGTCGCATCGAATTGCGCAGCGATAGCCACGGCCAGTGGAAAGGCGCTGTTGGCCACCGATGAGAAGTCCGTCGGAAACAGAATCGAACGAATCATTTGGCAGTGTGCAGTGAGTTGTAAGCAGTGAGCAGTTTTTCAGCGTTTGAACTCGCCTGCTTACACGTACACTCCGAACTTAGTTTCACGTTGCTAACCCCGCGAAATTCCAGGTTTCAGTGAATCTTACTTAAGTTGCGCTGTCTGGTCTAGCTTTCTGCTCCGATTCGCATCTTGTGGAACGAGCGCCAGACGAAGTACATCGAGACAAGGAAGAAAATTCCTGCCAGCACGCCACTAATGATTGGCCCGTTTTTGCCGAACTGGCCTGTTTCACTGCTGACACTGACGGCCAGCTCGACCGCCAGCAGTCCAAACAGCGTGGTGAATTTGATCACCGGATTCATCGCCACCGACGAAGTGTCCTTGAAGGGATCGCCGACCGTGTCGCCCACCACCGTCGCATCGTGCAGCTCGGTGCCTTTCTGTTTCAGATCGACTTCGACGACCTTTTTCGCGTTGTCCCAGGCGCCGCCCGCGTTGGCCATGAAGATCGCCTGATACAATCCGAACACCGCAATGGAAATCAGGTAGCCGATGAAGAAAAACGGCTCAGTGAACGCGAAGGCTAGCGTCGAAAAGAAAACCCCAAGAAAAATATTGAACATGCCTTTCTGCGCGTACTGCGTGCAGATTTGCACGACCTTCTTGCTGTCCTCGACGGACGCTTTCTCGACGCCTTCGAGCTGAATGTTGGCTTTAATGAACTCGACCGCGCGGTACGCGCCGGTGGTGACGGCTTGTGTTGACGCACCGGTGAACCAGTAGATGATGGCGCCGCCGGTAACCAGACCAAGCACAAAGGGCGCGTGCAGGAGCGAAAGGCTTTCAGTGTTTCGCGTCAGGCCCTCCGTCAGTGCCATGATGATTGAGAAGATCATTGTGGTCGCGCCTACGACGGCGGTGCCGATGAGCACGGGTTTCGCTGTCGCCTTGAACGTGTTGCCCGCACCGTCGTTCTCTTCCAAAAGATGTTTCGCGCGCTCGAAGGCGACGGTCATGTTGTGTTCGTTTTTAAGTTCTTCCGTGATATTCGGCAGATGTTCGATCAGTGACAGTTCGTAAACTGACTGCGCATTATCTGTGACCGGTCCGTAGGAATCGACGGCGATGGTCACCGGGCCCATGCCCAGAAATCCAAAAGCCACCAGGCCAAACCCGAACACCGGCGCGACGTGTATTGTTCCCGACGAAACCATGAGAGCGTCCAGGCCCATTGTGCTGACCACAAACGCGATGGCCATCAGTCCGACGATGCTGATGCCGAGCCAATAAGCCGAATAATTTCCCGCGACGAAACCCGAGAGGATGTTCAGCGACGCGCCGCCCTCGCGCGATGACTTGACGACCTCCTGCACGTGGCGCGAATCAGTTGAGGTGAACACTTTGACGAGTTCGGGAATCACGGCGCCCGCCAATGTGCCGCACGAAATGATCGTCGCCAGTTTCCACCACAGCGTCGAATCACCACCGAGTGTAGGAACCATCAGAAAGGACACAATGTAGGTTAAGACAATCGAGAGAATCGAAGTCAGCCAAACCAGTGTGGTCAGCGGTGCTTCGAAGTTCATTTCACCCGCGTTTGCATAACGCGCTTTCGCGATCGCGCTGTTAACAAAATACGAGACTGCGCTGGAGATGAGCATCATGATGCGCATCACGAAAATCCACACGAGCAACTGGACCTGCGTTGTGGGATTCGGCACCGCCAGTAGAATGAACGTGATGAGCGCGACGCCCGTCACGCCGTAAGTTTCAAAACCGTCGGCGCTCGGCCCGACGGAATCGCCGGCATTGTCGCCGGTACAGTCGGCAATCACGCCGGGATTGCGCGCGTCGTCTTCTTTAATTTTGAAGACGATCTTCATCAGGTCTGAGCCGATGTCGGCTATTTTTGTGAAGATGCCGCCGGCGATTCTCAGAGCCGCCGCGCCCAGCGACTCGCCAATCGCGAAGCCGATGAAGCAAGGGCCCGCGTAATCACCCGGCACGAACAGCAGAATGAAAAGCATGATCAGCAGTTCAACGCTAATCAGAAGCATGCCGATGCTCATGCCGGCCTTCAAAGGAATCGCCGAGATCGGATAGGGCTTGCCTTCGAGACTGGCGAACGCCGTGCGCGAGTTCGCGAACGTGTTCACGCGAATGCCGAACCACGCTACGCCGTAACTTCCGGCGATGCCGACGAGGCTGAAGAAAAGAATTATCGGAACCGTCAGCGTAACTGGATGATCCGGCACAGGTCGCAGCACGCCGAAGTACGCCACGACAATCGCCGCGATGAACACCCACAGCAGCATGATGAATTTGCCCTGGGTAATGAGATAGGTCTTGCACGTTTCGTAAATCAGCTCGGAGATCTCGCGCATCGAGCGATGCACCGGCAGGTTTTTCAACTGAATGAAAATTACCAAACCGAACAACAGACCGAGGAAACAAAACAAAATGCCGACAAGCAGCAATCGGTGGCCGTCGATTCCGCGGAACAAAACGCTCGACAAATCGGGCAGCTTGAGGCCCGCTTCGCCGCCGTGAGCTTGCGCGAAGGTGGCTGGCGCCGCGATGGAAAAAGCCAAAATAGCGAATAAAAAGCTGATTAATCGGCGGCGGTGCGCCGCGACAAAGTTCGACATCGAATTCACGATCAAAACAGTTCCTTCCTTTTCGTTTGAGCGATAGGCGAGAAAAAGCCGCGCTGATAAAGCGAGCATTATGCCGATTCAGGCGAGAACTGTCCAACTGCGAAAAGTTCCGTGAAGGTCACGGGGCAGTAGCCCGACCGTAAGGGAGGGCGCGGTTACATCACGCCTAATGGAGAACCGCGAAGCGGTGTCACGCCGAAGGCGTGAAATAAGATAGCCCAGAGCAAGCGCGAAGCGCGTCGCCCTGGGACTGGGATCAAGAAAGCGTTGAGAGCCCTGAAGGGGCGAGATGAAGGTTGGAGTTTTATCACGCGCCTTCAGCACTCGATTTCAATTGATCCGCCGAACTTGGGCCGTTGGCCCAGGCTATCACATCGCGCGCCGTCGGCGCGCTGATCAGACCGAGCAGCCAAACAAGCCCTTCATCCGCGGGCTCCCTAAACACTCTGACTGACCTTTGGCCAGGTTCTGACGACTTCAGCGAGTTTATTTGGATCGGGCTATGAAATTTTCAAAGTACCCGCAGGTGGTAGCGCCTGCTTTTCGGGCGCGCTGGAAATGTTTGTCTACATCCGGCACGTTGATGTAAAGGCTCTGCGTTGCCTGGCCAAGGCGCTTTGGATTCCTATAGCCGGATGGCGGGCGGCCCATCATAATCAAGTCATCGCCCAGCTTCATCGCGGCATGATTGATCTTGCGATCTTTCCCGCGAACCGGTGCGCCAAATCTTGCGGAAGCCGAAAGCCTTAGTCAAAAACTTACAGGGCTTCGCCGACATCCTCATAGTAGAGATACGGTGTGAGAGCCATGTTTCTCGTCCTTACTTCTCAAGCGGGTTATTGCCGCCCGCAGAGAACCGCTTCTGAAGTTCCTTCAGCGTGAACGCGTTGCCCCGATCAAAAAACTGACGCATCTTTTTAGATTCGTCATCAGTGCCAAAGCCCAGGCCAACCACTCTAACCCGAGTGGCTTTTTCACCCTCGGCCTCGAAGTAGATTACTGTCCACATGTTCTTGATGGCGTTCGGAAACGGAAAAGCCTGAGGTGCCTTTGTCACCTTCAAAGATAGCATGCGCATCGGCTCGTAGCTGATTATTGTGTTCTCGATGGCCTTGCCGTCATCGACCTTCCCTTTGGAATCGTACTGAGTTTTCATCGTGCCGCCGAGTTTTAGCTCAATTTCGGCGTGGGCTGCCATCCACGATTCCAAACCTGCTTTGGTCGTGAAGGCTGCCCAAACCTGATCCACCGGCGCGTCAACGGTTCCTTCGTGTACCAAACGATTGTTTTCCTGCGCCCCACAAACGCAGGCCAGCACCACCATGACGATCATCAAGGCCACCACGTGCAAGCAATGTTTCATATCCCTACCCCTTTCAACCTGATTAAGATGCACCGGAAGTTTACTATCGAGGTCCGGGAGGCCGATTGTAAAAAATTAACCTGTCATTGAACCACAATGTGGTTTTCGTCCTCGTCGCGATGCTGGAGATAGTTGGAAGGTTTTGCATCGCTGAGCAGGTGGAATTCGCGGATCAGGTGGGCCTGGTCGTAGTAATTACAATGATGTGCGACCTCCGCCCAGGAGACACGGTTTTGGTTTCTGACGTAATTGATCACCGACTGAAAACGAAAGATGCGGGCCAGCAGTTTGGGAGAAATTCCGGCGACTTTTCGAAAGCGGCTGATCAGATGTTTTTGGCTGAGGCCAACCTCGCGGCTCAAATCGCGAATCGACCTGTGCTCATCGTGCTTGCGAATTTCTCGTAAGGCGTGGGCCACCAGCAGATCCTCGCGCGCAATATCAATTCGCTTCAGTAAAAACTCTTCGATCAATCGAATTCTCTGATCAACCGAACTAATTTCCAGCAGGCTTTGACGTAAGTTTCGGATTGGCGGTCCAAGGATCAGGTCGCTTTCGATAACTTTGTTCGTAAGCTCCGACATCGGAAAGCGGAAAAACGGATAGGCGCCGCCCGGCCGAAACCGTATGCCGATCAGATCGCTCTCTTTCAAGGCCTCGATCAGGATGTAGTTTTCCTGCATCCCGGCAATCCAGCTTTCGCGATAAATCTCAAATTGCCGGTTATCCTCTTTGCTGACTACTTTATGAAACGAGCCAATATTAAGAATCAATTCGATCGCGCCGTTGGGCAGCACTTTCTCGCGGTGGTGACTAGCGGTCCCCTGAACCATCCAAATCAATTCGACAAAACGCGAGAGCGGTGGGTTGGGAAAATGTGGAACAAGTTTCATCGGTCTAACAATTTCTTTGGGCAGCCAATTGAACGCGATCGTCAATATTGGCTGCAGGTACGACGCGTGCCAGTAATCGGCGTGACCTTGGCGCCTTCAAAAACAAAGATACGCTCGCGACATTCGTCGACGCGCGGTGAATCAATCTGATATTGCGCGATCAGCATCCTGCGGTTGGCGCGAGTAACGAGATCGGTGACGTATGCATACCCTTCGCGTGTTTTCGGAGGTGGTTCCGCGGCAGCGAAGTCTTTCAGAGCGTCTAGTTCGCGATCTGAGGCGAGATCTGTCATGGTGTAGTACCGGCAGCCTGTACCGCAGCTGTGAACGGAAACGAAGTATTCTCCTGCAAAGTTGATTTCAGGGGGGCCGACGAGTTTGCCAAGATTATCTCGCCATTCGCTATCACTGATGCGACGGATCCATTTGGGGCGATGAATAGTGCCCTGATAAATGGCGACTTGGTAATCTTCAAACCGCGGCCAAGACTCCCCGGAGAACGATGGCGTCAAGCAGGCGAATAAGAGCAAGATGGAGACAGTAAGGGCGGTTTTCATCATCTTGGTCTTCGGCACGGTTCCTAAAAAGATCTCAGCCCACTTTAGCGGGCGAGAGAAGTTGAATCTCTAACCCATCCGCTCACGCGGATGGTACTGACCTCATGTGCTGTGTTACTACGCTTCAGCAACCGCTTCCGCCGTAAGTTGCGGCGCTTTTCGCCCGCCCATCCACCTTCGCACTGAATCAGTCAAAACGATCACGGCCGC
>DASYTZ010000064.1:0-3762 GCA_036001745.1 Pyrinomonadaceae bacterium
TTTGTGGTCGGCGTTGAGATTAAGACCGTCAACAATCGATACCTCGACGTTCATTTGCGCGCCCCGCAGGAACTCGCATCGATGGAGATGGACATTCGCAAACGCGTCAACGCGCGTCTATCGCGCGGGCGCGTGGATTTGAATATCAGTTTCGATCGAACGGGAGAGGCTGCGACGTACGAGATCAATCAGGCAGTGGTCGCAGCTTACGTCGACGCGCTGCGCGAAATCCAGCGACAGTTCAATCTCACCGGCGACATCGACGTAAGCGCCATTGCGCGTCTGCCGGGGGCGTTGTCCTCGCCCCGAAATGAGCTTACTGAAGCGATGGTCGCGGGAATCGATAACGCAATTGATAAGGCGCTCGACCACCTCGAACAGATGCGGCAAATTGAAGGCGCGTCGCTGGCCAACGAAATGCGCGGTCGTCTGCAGAAGATCCACCAGACGATCCCAAAGATTGAGGCATCAGCAACGGGGTTGACTGAGGCTTATCAGCAGCGGCTGCAAAAACGGATTACTGAACTGGCCTCGCGCGGTGGCCAATCAATCGAGCTTGATCCCAGCAGGCTCGCACAGGAAGTCGCATATCTCGCCGACCGCAGCGACATCACCGAAGAGTTGGCGCGTCTGAAGAGCCATGTCGAGCAATTTCGCGAAACAATTGAATCCGAAGAAGAAGTCGGCAAGCGCCTCGATTTCCTGCTTCAGGAGTTGAATCGAGAAGCTAACACAGTACTCTCGAAATCCACTGACATCTCAATCAAGGAAGCCGCGTTAGCGATCAAGGCTGAAGTTGAGAAACTGCGCGAACAAGTGCAAAATGTCGAATGAGCTGACACAGGCAAACTCGACAACCCCCGAGTCAAAGTGCAACCGCGGAATGCTGATTGTCGTCAGCTCTCCGTCGGGCGGCGGTAAAGGAACGTTAATCGACCGCGTGCTGCAAACTGTGCCCGGCGTCAGTTATTCCGTATCGTACACAACGCGGGCGCCGCGTGCGGGCGAACAGAATGGGCGCGAATACTTTTTTGTGACGCGCCCCGCGTTCGAACAGATGATTGAGCGCGGCGAGTTTCTTGAATGGGCGAACGTTTACGGGCACTTGTACGGCACGAGTCACAGCCAGGTCGAGCGCGAGCGCAATGCCGGCCGAGACATCATCCTGGAAATCGATGTGCAAGGCGCCGAAAGCATTCGCCGGTTAGTATCCGACGCAGTCACGGTTTTCATTTTGCCGCCGTCGTTTGAGTTGCTGCGCAACAGATTGATTTCGCGAGGCACCGATTCGGCGGCGGACCTCGAACGCAGACTGCGGGGCGCGCCGGCCGAAGTGGAGCAGTACAAGAAGTTTCAATACGTGATCTTGAACGACGATATCAACCGGGCCTCGGCGCAATTGGCGGCAGTGATTCATGCCGAGCGCGCCCGATGCGAGCGACAGGAGTGCGCGTTGAGTGAAGCGCTGGCGGATTTTGCGCGTGCAGGAACTGTCACGTAGATTCCTTATCAAAGTTTTAGAGGAGCATAGAAAGCAATGACAATGGCTACAATCACGGAAGAGCTTGATGAAGTAACCGAAGCAGTCCCCGAAATCGACTCAAAATATCGTTTGATTATTTTGGCCGCGAAGCGCAGTAAGCAACTCCAACGCGGAGCGCGCCCACGCATCGACATCGACCAGACGAAACACAAGCCCACCCGCATCGCGCTCGAAGAGGTAATTCGCGGCAAAGTTCCATTTCACTTCAAGAATGTCGGCGAAGAAGCGACTCCGGAAAAGGAAAGCTAAGACTCCCGTTCGGGCCGGATCGTCCTTCCTGCTCTCAAGGTAAGAAAATAACTGAAGACCTCGGCCTCGCGAGCGTGGCCCACGGCTTTGCGCTTCGCGATGTGTGCTAAGGCAATTCTGTAGCGTGTTCCACAGAAACAAACGGCGAGAGGCTAAATTCACAGCGTTCGGTTACTAGACACGCGGCAGCCGTCCGGTGTTCGAAAACTGCAACTAATTGGCACAGAATTGACGATAATGCCGAGGTGAGCCTTGGCACAATGCGCGCATTAAACGAGAGCGGAGGACAGACAAATGAACACAGTTGTCGGGATTTTCAATTCATTTGCGGATGCAAAGCGCGGAGCGGCGATGCTTCGTTCGCTGGGCATCGATGAGAAGCGAATCAGCGTGTTGGCGCCCCACACGCCTGAGAGTGAAATTGAAGCGACGGTTCGTACTTCGGAAACCGAACAGCCCGGCATGGGTACCGCCGTAGGTGGCGCCGTCGGCGGCGCACTGGGCATAGCGGGCGGTTTAGAGGCGGGAATGGTAGCGGCCACCGTGTTGGTACCGGGCGTTGGGCCAGTCATGGCGATTGGCATAGTCGCAGCGGCGCTGTTCGGGATTGGCGGCGCGGCTGCGGGTGCTGCAGCCGGAGCGGCAATCGAAGAGAATCTCGCCGATGGATTGCCACGCGATGAACTCTACTTGTATGAAGATGCGCTTCGCCGGGGCCGTTCAGTTGTCATTGCGTTGGCAGATTCTGACGAAGTTGCCGAAAAGGCACGCGTTGAACTAGAACGTGCCGGTGCCGAATCGATCGATGCTGCGCGCGAGCAGTGGTGGATTGGTTTGCGCGACGCGGAGAAAGCGCACTACACGAGCCAGGGTGGCAACTTCAATGTTGACGAAGCAGCTTATCGGCTTGGCTTCGAAGCAGCGCTGCATCCTGATCGACGCGGGAAGTCTTACGAGAATACAATTGCCAGTCTGCGGAGCAGGTACGCCGACAGTTGCGCACTCGAAGCATTTCGTCGCGGCTATGAACGCGGACAGGCATACCAGCGTTCGCTCGAGAATAAACAGGAACAATTTGAAAGCAGCAGGTCGCGAGCTGCGTGAAGCAACGGCCCGGTTAATAACATCTTCTGCACGACACTAACTTACACTGAAAGAAACTTTCCTGAATATTCTGTTAGCTGTCGCCATTCTCGGCGGCAGCTACGTCATCATGCACCTGTTCGCGCGGGCGATGTACGTGCGGTGCGGGTCATGTCATACTTTGAACGCACGCCGCCGGAGCAAATGCCGGGCTTGCGAATTACCTTTGGGATGAACTCTTCCTCGCGAAGCTGCCCAGCTCCTTTTTCAGTGTCCGAACGCTTCCGGATGTTCCGACACTTCTTCGATCGCCCGGCTGCGGCCGCGCATCGTGACTACCGCCACGCCCGCGAACACCAGCAGGGACGCAACGATCACACGCGAACTCACTTTTTCGCCGAGTATGAGTGGCGCGATCGAGAATGCAATAAGCGGCTGCAAGTAAATGTAAACGGCAACGGTGCTCGGCGCGACACGAGCAAGCGCCCATGAGTTTAAGTAATAGCAAACGACGGTCGCGAACAGGATGATGTATGCGACGGCGACCCAAACCGACACCGGCACGGCGGCAACCGATATTCGCGAGAGGCTCACGGCGCCGACGGGAATCGCTGGTACGCAGCCAACCAAAAAAATCCAGGTAATGACCGTCAGCGCGTTGTAACGGCTTACGAGGCGTTTCGAAATCGCGATGTATGTGCCGTAACACAGCGAGTTAGTAATAATCAGCAAGTCGCCCACTCGCGAACCGTGCGAAAAGTCGGCACGCTCGGGCCCAATCAAGTAAACGACTCCCGCGCCAGCGAGTAATATCCCGATAACCTGCCGCACGGAGGCGCGGTCATTACCCAAGACGATGCTCACCAGCAGAGTGAAAACAGGAATCG
>DASYTZ010000065.1:0-3173 GCA_036001745.1 Pyrinomonadaceae bacterium
ATCGCGATTGAAAGGGTCAGCTTGGCTCGAAATAATGATCGTCGAGTTGTCCTGCTGGGCCCCGTAGAGTTTGTAAGGAAATTGATTATCAACCCAGACGCCGTAAATCTCGGAGGTCGGTTGGTTCATCTGGCTGGACCACGTACGGCCGCCATCAGTCGAAACGTTTGCGCCGCCGTCGTTCGACTGGATCATAATGTTTCCATCCCTGGGATTGATCCAGATGTCGTGATTATCGCCGTGCGGCGTGCGAAACGACGCGAACGTTTTGCCGCCGTCCGTCGATTTCCAAAAGCCTTCAGCGCCCGCGTAGATAACATCAGCGTTCGTCGGATCGGCGCCGAGTGCGACGTAATAAAACGGACGCTGAATCATTTGCGCGGCGATGTTCGCGGGTTGCGGATTCATCGCGGTCCAGCTTTGTCCAGCATCATCAGAACGATAAAGTCCGCCGCCGGGCTTCGCTTCAACCAGCGCATAAATTCGGTTTGGTTTTGCGGCCGTGACCGCGAGATTCGCTTTGCCGATCAGTTCGGTCGGAAGTCCTTTCGTAATCTTCGTGAAGTGCTCGCCGCCATCAGTCGATTTGTAGAAGCCACCTTCGCGTCCGCCGCTGATGATCGTCCACGGTTTGCGCTCAAGATGCGACATCCAGGCATAGACGACACTGGGATTGCCGGGTTGCAACTCCACGTCCATCGCACCAACACCATCGGAGACAAACAAAACTTTCCGCCACGTTTGTCCGCCGTCAGTTGTCTTGAACACGCCGCGTTCGTTATTCGACTTGAAAGCG
The DNA here is from genome assembly GCA_036001745.1 of Pyrinomonadaceae bacterium. GTDB lineage: Bacteria > Acidobacteriota > Blastocatellia > Pyrinomonadales > Pyrinomonadaceae > UBA11740. The sequence continues at coordinate 797 of DASYTZ010000065.1, forward strand.
TTGCCCTGCGCCGCCACCCACACGATGTTAGGATTCGTCGGATGAATGCGGACTGCGCCAATCTGGCCGGCGTCGTACAGGCCGACCAATTTCCAAGTGACTCCGCCATCCGTGGTCTTGTACATCCCGCGACCAGTCGAAACGTTGCTGCGCACATCGTCCGATCCCGTGCCGAGATAAATTACATTCGGATCGGAATCGGCAACCGCGACTGAGCCAGTCGATCCCAGCGGCACTTTGCCGTCGGTAATCGAAACCCACGAATTGCCGCCATCGATCGTGCGAAACAAGCCGCCACTGGCGACGCCCATGAAAAAAGTTTTCGGCTTCGAAGGAACACCGGTCACCGTCGTCACGCGGCCGCCACGCGATGGGCCAACCAGGCGATAGTGCAATCCCTGGAAGAATGAAGGGTCCACGGTGGCCATCGTCGACGACGGCGTGGACCGATTTTGCGCACTGCCGGTGATGGAAACCAAAAACAGAAGTGCTGCAATTGACGTTAGGAATCTTCGAGACATCGTTTTTCTCCGCAAAGTCGCAAGAGAATACCACTTTCTCTGGCCGTGCTGTTTACGAAAACGCTCCTGCGAAACAAATCCTTCTGCGTTTAGCGCGGCTTGTGATAAACCTAAGCCATGAGACGAAACCTGGTTGGATTATTCATCGCTAATATACTTCTCGCTTCCTCGTTCATCACTTCAAGCTCGACCGTCGCGCAACGCACACGCCGGCTCCCAGCTAACAAATCGGAAACGGCAGCTCGAAGCGGTCGCGATGAAGCCCTCTGGCAAAAGGCGCTCGCAATTCATCGCCGCGCAATCGTGATCGACACGCACAACGACGTAACGACGCCGATGACGAACGATGACTTCGATCTCGGCGGCACGCCGCCGGCGCCTTACCGCACAAGCATCGAGCGCATGAAGAAAGGCGGGCTCACGGCAGAGTTCTTTTCCCTCTACATCAAACCATGGTACGTGACGCACGGTGGCGCGGCGCGGCGGACGCTCGACATGATCGATTCGGTTTATCGTGCGGTCGAGCGGCATCCGAAGGACCTCATGTTTGCGACCAGCGCCGCCGACATTCGCCGCGCGAAAGCGCAGAACAAGATCGCCTGTCTGATGGGCATCGAAGGCGGGCACGCGATCGAAAATTCGCTGCCGACGCTGCGCGAGTTCCACAGGCTGGGCGTGCGCTACATGACGCTGACCTGGAACAACGCGAACGACTGGGCTGACTCAAACCGCGAAAGCAAACACAACGGGCTGACCGGTTTTGGCAAGGAGGTCGTGCGCGAAATGAACCGTCTCGGGATGCTGGTCGATGTCTCGCACGTGGGCGACAAAACCATGAGCGATGTGCTGGACGTCTCAAAAGCGCCCATCATCGCTTCACATTCATCGGCCCGCGCCCTGAGCAACGTGCCGCGCAACATTCCTGACGACTTGCTGAAACGGATCGCGAAAAACGGAGGCGTTGTGCAGGTGAATTTCTACAGCATGTTTGTTGATGCCACGACCGTCGCACCGCAAAACGCCGCGCGCAACGAACGCTTGCGGGCCCAACAAGCCGAGCTGAACGAAAAGTACAAAGACGATCCGGAGCGACTGTCGGAAGAAAGCGACAAGCTGGAAGCCGCCAATCCGCTGCCGCCCCTGCCAATCTCGAAACTGATCGATCACATCGACCACATCGTCAAAGTTGCGGGCATCGATCACGTGGGCATCGGAGCCGACTTTGATGGCGCGAACGACATGCCCGAAGGGGCACGCGACGTTTCAATGTTGCCGAATATTACTTACGAGTTATTGAAGCGCGGATATTCTGAACAGGACATTCGGAAGATTCTCGGCGAGAATTTTCTGCGCGTGTTCGCGCAATCCGAACGCGTGGCGCACAAGATGAGCCGGTCGATCAGCGGCGAAGGCAGCACAAAGCGGATTAGTAAATAACTATCCGCAGATTGCGCAGATTACACAGATTAGACAGCTAACGCATTGACGCCGAATCGGCTAACGTCCTCGCGTCGCTTACTGGTTTTGTAATCTGCGGCATCTGCGTAATCTGCGGATTATTCGCCTTCATAAGACAGCAAGGCTCACGAATGACATTCCGTTTCAAAACATCACGCGTGAGCCCCGGGTGCGGACAGCGCCACTGTTAGCGTCTCGTCTCGTTATCCTTATTTTCTTTTTCGTAACGACCGCCGTCGCCGCCGCGTGCCGGATCAAAGTCTGAGCGGCGACCGGGTTGCTGGTGTTGAATGCCGCGGGCTTGGTCGTTCCGCTGACCGGCTGAACGATCGTCCTGCGGATTACGGCCCGGCGCATGTTGCCCGGTGCCTTCACCGGTACCCTGTTTCATTCCCTGA
>DASYTZ010000066.1:0-13831 GCA_036001745.1 Pyrinomonadaceae bacterium
GAGCGAGCCGCGGCCAATGCGAAGCGGCATTATACAGACAGCGACAGTTTCTGCAATCGTGGTTGTCGCGCTATATCGCGCGGCGAATCGCCGGTTTTGACTACGATCGGTCGCGTCAGTAGGATGTGCGATGCTCCGTTAGTTCCTAATCATGACTGATTTCAAATGAACACAATGACACCCGCCGCGCCTGATCCGTCGATGCCTTCGCACCTTCGTCCCGAGGTGCTCCAGGCGATCGAAGAAGCTCACGAGTTTCAACGTAGCGGCAACGCCACTGCGGCAATCAACCGGCTGGAGCAAGCGCTCGCCAAGGTCTCGACAGATTCTGATCTTGAGCAATTCAAGGAGCGCGTCAGCCTCGCGATGGCAATCGCGGAATTCTCGGTGAATGCGGGAAATGCCGAGGATGCCATTCACCGATTGGCGAGCGAGTTCGGAACGGCGAAAGAAACGTTCCAACGAATCAAAGCAGCAGGCGCCGAGGACGAAAAACGAATGGCGTTTCGCGGCCTGGTTCAGCTTCGCGATTTGCACACGCGTCTGAAGTTAATCGGAGAACCGGCTCCCGAACTCGCAATCAAAGAGTGGCTGAATACCAATCCGCTGACGCTAGCCGATTTGAAAGGCCAGGTCGTTTTGCTTGAATTCTGGGCCACGTGGTGCAAGCCATGCGAGCAATTGTTTCCAAAAATCAAAGAGTTGCACGCGCGCCATTCGGCCGACGGCCTGAACGTGTTGGCATTGACGAGATACTTCATGGCCTACGGCGGAACCGCCGAGGCTCAGGGACAGGAGCTAACGCTGATTCGAGAATTCACTGGTCGGCACAACATAGAATTTCCCGTCGGCGTTTCTGAAGACGAAAGTCTCCAGTCAGCCTACGGAGCAACGGCTTTGCCAATGCTGGCATTGATAGATCGCGTCGGGACTGTTCGAGCATTCGGCTTCTCGCCGGATGATGAAAACTTCACGCGAACATTGGCCGAGGTACTCCGTTAACCGAACCAGCGCCTCACCCTGCGATTTCTCGAAAATGCGAGCAAAAAATCGGATTGTAAATCTTCGCCGTTGCTGGTAGGATGCCCGCGCTCAAACCGCAATCTCCTGTTTTTAACGCGTCATACGTCGCTGTCAGGGGCGATTTCCTGCGGTTGGGCCGGAATTGCATACCGGTGGGTGGCCGTACCGACGGCCCTTGCGGAAATCGTTTTTCCACTTCCGCAAAACTGGACCGGCACTCCGTCTTAGGCGATCGAGAACCGAAAGCGCATCTGCTAACAAAGTCAGCGTTTGGGATTCTCTCTTTCGCTGCCAAGGCAAACGTGACTTGGCGTTGAGAAAGCGACATTGAATCAACACAAAAGGGGCTAGTCCCCGCATCTTGAAAGGAGAACACGAAAGTTTATGGCTCTCGTAAGCACCATGCCCGAGAAAGGGCAACAAGCGAAGGTCTATGACATTCCCGATGCCGATCTGGCGAAATATGAGGCCGTAGAGGGCACCAAGGCCACCTACGACGAAGCGAAGGACAAGATCGCCGGCGGTAAAGAACTCAGCGCGGGCGTGGACCTCGACAAAGCAGATGTGCAGGCCTACAGCGACATCTGCATTTGCTACTTCTGGTGGCGCGGCGTCCTGTATTACAGGTACCAGTACTGCTGGCAGGATTGCCCGTAACCGTAACATTGAAACCATTACCGATTGGGAGTTCGCGCTCGCCGAGGTCATGGCTTCGTCGAGCCGCGAACTTCTAATCGTCTTTTGCGCGGACGGCCCAGTAGCTCGCAAGACAATTTCATCTTTCGGCGTTATCGCGCGGCACACCTATTCGCCGCTCAAAAAAAGAATAAAAGAATAAAGGAGAAAAGCTGCTATGCCGTTAGTAACTACCCTGCCGAAAAAAGGGGAATCGGCGAAAGTCTACGATGTCCCCGATGCTGAACTTTCGAAATACGAAGCTCTCGAAGCCAAGCAGACTTCTTACGAGGAAGGAAAAGATCGCCTAGCCGAGGGCGAAGAGATCGCTGGCGGTGTCGAACTCGACAAAGCAGACGTGCAGGCTTACAGCAACATCTGCATTTGCTGGATTCACCTCGGGCATCGCTGGTACTACAGATACCAGTATTGCTGGCAGAGCTGCCCATAAGCGTCGCCGCGAAGATCGGATTCTTTGATTTTGAGGTGGAATGGCTTCTCAGTCATTCCACCTATCTGTATAATCTCGCCGTTTTCGCAGACGAGCTCGTCCCGACGCTGCGTTTGCGAAAACGATCTCTTCCAATTCATTTAGTCGCGAACGCCATAAAGCTATGTCAGAAAAACGAGACCCCCAAATACCATCCGGCATGATGCCGGTCGCAGGTGCGGCTGCGCCCGCGCAAGCGAACCGAACCGAAGACGAAATACCACCCGGTCAAATGCCAGGGAATCCGATGCCTCCCGGCGCAGTTCCTCCCGGCGGGCCGATGCCGCCACCAGGTCAGATACCGCAAGGTGGGGGAATGATGAAAGCCGCTCCCGGCTCAGCATTACCTCCCAGTGGCACCATGCCGCAGGGCGGCGCGGTTCCACCCGAAATGATGCCGAAGCCAAAGGTCCTCAGCGCGCGTCCGTACATCAAGCGTTCTTTGAGACTTCTCAGCACACACAAAAGCGCGGTCGCGTTTTCCGCCGTGCTCACATTAATCGGTGCGCTGATGCCGTTCGTTGTTAGCGCTTCATTCGGTCCGCTTGTGCAGATTCTAGGCAGAGCAGGAGAAGTCGGCGGAATCGCGAATGTCTGGACGATGACCGACTCGCTTTACAAAGCAGCGCCCTCGGGAGAAGGCTTACTATCCCCGTTGGCTGGCATTCGCAGTTGGCTCGCGACGCCGCTCACGTTCACCACGATTTTCATCATCTGGGCCGTCGCGACGATCGGCGCCGCCGTGCTCCGCTTTGTCCAGATGTGGACGATGTCGAACCTTGAGCAAAAAGTTGTCGCTGAGATTCAGGGGCGCGTTTATGACCATCTGCAAACGTTATCCCTGGACTTCTTCACCGGCGGCAAGACCGGCGCGCTGATGCAGCGTGTGCTGAACGAATCACAAAATGTGCAGAAGCTGATCACGCAGGTGCTGATGACGCCGATCCTTGACGTGTTCGTTCTGATCACCGCGCTCGTTTATCTGTTCGGCATGAGCTGGCAGATGACCCTGGTCGCGTTCGCGCTCGGACCCGTGGCCTTCTGGCTGTTCCGCATCACGATGAACAAGCTGCAGGATGCGGCCAAGCAAAGTATGGAAGTCTCGCGCGATCTGAACTCCGAGCTGAACGAATCGCTCAGCGGCATGGCCGACATTCAAGTTTTCAATGCGCAGGAAAAACGCAGCAACCGTTTCGCGAAGCTGGCGAACGAGACGGCCAATCAGACCGCGCGGCTGTTCATGTGGATGCACCTGAGCAACAGCAACTCTCTGATTTACGTCGCGCTCAGCACCGCCCTCGTGCTGTTGGTTGGTATCAAGTACGGCGTACAGTTCGGCCTCGGCTTGAAAGAACTGATTGTCTTTTCCGGGTTCATTCCAGCGATGTTTGCGCCGGTGCAACGCGTCATCACTTCTTACAGCACCTACAAGTCCCTCGTGCCCGGTATCGTCGCGACGTACGAATTGCTCGACACGCAGCCGACGGTGATGGAGAAGCCAAATGCCAAGCCGCTCGGCGAAGTGCACGGCGACATCGTCTTCGACAACGTCGTGTTCGGCTACTCGCCGTTTCAGAAAGTGCTCAACGGCATATCGTTCGATATTCGCGAAGGGGAAACCGTAGCGTTCGTCGGTGCCATCGGCTGCGGCAAATCAACGATCATGAACCTTCTGCTGCGCTTCCTCGAGCAGGAGAAAGGCACGATCACGATCGGCGGGCAGGACATTTCGGACGTCACTCTCGCTTCGCTGCGCGAGCAAGTCTCCAAGCTCTCGCAGTTTCCGTTCTTCCTCAAAGACACGATTCGCGAAAACGTGCGGCTCGGAAAAGTAAGTGCCGGCCAAGCGGAGATCGAAGAAGCGTGCAAGCTGGCGCACATTCACGATGTGATCGTGAATCAGATTCCCAATGGCTACGACTGCACAGTCGACGTGCAGGTGCCTTCCGGCGGACAGAAGCGTCTGATTGCGTTGGCGCGCTGCCTAATTCGCAAACCTGAAGTGCTGCTGCTGGATGAGCCGACTGAAAACCTCGACGCCGAGCAGGTGAATCGCCTGGTGGGCGTGATTCGCGAGTACGCGCAAGATCCAAAGAATCGCCGCACCTGCATCATCATCAGCCACGACATGAATTTCGTGGCCGGCGTCTCCGATCGCATCATCGTGATCGACAAAGGCCGCGCCGTTCAAACCGGCACGCACAAAGATCTGCTGGCGAGCGAAGGAATTTACAAGACTCTCTACGAGCTGAAGAACATCAATCCCGACTTACTGCGCACGCGCGGCGATGGTGGCGCCGGCGCCGGTGAACCTGACGCGCTGCCACCGGGATTTGCGCCGGCTTAAGAATAACGGCATTGCCAGCTCAGGAAGTTATCGTACTTACTTCGCTCTCCCAGTTATCGGACTGTCAGCTGATTCTGCCAGCGCGGGATTGGATCTTTAGCTGGGAGAGCCGAAAAGACTTTCCATCTCTTGAGCAAGACCACCCCGAGTAACACGAATGAAACCATCCCTCACGCTTGCGTATTGCCTGCCCTTAGTTCTATTTGCTGCTGAACTGTCAGCGGCGCAGAAGCCTGAGTTAGTTGTGCAGACCGGACATGCATCCATTGTCAATTCTGTCGCCTTCAGCCCGGATGGGAAGATTCTTGCCAGCGGAGGCTACGACTCGACAGTCAAGCTGTGGGACGCAACCGCCGACAGAGAATTGCGAACCTTATCAGGACATACAGGTCCTGTAGATTCAGTGGCCTTCGGCCCCGATGGGAAGATACTTGCAAGTGGAAGTGGGGACACTACGATCAAGCTGTGGGACGCGGCCAAGGGTAAAGAATTGCGAACCTTGTCAGGACATACAAACGCTGTTCTTTCAGTCGCTTTCAGCCCAGACGGAAAAATACTCGCGAGTGGCGGTGCGGACAACACGATCAAACTGTGGGACGTGGCTACCGGCAGAGAGTTGCGAACCGTGTCAGACTATCTCGGTTGCTCAGTCGCCTTCAGCCCGGATGGGAAGATCCTTGCGGGAAGCGAGGATGCAACCATCAAGTTGTGGGAAGTAACCTCAGGCACAGAGTTGCGAAGCCTATCAGGCCATTCGTCCGGCGTCAATTCGATAGCCTTCAGCCCGGACGGAAAGATGCTTGCGAGTGGGAGCGATGATAAGACAGTCACGCTTTGGGACGTAGCTAAAGGCAAAGAATTAGTAACTTTATCGGGACATACGAACGATATCTATTCAGTTGCCTTTAGCCCAGATGGAAAAACATTAGCAAGCGTGAGCTTGCTACCTACGATGATCAAGTTCTGGGACGTGGCAACAGGCAAAGAACTGCGAACCTTATCGGGACTTAGTGTCAGTTCAGTCACGTTCAGCCCAGATTGGAAAACACTTGCCAGCGGCGGTGATATCGGGCTGTGGGACATGGCCACGGGCAGAAAGTTGCGAACTCTCTCAGGACATACCAACGCAGTTGCCTCGGTCGCCTTCAGCCCGGATGGGAAGATCCTTGCCAGCGGAAGCGAGGACACCAGCATCAAGCTCTGGGACCTGGTCGCAGCCCGCGAATTGCGAACCTTACCAGCACAGACAAATCTTTTCTTTTTAGTCGCCTTCAGCCCGGATGGGAAGATCCTTGCCAGCAAAAGCGAGGATACAGCCATCAAGCTTTGGGAGGTAAACACGGGAACAGAATTGCGAACCTTATTAGGACACATGTCCATCGTCAGTTCAGTCGCCTTCAGCCCGGATGGAAACACTCTCGCAAGCGGGAGTCTCACTGAAATCAAGCTATGGGACGTCGCAACGGGCAGGGAGTTGCAAACTCTATCAGACGCCGCCGTCACTTCAATCGCCTTCAGCCCGGATGGAAAGATTCTAGCAAGCAGCAACCTGAATAACACTATCAGGCTGCGGGAGGTAAGCACAGGCAAAGAATTGCGAACCTTATCAGCACCTAGTGTCTTTTCACTCGCCTTCAGTCCGGATGGAAAGGTACTTGCCAGTGGAAGCGAGGATAAAACCGTCAAGCTGTGGGACGTAGCCACAGGCAAAGAATTACTAACCCTATCCAGACACGCGAACACTGTCCATTCAGTCGCCTTCAGCCCGGATGGGAAAGTACTTGCGAGCGGAAGCTACGACCATACAATAAGGCTGTGGGATGTCGCCACAGGGCGTGAATTGCAAGTGTTATCAGGGCATACGTCTATGGTTTATTCAGTAGCCTTTAGCCCTGACGGAAAGACATTGGCAAGCGCGAGCTGGGACCACACAATCGGACTGTGGGATCCTTCGACAGGACAACAGCTCGGTAGTTTGATTTCAATCGACAAGGATTGGGTCGTGGCCGCCCCTAACGGACTCTTTGATGGTTCGCCCAGCGCGTGGAACAAGATCATCTGGCGATTCAACAACAACACGTTCGACCATGCGCCCGTCGAAGCGTTCTTCAACGAATTCTATTATCCCAACCTCCTCTCTGACATCTTTGCCGGTAAGCGTCCAAAAGCGCCGTCCGACATATCACAGAAAGATCGCCGCCAGCCACAATTGAAATTAACCGTCGCTGATTCTCAGTCTAACCAGAACCTCAATGACCGCAAGCTGAAGGTGAAGATTGATGTTTCGGAGTTGGCAGCCGACAAAGACCACAAGCAAGGCAGCGGCGCGCAGGACGTGCGTCTCTTTCGCAACGGCTCGCTTGTGAAAGTTTGGCGTGGTGATGTCCTGAAGAGCCAAAGTAGCGTCACGCTGGACGCGACAGTTCCCATTGTCGCGGGTGAAAATAAATTCACTGCTTACGCCTTCAATCACGACAACATCAAGAGCAGTGACGCCGAGTTGACAGTTACTGGCGCCGACAGTTTGAAGCGGCAAGGAACAGCTTACGTTCTGGCGATCGGCGTAAACAATTACGCGAATCCGAATTACAACTTGAAATACGCGGTCGCTGATGCGGAAGATTTTGCGACGGAGATCAAACGACAGCAGGAATCGTTGAAGCGTTACACCAAAGTTGAAGTCATCCCGCTGTCAGATGATCAGGCGACGAAAGCGAATATCGCGCAGAAACTCGCCGAACTGGCAAAGCAGGTGCAGCCCGAAGATGCCGTCATTGTTTTCTTCGCCGGTCACGGGACGGCGCGGGGCAATCAGTTCTATCTCATTCCGCACGACCTCGGTTACGATGGGCCGCGCGAAAAACTGAGTGAAACAGGATTGCAAACCATCCTGGCGCACAGTATTTCAGATCGCGAACTGGAAAAACTATTCGAAGGCATTGACGCTGGGCAGCTTCTGCTGGTAATTGATGCGTGCAACAGCGGCCAGGCTTTGGAGGCTGAAGAAAAACGACGTGGGCCGATGAACTCGAAAGGACTGGCGCAGCTTGCATACGAGAAAGGCATGTACGTGCTGACCGCGGCGCAAAGCTATCAAGCCGCGCAGGAAGCGGCAAAGTTCGGGCACGGATTTCTGACTTACGCACTGGTCGAAGAAGGATTGAAAAAAGGAAGCGCCGATCGCGAACCCAAGAACGGCGCGATTGATATTCGCGAGTGGCTTAACTTTGCGACGGACGAAGTGCCGAAGATGCAGGAGCAGAATTCTGCGGACGCGCTGCGCGGCCGCGGGAGATATGTAGTATTCGGCGGCGATGGAAGCCAACCGAGACAATTCGACCGGGACAAGAACGCCCAAGACAATATTCAGCGCCCGCGAGTCTTCTACCGGCGCGAGCTGGAAGCGAATCCTATGGTTGTCGGTGTGGTCGCAGGCAAACCTTAACCGAATGAAATTTCGGCCGGCGCGCCTCCGTCTCGGATTCTTTAGATTTATGCAGCAGACATCAGCTAGATCCGTTTATCGAGTTTCGCTCTCATGGTTGTTCGTCACCCTCACTGTGCTCGTTCTTGCGACCAACATACGGGCTCAGAGTGCAGGCGGGCAGGTTTTGCAATCACCGCCTTCCAACCAGCAGAAGTCAGTTCAGAAGCCTTCGCCGTTGGAGCCATACGCTCCGCGCGAGCCTTCGATTGGGCTAACGCCGATCGTTCAGACTCGTGGCGGCATCGATCCTGGCAGGGCCAGCCATCTCTCGAAAGGTGAAACGGAATACCGCGCCGGCAGGCACGCGGCCGCCGTCCCGGAGCTCAAGGAAGCCGTCAAGGAATCACCCGGCTCATACGAGTCGCACTACCTTTTGGCGCTTACGCTCACCGAAACCGGCAAACTGGAAGACGCCATCGCAGAATTTCAGAAAGCAATTGAACTCGCGACCAAAGACGGCTCGAAAATTCTTGCGTATTACAATATGGGTAATGCTCACTTTGATTTGGCGCAATACGCCAAGGCCGCAGCGGCATACGAGCAGGCGCTGAAGCTCGATCCAACATTATCGAAGCCGCATTACAACCTTGGTCTCACGCATGTCGGAATGAACGAAATCTCGGAAGCGGCCGAACAGTTCAATGCTGCAATTCAACTCAAACCCGAGTACGCTGAAGCGCACTACAACCTGGGCGTTGCATATTTGCAGCTCGGCAAGCGGAGCGAAGCCGTGGAGCAACAAAAGCTCGTTTCAAAACTGAATCCGGAATTGGCGACCAAGCTCGATCATTTGATCAAGAAATAATTATCCCGACACTTCAACTGCTCAATCCGTCAGCACCCAGAAAGGACGACGACAATGAGAAACCGTTTCCCACTTATTCTGTTTTTCGCCTTCGTGTTTGCGTCTGTGTTGCACGCGATGCCGCGTCAAGCGTCGCAAGACTCGAGAGCAGCCGCAGAGCCTTTGATCCGCGCGGCGGTCTATGAGAGCACTCTGGCTACTCTCACCGGAGATGCAAAGCTCTATCGCGCTCGCATGGCGGGTCGGACTGTAGAACTTTATCGGTTGATTTTCGAAGGCTTTAGAGAGGTGCCCGATTATGCCGCGATGTTGAGCGAAAACAAATTGGACACGGCCGATAAGTTCATGGAGACAACATTCAAGCAGGGCGCCACCCAATGGGCCAATCTGTCAAAGGACGAGATGGAACAGCGGGCGCGCGCGCAATCGAACGGCAAATTAACCTTTTTCAGTGATCAGGAAGCCACTGTCGAATCCGGTGTTACGACGTACCATGTAGTCTACGAGGACAAGACCTGGAAGATCGACGAGACCGAAGCAGCAAAGAAACTTTTTCTCGACAATTTTCAATTCACCCCGGCAACGCGAGCCAAGATCGAAAAGCTCTGATCGTTAGTCCACTGGCACTGGAATCCCCGCCATGTCCAGGCAAAATAAAATCAAGCTTAGGCAGCTTGCATCGATGCGGCAGTTGTCCATTGGATTAATCCTGCTCTTCACTTGCTGCGCCTACGTCAACCTTCCGGGGTATGCGCGCGCAATCAATCGAATAACAACTCAAGACGACGAAGCCGTCAAAGTATTCCTGGCCGGTAAGCAATTGCTCGCGCAAGGCACAGCGGAATCGGTGCGCGGCGCAGCGGAAAAATTCAAACAGGCTGCACAAATGTTTCATGCTTCCGGTAATGGCTGGGCCGAAGCGGCATCGCTGACGATGCTGGCCGCTGCCGAAAGTGCTCTCAGCGAAAACTCGGCAGCGCTCGCGCATCTTCAACAAGCCTTACCGTTGATCCGCGCCGCCGGCGATCGTTCCGCCGAAGCGAATGCGCTCGCGAATATCGCGAACGCTTATGACAACCTCGGAGACAAGCAAAAGGCGCTGGAGTTCAGCAATCAATCGCTTCAAATTTTTCGCGAGCTGCACGAGCGCGCCGGTGAGGGTGCGCTGCTTTCGAATATCGGCAAGGTGCTGATTGAAATTGGAGAGCCGCGAAAGGCGATCGACTACTTCAATCAGGCTCTGCCGATTCGGCGCGAGCTCGGCGATGCCGATGGCGAGGCGGCGACGCTTGGAAATCTCGGCAATGCCTGGAATGTTCTGGGAGACCGAACCAAGGCCTTGGACTATTACAACCAGGCGCTTCCGTTGACGCGCAAGGTCGCGGATCGTGCCCTGGAGGGCATTGTTTTGTCGAACCTTGGCGACGCCTACCGCTCTCTCGGCGACAACGTCAAAGCGTTGGACTATTTCACTCAAGCACTCGCGATCCAACGCGCAATTGGCAACCGGGGCAGCGAAGCGATCACCCTCGGAAACATTGGAATCGTTTATTCATCCACCGGCGAAAAACAGAAGGCCCTCGACTTTTACAATCAGGCGCTCGCGATATTGCGTGCGGTCGGCGATCGGCGCAACGAGGCAAATACACTCTCGAATATCGGCGAGGTTTATTACTCGACAGGCGAGAACCAAAAGGCCCTCGACTTCTACAATCAAGCGCTGCCGCTGCGTCGCGCCGTCGGTGACAAAGCCGGCGAAGCGATCACCTTGAACAACATCGCGTCCGTTTTTCTTCGGTCCGGTGACAAAAAGAAAGCTCTCGAAATGTACCAGGAGTCGCTGGCGCTTCTGCGGGGCGTGGGCGATCGCAGTGGTGAAGGCGCCGTGCTCAACAACATCGGCGAGATTCAGCGGATGCTGGGCGAGCCTGAGAAGGCACTGGCAACGTTCAGTCAAGCGCTCGATCTGCGCCACGCGGTCGGAGACCGGGCCGGTGAAGCGATCACGCTGTCGAACATCGGATTGGTCTACAGCAGCACGGGCGACAAACGGAAAGCCCTGGATTTTTACAATCAAGCGCTGGCAATCCAACGCGCAGTAAAAGATCCGGCCGCAGAGGCCACGACGTTAAGCAACATCGGTTCGGTACGTGAAGACCTGGGAGAGAATCGGGAAGCGCTCGATTTCTACAACCAATCACTGACGTTACGCCGCGCAGCCAACGATCGCGCGGGCGAAGCGGTCTCGCTCAACAACATCGGCTCGGTCTACAGCAATCTGGGCGACGATGAACGCGCGCTTGAATATTACAAACAAGCACTCGCGATTCATCAGGCGGTTGGGGATCGCGAGAAAGAAGCAACGGCGCTTACCAATGTCGGCTGCATGCTCGAACGGAGCGGCGAAACGCAGAAGGCTTTGGAAAACTACAATCAGGCTCTGTCAATTCAACGACAGATTAGCGACCGTGCTGGTGAGGCCGGGTCGCTAATGATAATGGGAAGCTTTTATCGCTCGGCGGGCGATCCGGAAAAGGCGCGGGAGCATTTTGATCAGGCACTGAAAATCGACCGCGCGATCGGGGATCGCGGCGGTGAGGGCGCCGTCCTCAACGAAATCGCACTGCTTAATCAGGACTTGGGAGAGGCGCAGAAAGCCCTTGATCTTTTCAACCAGTCATTACAACTCCGCCGCGATATAGGGAATCGTTCCGGCGAGGCAACTACGCTTTCGAACATCGGAGTCTTCTACTGGACGTTCGGCGACCCGGCGCGTGCGCTCGATTACTACAACCAGGCGCTGATAATCCAGCGAGCAATCGGCGCGCGTCGAGGCGAGAGCATCACGCTCAACAACATCGGGTCGGCGTACGAAGATTTGGAAGACCGCCAAAAGGCCATCGATTTTTACAACCAGTCTTTGCCGATAGCACGTGGCTTGGGAGATCGGGCCCAGGAAGCGATTGGGCTTGCGAACGTTGGTCGAGTTTATGCCGCGCTCGGAGAACTTACCGCCGCGTTGCAACGTGACGAGGCCGCTTTGCAAATTTTTCGCTCACTCGGCCGTGGTGCAGCGGAAGCCACCGCGCTCAACAACATGGGTTTGGTTTACGCTGACATGGGCCAGCACGATAAGGCACTGACATTTTACGAACAGGCGCTGAATCTGAATCGTGCGATACGCAATCGCAGCGGCGAAGCTCTCGCTCTCTACAACATCGCGTTCACTGAACAGGAACGTGGCCGCGTGGCTGAGGCGCTGCCGCCGATCAAAGATGCAGTGGCGATCGTTGAATCGTTGCGCACAAAGATTACTGGCGATGAACTGCGTTCATCATACTTTGCGACAGTGCAGAAATACTTCGATCTTTACATCGCGATTCTGATGTATCTGCACAAACAGCATCCTGCCGACGGCTACGACGGCCTGGCCCTGCAAGCCAGTGAGCAACGTCGGGCGCGCGCTTTGCTCGAAATGTTGGCGGAGGCCAGGGCTGATGTTCGTCAGGGCGTGGAGCCGCAACTGCTTGAACGCGAGCGCGCGCTGCAAAGAGCCTTGAATGCGAAAGCCCAGGAACAAATGAAATTGCTGTCCGCCAAACCCAGCGAGCAACAGGCCGCCGCCATCGCCCAGGAAGTGCAAAAGCTGACGACTGACTTGCAACAGGTTGAATCGGAAATCAGAACCAAGAGTCCAAACTATGCCGCGCTTACCCAACCACGACCGCTATCCGCTTCGGAAATGCAGATGCAAGTCGTCGATGCGGACACCGTGTTGCTTGAGTATTCGCTCGGCGTCGATCGAAGTTATCTGTGGATGGTGACGCCAAACGCCGTTACCAGCTACGAACTGCCGGCGCGCGAAGAAATTGAGACGGCAGCACGCGAGCTGTACGAACTGCTCAAGAGCGCCGACAAGTGGTCGGGCGGTTCTGTCGACGCATTGCGCGGAGGCAATCGACAACTGGAGAGAGAGCCCGCGGCGAAACCGAGCCCAACCATCGACCAGACCAAGCTTTCTGTGCCAGCGGTGGCGAGGCGACTAACTTCAATGTTGCTTGGACCCGTAGCGTCGCAGATCAACGGCAAACGTTTGCTGATCGTCGCCGACGGCGCGTTGCAATACATTCCGTTCGGAGCGTTGCCAGTTGTCGCTGCTGAATCGACAGAGACTGGCTATCGTCCATTGCTTGCCGACCACGAAATTGTGACGCTGCCCTCGGCCTCGACGATCGCCGTGCTGAGGACTGAAATGAAGAATCGAAAGCCGTTTGATAAGTCTATTGCGTTGCTGGCTGATCCCGTCTTCGAGAGCGATGATGAACGAGTCAAATCTTCGGTCAAAGTTACGCAGTCCGGAAGCAACGCAGCGAAGCAAAGATTCCGCGGCGTAGGTTTCGATCGCGCAGCCGGCGACGCGCAAATCGGCGGCGCGGGATTGCGCATTCCACGTTTGCCGGCCACGCGTGACGAAGCCAAACAGATACTCGCGCTGGTGCCGGCATCCGCCAGCAAGCAGGCGCTCGACTTCAATGCGAGCCGGCAAACCGCTACCAGCGACGAGCTTTCTCACTATCGCTTTGTGCACTTTGCCACTCATGGATTCCTCGACTCAGTACATCCTGAATTGTCGGGCATTGTGTTATCGCTGGTGGATGAAGACGGAAATCCGCAGGACGGCTTTCTGCGCGCGCACGAAGTCTACAATCTGAAGCTGCCTGCCGACCTTGTGGTGTTGAGCGCTTGCCAGACCGGCTTAGGCAAAGAAGTTCGAGGCGAGGGTTTGGTCGGTCTGACTCGCGGTTTCATGTATGCCGGCGCGCCGCGTGTCGTCGTCAGTCTTTGGAGCGTTAACGATCAGGCAACGGCGGAGCTGATGGCCCGCTTTTATCGCGGCATGCTGGTCGAGAAGTTGCCACCGTCGGCAGCATTGCGCGCCGCGCAAATCTCGTTAATGAAAGAGAAGCAATGGCAGGCGCCGTTTTATTGGGCGGCCTTTACGCT
>DASYTZ010000067.1:0-35718 GCA_036001745.1 Pyrinomonadaceae bacterium
GGTGAACTTGAATAGGCTGGCGCGGCGTTGAAACAGAGAAGTGTCGGTAAGCACCGTGGGTATATAAGAATGGAGGAACGCCATGGCAATAACCCGTAAAAGTGGCAAGACAAACACAAAGGCAAAAACCATTAAGAAGACCGCAAAACGAAGGCGACCGCGCGATGGCGATTCTCCTATCAATGTGGGGGGCGGTGGTGGGCTCACAACCAAGAGGGCTGGACGGATCATAATTGGTAACGCCAACATCACCTTTGATCGAAAAAACAACGACCCACAAAAAAGGTGGGAACGTGACTCCAAGAATCGGCGAAAGTATGGTCTACCGGGCGGCTCGTTGAGCGGCATTGAGGTTTTTGACGATGGAAATCCTGTTGACGTGCCGGAAATAAATCGTATTAGAAGAGTGTTTCTTACTTGCACAGACATTCGAGGTCCGGGTTATGACGTTGAGATAGTCGTCATATCTCGGCCTTTCACAATCGAGTTCCCCGCGGGCGGTGACTTCGTCGACTACGCCGGCGACTACTTTCACTGTACTTATCTGGGGGTGATTATGATCGAGACCGACGACTGGAGGCACGAGTTCTCCAACGGAAGATGCCGGATCGTCTTTCATAGCGGGTAAAGAGCTGCAGGCCTAAAATGTTGGACAATACGAAAGTGAGTTACTGGTAGTTAATTCCAATCGCATTAGGAGAAGACTATGAAGAACACTTCGCGCCGGCGTTTTGGAAAGCAGCTCGGTTTGGCACTGGGTGCGCTACCAGTTTTTTCGTTGACAGCCGCTAATGTCGAAGGAAAAAAGAAGCGAAAGTCAGACGGTGATAGTCCAATTAACGTGGGGGGCGGGGGCGGGAAACGCGCGCGGAATCTAACGCCGCCGTCTAGTGAGATTTACTTTGAACACAACGACTACATTCTCGAAGGGGACACCTACGATAAGAATGAGCTACTGGAGCTTTTTAAGGTAAGTGTGGGAAGGCCCAATCACTGGACCAACTATCCCGCCGGCCCAAATTCCCGTGTCGAAATAGATTACCTTCTCTCAACAGTCACCAAGAGAATCATTATCAATGAAGGCGGAAACATGGGCGTTACCTTTCCGCAAGGTGATTTCCCTTACGATGTTGGTGACAAAAAGCATAAAAGCGACAGGGCGGAGATCACAAGGCTTTGGGTTAATGGCGTAGAAAGACCTCTGCCTACAAACGGGCATTTCGAAATCGTGGCTCACACGCGATTCAAGCCCAAGACCAAACGCGGACGCAAGTTGGAGCCGGGCGACTCTCCGATCAACGTTGGCGGCGGTGGCGGAAAGGTGATAAACAGGAAAAAGGTAACTCCTTTCGCCGACATTGATTTCTCAGATGGTGATTATCCAGGCCGCGACGGCGTTTATGAGTCAAGTATCCTGCAACTGAAATATGTGCTGGTGAATGGTGTTCGCCTCGCGAATGTCGATAAGAATACGCCCGTTCTGATTATTTATAGGCGAGGTGTCGGCGGGGGGTCGGTGGCCATAAACCAGAGCGATAAGATGGGAGTGCGCTTCAACCACCAACACTTCTCCGGAAGTCGGGGTCATCATCACGGACAGAACACCGAGATTTTGCAGATCAAAGTCGGGCCGAGAGAGCCTGAAGACATACCCGCCGGAAGCAACGGCAAGAGAGAGATCGAAGTCCACACCGAGTTCAAAACTTGATTCCTATAAGAAGAAAAGTGCCTCTGAGCTGGGCAGCTAACTTGCAGGGGCTAAACGGTAAAGTTCGCTTTGTAACTGTTGCAAGTCTGGGCGCGTGAGGTATTGGTTACGGTCGGCCGATCCCCATTCGACTTCGAGTTGTGAAAGTCCGGATAACGCCTCTTGTGCCAACTGCAATGCCCGTTGTGTGTCGCCAGCCTTGTCGGTTGCGACTGCCTCAAGCGCTAATGCCCTCCAGATAGATTCGACCTGTTTGAACGTCGCGAATCGTTGCCGCGCTTCCGAGGCGGCAGTTAACGCAGCTTGCCCGTCTCCACTCAGTAGCCGAACTTGGGCGGACGCCAGCAAGGCGTTTGATAACAAAAGAGGGTCGTTGAGCTGGCGCGCCAGTGTCAACGCTTCTTCGCATTGCTTTCGACCGTTCATAGCGCGGCCGGTGAAGCTCTCTGCTAAACCTGACAGATATCCAACTTCGATGGCCGCCGCCTTCGATTGACCACCAGTAATCTCCAACGTCTTCTGCGCTTCGGCCAATGCTTCGCCTGGCTTCCGTTGACTTAACAAGAGGCGCGCTTTCGTTAGGTGAACTCCGGCTTGCAAATCTCTGAAAGGTTCGCGACCTCGCGGTTCCGCGATCGTCTGCGCTTCCGACAAGGCTGTCAATGCATCCTCATATCGACCCAATTGCCATAAAGCTTCTGCGCGATTCACGGCGGTGTAGCCAACGTTTAAAGTCGCGTTCAGGGAGCGATAAATCTCATGGCTCGCTTCATAATGTTTTAGCGCGAGGGGAAAGTTTCGTTGATTAAGAAACACGCGCCCCAGGCCTTCTTCCGCCAGCGCAATTGATTGCTGATCTGCGCTTTGTTGGGCCAATTGAAGGAGTTGTTCAAATCGCTGGCGCGCCGAATCGAATTCACCCGCCCTGGCTTCGGCGCGACCCAAGATTACATACGCTTGAAAGATTTCTTTGCGGTAGCCTCCTCTTTCATAGAAAGGAAGCGCGCGTTGAAAAAAGTCCCGCGCTCCTGTGATATCGCCTTGTTGTGACCTGAGACTTGCCATGGACAAGAGCGCACGCGACCTGCTTCGCTCTCCTTTATAAAGCTCGGCGAGTCGCAAGGCCTCATTAAAATTCTGTTCGGCTAAAACAAATTGACCCTTATTGAGATATGAGTTGCCAATATCGATCAGTCCCTGCATCGTCAGGTTGTCCAGTCCATTCGCCTTCGCCAAGTCGACGCCTTGTTTAGAATATTGCTGTGCCTGATCGACGTTGCCGGCGAATAACTCAGTATTGCTCAGGTTTAGCAAGACTTTGATGCGTTTGTCCTTGTTCTCGAGTACCGCTGATTTCTCGAGCGCTTGCAGCAACGCGGCGCGCGCTTCAGAGGACTTGCCCTGGAGTCCGAGAACGACGCCACGTTGAAGCAATACTTCGGTTACCCCTTCAATGTTCGTGTCTGTGTCGAACAGGTTATAAGCCTGATCGAAAGCACTGTAAGCCTCCGCGTACTTTGCGCTTCGTCCGAACATGACGCCGAGGCGTAAGAACGCAGCGGGGCGCCGTGAATCCAACTGCGTTGCTTGCTGGTAGCTTTCAATTGCCTTGGAGGGTTGCTCGCTTCTTTCGTATGCACGTCCCAAATCGAAAAGAGAAAACGCCTTTTCGTTAGCCGGCACGGCAGAGACTAGCGCGCGATAATCGTCGACAGCTTTAGTGAAATCTCGTTGCACCGTTTTTGTGACCGCTTGAAGCCTTAGGGAATCAACTTGCGGCAAGACAGACGGGTCGGGCACGAGCGTAAGTGTTCGAATGAGTTCACTCTGAGCTTTATCTGAGGAATCAAGTTCAGTCCAACACTCTGCAAGGCGGGCGTGCGCTAACGCAAACTCATCGTCCTCCTGAACAGCTTGTCCCAGAATTTTACTGGCGCGAAAGTAAGCACTCTCGCGCATCGCCTCTACGGCTTTATCGTACAGACGCTGCGCCTCGGGTTTCGGCACGTGGACGGTCTTCCTCGTTAATCGCCACACACCGAATCCGATAACTGCCAGTAGAAGTAGCCCACCCGCAACATAACCAATCGGCAACCTCGGCCGCCGAAAAATGTCGGAAAGCGTGGCGAGAGCTCCCGTCGGGTGCGTACCCTGACCGGGGGGAATCATCCGAGTCACCGTGCGATCGAGACCAAGGATGGTTGAGTGCGCGCTTTCCAAGTCGCCGATCATTTGCTCTGCGGTTTGATAGCGAGCATCAGGTTTCTTCGCCAGCGCCTTCTGCACTATTGCATTGAGTTCTTTCGGCACGTCCGGATTGAATTGTGAAGGTGGCGGCGGATCTTCGCGGATAATTCGCGCACAAATCTCCACCGGACTGCCGCTGTCAAAGGCCGGCTTGCCCGCAATGCATTCGTAAAGCAGGCTGCCCAACGCAAAAAGATCGCTGCGGGCATCAACGTCGATGCCCAGCGCTTGCTCAGGTGACAAATAGAGCGGCGTGCCGACGATCATGCCCTCGCGCGTCTGCGTGTTCAGCAATGTCCGCTGTTCGGGATCGACGAGATTTAGCGGGCCGGGATCGAGCTGCTTAGCCAAACCGAAGTCGAGTACCTTCACATTGCCGCGTTCGTTAATTGCCACGTTGGAAGGCTTGATGTCGCGGTGGATGATGCCTTGATGATGGGCTTCGCCGAGCGCTTCGGCCACTTGCTTGATGATCTCAATCGATCGAGGAATCGTGAGCGCCTCTTTGTGCATCATGTTGCTGAGAGTCTCGCCCTTGATGAACTCCATCACGATGTAGGGGTCGCCTTCGTCCGTCTCGCCGTAGTCGTAAATGTGAGCGATGTGCGGGTGCGAGAGAGCCGAGACCGCGCGTGCTTCGCGCAGGAACCGCGCGCGGAATTGTTTGTTGTCACCACTGCGCGCCGTCAGCGTTTTGAATGCAACCCGCCGGCCCAGCAAAGTATCCTCGGCGATGTAAACGACGCCCATGCCGCCCTCGCCGAGCTTTTCAACAATTCGATAATGAGAGATGGTGCGACCGATCATGGGACAAGAATGCTAGTGAACCCGAGAGAGAAAACTTAATTAATGCCGGAATCAGAACGTCAGGGCGGCCCTTACGAAATAAGCAGCGCGCATTTTCCCTCGAAGTCGTAAGAGATTCAAGAGAAAAACAGAATCCACTGTGAAGCCAGGCGGAATGCCGTTCGCCTAACTCTGTGATTGAGGGGAAGGATGTCGAAAGAGATGATCAGAAAATTGAAGTCAGGCAAATACCGTCTGTACTCGCGGAAGAAGGATCCGAAGACCGGCAAGCGCCGCAACCTGGGCACGTTCGATACGAAAGAAGCGGCCAAGAAACACGAGCGCGCGGTGCAATATTTCAAGCGACATTGACGTGGATTCTGATCGCGCGTGTTTGTGTCAGAATCGGGAGCGGTAGCGACCGGATCATGGCTCAAACGTAAGTTCTTAACCCGCTCGTTACCCCGACAAGTCGGGGTTCTGTATCCAGCAATCGTATGCTTAAATGTTCGACGAAACATTTTCATGACTGATTTTCTCTCGCAACTCAATCCACAGCAGCGCGAAGCAGTCACTACCGGCGATGGGCCGCTGCTGATTTTGGCGGGCGCAGGCTCCGGCAAGACACGCGTCATTGCGCACCGCATCGCTTACTTGATTGCTGAACGGGGTGTGTGGCCGCGGAACATTCTCGCCGTGACATTCACGAACAAAGCGGCTGAAGAAATGCGCAATCGCGTAAGCAGGCTTATCGAAGGCCTGGAGATCGGCAGCGCGCCTTTGATTTCGACTTTTCACAGTCTATGCGTGCGGATTCTGCGTCGCGACATTGAGGCGCTAAACGCCGGCTATACACGGTCGTTCACTATTTACGATCAGGATGACACGGTGCGCCTGACGCGAAACTGCATTCGCGATCTTGGGATGGACGATAAGCAACTCGCGCCGCGGTCGGTGCAGGCGGCGATCAGCGCCGCAAAGAATCGCGGCGAAGATGCTGACGCTTTTTCGGCGAAGGCGCAGTACGTTGATGAGCGCCGCGCATCGATCGCGCGAGTCTTTCAGCTTTACGAAGAGCGTCTTCATAAGAACAATGCCCTGGACTTTGACGATCTGTTGATTAAGACCGTGCGTCTGCTGCGCGACGTGCCTGAGGTCCGGGAGCGCTACAACGACCGGTTCCGATATCTATTGGTCGACGAGTATCAAGACACGAACCAGTTGCAGTTCGCTTTGATTCGGCTGCTGACGGAAAAGCAACAGAACATCTGTGTCGTGGGCGATCCCGACCAATCGATTTACCGCTGGCGCGGCGCCGACATCACGAACATTCTCAAATTCGAAGAGCATTTCCCGTCGGCGAAAGTCATTCGTCTGGAAGAGAACTATCGTTCGACGCAAAACATCCTCGACCTCGCGAGTGGTGTTATCAAACACAACGTTGAGCGGAAAGAGAAAGCATTGTGGACGCAGAATCCCTCCGGGGAAAAGATCCGTTATTACCAGGCGCTGGACGCGGAATCGGAAGCGCGGTTCGTCGCTGCGAAAATCGAAGAGCACCTGCGCATCGATCCTGACATACGCGCCGCGGTGTTGTATCGCACGAACTCGCAGTCGCGTGTGTTTGAAGAAGCGATGCGCCGCGCGGGCCTCTCATACAACATCGTCGGCGGCTTTTCGTTTTACGAACGAATGGAAGTGCGCGACATCATCGCGTATTTGAAGCTGGCGATGAATCCGGACGACTCGATCGCTTTGCAACGTGTCATAAACACGCCGCCACGAGGCATCGGCAAGATGACCCTCGATGAAATCGAGACGCGCGCGCGCGAATTTGGGATTTCGCACTGGCAAGCAATTTCGGATTTGATCGCGGACGAGCGAGCGTTGTCGCCACGCGCTGTCGCCGCGTTGGCAAATTTTCAGCGTGTCGTTAATGGACTCGCTGCGAAAGTTCAGACGGTGATTCAGAACGGCGAAGACAGCGACGCAGAAGTGCGCTCAGACGGTCAGACAATCGAATCTGCTTCGCCCGTTTCCGATCTTGTCAAAGCGGCTATCCTCGACACTGGATACGAAAACGCTTTGAAGTCCGAGAACAGCGAAGAGGCCGAGGCGCGTCTCGAAAACCTACAGGAGTTGGTTAATGCCGCCGTCGATTATGACGAGCAGGGCGCGGAGGGCCTGCGCGACTTCATCGACCATTCCGCGTTGGTGGCGGACACCGATCAATACAAGGCGGACGTGACCGTCACGTTGATGACGGCGCACTCGGCCAAGGGTCTGGAGTTCCCGCTCGTGTTCGTTGTCGGATTGGAGGACGGCTTGTTTCCGCACTCTCGCTCCTTAAGCGACTCGTCTGACATCGAGGAAGAGCGTCGCCTTTGCTACGTGGCGATGACGCGCGCTGAACGCTTTCTGTATGTGACGCATGCAGTAAAGCGCCGCGTCTACGGCGAGGAACTCGCGTCGGAACCTTCTCAGTTTCTAAACGAGATGCCTCTCGAGCTGATTCACGATCTGTCTCATGGCCGGTCATGGCTGTCATTCGCGCGTGGCTCGACCGCGGTCGAAGACGACGGCCAACTGAGCACTCACCGCGAGACCAAAGCTCGAGCGCGGTACGAGGGCAAGACCTACGACAGCGCCCAATCAATTGCCGACTTTTTTAAGAACCGTGCCGCCCGCCTGGGCCAGCCGGAGCGCTCGCCAACGGCCTCAGCCGCTTCCAGAAAATCTGAGCCGAGCGGCGCAGCGACAGACGCTTTGCCGGGCTCGTATGTTCGCCACGCCAAGTACGGGAGGGGCTTGGTTCTGCGCCGAGAGGGGTCCGGCGACCAAACCAAGTTGACCGTCAGTTTTCCCGGCTACGGCCAGAAAAAGCTGGTCGAGAAATACGCTGGGCTCGAAAAGGCATAGGAAAACCTCTCCCATTCTCAGAAGCTTGAATTCGAGGCCTCTGGCCGCAAGTCCGCGGAAAATTTTTTGCAATGAAATCGTACACTCCCAGACGCCCAGTTCGTTGGACATCACCGGATCGCTGTGCTAGCCTTTTGCCCGTCAATCAGCGAGCCTCGCGCAAAACGGGTTCGCTTTCTTTTTGGTCTTTTCGGCTTTAAATAGCTTTAAGTCATCGCCCGCTGGTGCGAGCGTACTGACGAATTTGGTCTTTTCAGCGCAGCGTCAGAGGAACCTGAGCCCTAGCTTCGGCTTTAACGTCTTCAGTCTCCTAGTCGAAGGTCGAGTCCGATAGTCCCGACTCGCGCGCCCGCTGCTGAAAAGTTGGCATAAAACTTCGGACAGGAGAGCCCGACTTGATGAAGATATCCACAATTTTGGGAAGCGCCTTAGGTGTGCTTCTCGTCTTTTCAGTAATTTCCTACGCACAAGCTTTCATTCAAACCCAAGACGCTAAACGGGCGGTAACGCCGGAACAGGTCCTGGAAGTGGCTGGTCAGGTACCTGAGACGGAATCGGCTTCGACGGAAAAGGCTGCTCAAGCGACCGCCGCGGGACCGTCCGCAACGTACTCGGCGACGGCTTACAGCCTGCGCGGACGAACCGCCAGCGGCCAGTATGTAACGCGAGGCCTGATTGCGGCCGACCCGCGCATACTGCCATTGGGTACGCGGGTGCGGCTCGAAGCCGGGCCGTGGAGCGGCGAGTATCTTGTGGCGGACACCGGCGGCGCAATTAGAGGTCGCAAGATCGATATCTGGACACCGTCAAGCCGCGAGGCGATGCAGTTTGGCCGGCGGCCGGTGAAGGTCACCGTGCTTTCATTTCCGGCAGCGCGCGCGAAATCCATAGCAACTCGACGCCGTGCTGTTGCCAACGCGACTCCTGCGGTTGCGGCGGATTCTGCGGCGAAACAGGAGAAGTAACTGGATCAAGTCTGACGTAATTTAAACGAGTTAGGAAGTGAGTTTCGATCTTTCAGCGGGAGCAATCCCGCTTTTCTTTTTTGTCTCGGCAACAGTTAAGATGCTGCGGTGATTTCCAACGCACTTTGCGCAGCGCGTCTGGTTGAAGTCTGGCGCGGACCGATTGTCGAATCGCTTCACCGTGGCCATCTGATCGCGGTTGATGGCGCAGGAAAAACGATCACCGCGTTAGGTGCGCCGGAAACCGTCACTTTCATTCGTTCGTCCGGAAAACCTTTCCAAGCAATTCCGCTAATCGCTTCAGGCGCCGCGGACCGTTTCGGTTTAACTGAAAAAGAGATTGCGATCGCTTGCGGCTCGCACAGCGGCGAAGCAATTCATGTGGAGACGGTCCAATCGATACTAAACAAAATTGGTTTGGACGCAGGTGCGCTCAAGTGCGGAGTGCACGAACCGTTCAGCGCGGAAGTCGCACGCGAACTGGCCAGGAACCAGCAGCCACCCAGCGTTCTGCAAAACAACTGTTCCGGAAAGCACGCGGGGATGTTAGCGTTGGCGAAGCATCTCGGCGCGCCGACAGAGAACTACGACCGACTCGACAATCCGGTTCAACAGCACATCCTGCGCACTGTTTCGGAATTTTCCGACGTGCCGACCGAAGCGGTCGCGATTGGCGTTGACGGCTGTGGCGTGCCCGTTTTCGGAATTCCGGTGCGCGCGATGGCGCATATGTATGCGCGACTCGTTCACCCGCCGGCGGATTTCGACGCACCAGTCAAAGACGCTTCCCGTCGTGTTGTGAATGCGATGATCAGATTTCCAGAGATGGTCGGCGGCTCGAAAGATCGCCTGGACACTGAGCTAATTAGAGCCGCAAGCGGCAAACTGATTTCGAAGATTGGGGCTGAGGGCGTCTACACCGTGGGCGTCTTGCCATGTGACGAGTGGCCGGAAGGAATTGGGTTCGCGCTGAAACTTGAAGATGGCGATGACCATCGTGCGCGACCGCCGGCGGTCATCGAAGCCTTGCGCCAGCTTCGAGTGTTACACGACAACGAAATTAGTTCGCTCGCGTCGTACGCCCCGACGCCGATCACCAATCGTCGCGGTGAACACGTCGGCGAAGCGCGTGCCGCATTTTCCCTCGACCTCAATAGCAGCTAATGACGCCTTCCGCCAAACCGAATGAGCCTGTTCGGCTGCGCGACTCGGCCGGCCGCATCGACTACGATTCCATTCCCGACGTGATTCAGTGGTTTCTGGACTATGACGAGCGCGTCGCCGTTATCAAACATCCGAAAATTGAGGAGCTGTTTCAGTGGAAGCAGCAACAAAGCCGCGACGCCGGCGAAGAAGTCTTCAATTTCAGCCGTGCCGAGGATCGACTGGCCATCGGCATCATTCAATCAGTGGCGCACAACCCCACCGAGGAAGCCTTGCACCAATGGATTGCGCAGCTTTTGAATGCGCTCAATACCGCCTCGAAGGCAACCGAAGAACTGGCGCAAGCGTATACGCTGGAAATGAGTGGCGCATCGGTAGTGAGCGAGTCGAAGAAGATTCCCAGCGCGTCCGCGCGCGAGGATTTCCTGATTAACTGTTGGGTTGAGACGCTCTGCACTGCCGAGATTCGCGTGCTCGGCTGGCTTTATCGAGAGTTCTATCAGCGCCCATTTCACCCGAATAATTTCTAGGAACACGACCATCGATCCGATCACGTTCAAAATTCTGATCAGTATCGCCATCATCGTGATCGCCACGGTGCACGGTTACGGCGCGGCGTGGTTGGCGATTTGGATGCTGTTTCATCCGTACCAGCCGGTCAAGGTTTTTGGCATTACCGTCTGGCCGCAGGGAATGATTCCGCGACATCGCGAACGGCTCGCGCAGTCGATCGGAAATGCCGTCGGCAATGAACTCGTTTCGCAGGAGACGGTCTTCAATGCTCTGTTCGAGACCGGATTCTTCGGCCGCAAAGTCGAAGGCTTTGTGAATTCGTACACGACGGAATTGCTCTCGACCGTCTATCCCTCGCTGATCGAAGCGTTGCCTACAGGCGCGCGCGCGCCGGTGCTCGACACGATTGCGGCTTTGCAGTACCGGCTGGCGGAGCACATTGCGTCGGTTTTGAAAAGCGAGCAGACCTCGGAGGCGATTGAGAGATTTGTCGATCGACAGGTTGATAAAGTCCTTGAGCAACGTCTGAATGAAACCGTTAGCGAGCAAACATTCGCGCAGATTCTGAAGTTCGCGGAAGATCGATTTCACGATCTGGTCAACGACGAAAACTTTGAACGGAACGTGAGCCAGTTTGTCAGTGACCGCCTCGGCGATCTCGCCGGCACGCATGCGACGCTGGCTGAAATGTTTACGCCGGAGACGGTAGCGCTCGTCAAGGACCGAATCGTTCAGCAGGTGAAGCCGATCGCGGACCACCTCGCGGACATTGTCACCAGTCCCACCACGCGCAATCAGATTGGCGGCCTGATCAAGCGGGAAGTGGACGACTACTATCGCGATCTTTCGTTCTTCAAAAAGATTTTCATTTCGCGCGAGCGCATCTATCGCGAAGTCGACGATCTGGTTCACGCAACCATGCCGCGGCGCGTTGACGAGTACTTGCGCGGTCCGGCATTCGCAAACGAGGCGACGATCTTTCTGAATGCTACGGTCGACAACTTCATGTCGCGGCCGTTAAGCGAGCTCGTCGGACAAGTTTCTTCAGAGCGTTTCGAAGCAATCCGGCGCGAAGCCGGCGCACGCTTCGTGGCGATGGCGCGCACTCCGGAGCTGGCGAAATCCGTTTCCGGTTATTTGACCGACGCGGTCGAGCGTTTGCGGCCACAGACTTTGCGCGAGCTGCTGGAGACGCTAAATCCGGATTCGGCGCCGCGCGTGAAGAGCTTCCTCACGAACAGCCTGCTGACTGTACTTGCACGCGATGACACGGCGCGCACAATCAATGCGATTCTCAGCTCGCAAATCGAGCGATTTCTGGTCGCGCCGATTGGCCGGCTTGCCGATCACATGCCTGAAGGCGCGATCGAGAAAGCGAGTTCAGCACTTACCGAGAAAATTACCGCGGCGGCGCGCGAACGTTTGCCCACCGCTATCGCTGAGTTTGATGTGGGCGGCTTAGTGCGAAAGAAAGTTTCGGAATATCCGCTCGACAAGTTGGAAGAACTTGTGCTGATGGTTGCGGAGCATCATTTGAAAACAATCGAGCTGTTCGGCGCGATCATTGGTTTCTGGATCGGCGTGGCCCAGGTGATCTATTTTTGGTTTACGTACGTGCCGAAATAATAATGCAACGCAAGCTGTTAGCTTGCGCTCGCAAGTTAACAACTTGCGCTACGATAAATTTTTCAGTTGACAATCATCACGATAGATTAAACAATTGCATTCGTTGAAAGGAGTCATGCCCGAATGACCTACGTTGTGGTGGAAATGTGCGTTGATTGCAAGTACACCGATTGTGCTGCTGTTTGTCCCGTCGAAGCTTTTCACGAATTGCCGGATCGTCTTTACATCAACGCTGACACCTGCATCGATTGCGACGCATGCGTTCCTGAATGTCCCGTCGAAGCGATCTTCGCCGATAACAACGTGCCTGAGCAGTATCAACACTGGACGCAGATTAATATCGACGAAGCGCCGAACTACCCCGTCATCAGCCAGAAGATTCCGGCGTTGCACGGCCCCAATTGCAGCGGTCCTGCTGAATAACAACAAATTTCGCGACTGATTTTGGCGGCAGGGTGCCGTCCGGCTTGCGAGAGTTACGCGCCGAAATCCTCAAGCTGACGTAGCAGTCGTTTAGCTTCTTCAAATCCGAATTCGTGCGCCTGGCGCTCGAGCACGACCCGCGCGACCTCGGCATCGACGGGATCGTGAAGCAAAGCAGCGAGCAGCGACGTGGGCGCCTGGGCCAGCACTTCATGGGCCAGGGCGCGCACTACGACATTGCCAGAACGTGCGAGATCGCACAGCTCGCTGGGCGCCAGTCGCTGGGACATCGCGTTCGCCAATTCGTCCAGGCGCCCGTACTCGCGGTGCGAATGCGCGCGCTGTATCAGTTGCGCGAAAACTTCCGCCGATTGCGTTTGCGCGGTGAGCATCTGCGCACACGCATCCGCAAGTTGCACCGCCCGCTTGGTCGGTTCGTCCGGCAAAGATTCGGTGCGCTCTGCGCGCTCATCGAGTGCCGCCAGCAGCTCGCTCAACTCGCGATCGGTGCGTGGATCGTACGCGCCGCCCCGGGCCGGTGTCGCCGATGAAGGCGATTTCCAGGCGCGCTCAAGCAGGCTGCGGGTCGCCGGCCGCAAGCCGTTCCACGCGGTCTGCACTCGCTGTCCAAAATCCTCAATCATCAGAAGCTTCGACTCCGTACGCCAGACGGCGGCAGTTTATCACACGCGCTACAACAAAATCGGCAATGCTGCTAAGCTTGCTTGCTTCGCGCGTGCAAATCAATTGCAGAGAGGTCTAGTGGCATGGCTATCAGCGAACAATTACTCGAGATTCTGGTTTGTCCCGCGGATCACGCGAAGGTTGAGCTCAAAGCGGATGGCAGCGGCTTGAAGTGTGTCGAGTGCAAGCGCGTCTATCCGATTCGCGACGACATTCCGGTGATGCTGATCGACGAAGCGACGGTCGAAGATGAACAGCCTGCGGGAAATAATTGAGGCGTCGCCGAGCGTTCGTCATCTGGCGTCCTCCGCCATCAGCGCGAGCAATAAACCGCAGGCGCTCGGGCCTGCGCGCTGGGACTGGATGTCGGTGCGCCGGGTCCTGGTCGTGAGGCTGCGATCAATCGGCGATACGGTGCTAACGACGCCGTCGCTGTTCGCGTTGCGGCGATTTCTGCCCGAAGCACAAATCGACATCCTGCTTGAGGATTGGGTTGCGCCGGTGCTGGAAGGGTCGAATTTAATCGACCGTGTAATCACGATTCCCCGCGACAGCACTTCCGCACGCGCGCGCGTTGCTCGTGAGTTGCGCGCGGCTCGCTACGACGTTGTTTATAACTTGCACGGCGGCACGACTGCTACTTTCCTAACGCGCGCCACGGGCGCGAAACATCGCGTTGGCTTTGAGAATTATCAGTACGTGCGTTTGCACAATCACATCGCTCCTTCGCCTTTGGAAATCTGGCAGAGATCGACGCTGCATTCAGTCGAACAGCAATTAGGATTGATTGGTTGGACTGGTGTACCGGTCACAGATCGGCCGGCGACGCGGCTCGCGGTTACTGAATCCGCATCAATATCAGTTACAGAAAAACTTCGCGCCGCCGGTTTTCATGGAGGCGAAGCTGTCGCGATGGTTCATCCCACGGCAGCCTTCGATACGAAACAATGGGCGATCGAAAACTTTGCGCGCGTAACTGAAGAATTGAGCGCGCGAGGTTTCGTTCCCGTTGTGGTCGTTGCGCCGAACGAGAAACAAACGGCGCAGACATTGGTTGACAAGTCGTCGGCGCGATGTGTGGTGCTGAATGATTTGTCTTTGCCGGAGGTCACCGCACTGGGTTCGCGCGCGCGGCTCTTTGTCGGCAATGATAGCGGTATCGCGCACATCGCCGCTGCCACCGGCGCGCCATGCGTTGTCGTCTTTGGCTCGTCGAATCGCAATCATTGGCGGCCGTGGACAACGCAACCAAACGAGATCGTGTTTGAAGAATTGCCATGCCAACCGTGTCACGGGTATTTTTGCGCTGAGTTCGAAAAACCGGAATGTATTCTGCGGGTTCCGGTTGAGCGGGTCGTCGCGGCCATCGATCGAATACTGGCCAGCACAAACGAACTTGGGGAGGAGTAATTCTGGCGGCCATAACCAAAAAAAGAGCTGAAGAAATACTCGCCACGGCGCGCGATCGCCAAATCGTGGTGCTCGGCGATGTGATGCTTGACGAGTTCATTTGGGGTGATGTGTCGCGGATTTCTCCCGAAGCGCCGGTGCCGGTGGTGGACGTTAAGCGCGAGTCAACGCACCTGGGCGGCGCGGCCAATGTGCTGGCGAATCTGCTTACGCTCGGCGCGAATGGTTGCGTGGTCGGCATCGTCGGCAATGACTACGCCGGCGATCGAATTCGTCTGTCCGTGAAAGAGAAGAGCGCCGGCCAAAGGGACGAATTCCTGATTGCCGCGGACGGGCGGCCGACGACGATCAAAACGCGCATCATCGCCCAACATCAGATGGTGGTTCGCGCTGATCGCGAGAACCGCACGCCGGTCAATAGCGAAATCGAACAGCGAATCATTGCCGTGGCGCGCGCCGCGCTAGCGAATGCTCACGCGCTCGTGGTGTCGGACTACGACAAAGGAGTCGTCACGCGCGGCGTGCTTGAAGCGGTATTGCCCGAAGCATATGGTCACATGCCGGTCTTAATCGATCCGAAGCTTCGCAATTTCGATTGGTATCGACCGGCGACTTTGGTTACGCCGAACCACCACGAGGCATTACGACTGACCGGGCTCGAGGATGATTCTGACACCGCGCTGCAAACAGCGGCTGGCAGGATCCGTGAGATCTTGTCATGTGACGCAGTGCTGATCACTCGCGGCGATCGCGGCATGGTGTTGTTCGAGAGCAACAACGAGCCGGTGAAAGTCCAAACTGCCGCGCGCGAGGTTTACGACGTCACCGGCGCCGGCGACACAGTGGTTGCGACCTTGGCAGCCGCACTCGCCGCAGGCGCATCAATGACCGAAGCCGCGTTGCTGGCGAATCACGCGGCGGGGATTGTCGTTGGCAAACTCGGCACGGCCACGGCTACCATGGATGAGGTTTTGGAGTCGATTGAGTGACATGACGAAGCGTATTGCAATCTTTCTGCTCCTAACTTTTCTGCTTGCGCCGGCAGCGCGCGTATCCGCGCAGGATGCGCAGCGGCCGCGGACAATTACGACCGTCTCATCTGCGCCTGATGGGACCTCTATTCCGCCCAACGCGCCGCGCACGCTCGCCGAATTACAGTCGCGAATTGAACAGATTGTGCGCCAACCGGCACTCGAGCCCGGCTTTTTCGCCGTGAAGATCGTGTCGCTCGATACCGGCGCCGTGATTTACGAGCAGAACGCCAACAAGTTCGTGCGGCCGGCATCGAACATGAAACTTTACACAGTCGCCACTGCTTTCGATCGACTGACTCCCGAATATCACTTCGTCACATCTGTTTACGCGAAAGAGAAGCCGGAAGACGGAAGAGTCAAAGGCGACCTGATTGTCTATGGCCGTGGTGATCCTTCGATTGCCGCGCGATTCAACAATGGCGATTACTTCAAAGGCATCAACGATCTGGCGGACCGAATCGTCGCTGCCGGAGTGAAACGCGTGAAAGGCGATGTCGTCGGCGACGAAAGTTATTTCAACGGCGCGCCGTTGGGCAGCGGTTGGGAATGGGAAGACCTGACGTGGTCGTACGGCGCGCCCGTCAGCGCGCTGTCAATCAACGACAATGCAATCGACTTGACCGTGAAGCCCGGCGACCGAGTAGGCGCGCCAGTCGTTTTCACGACCGGCCCGCCGGCAGCCTCGTTCGTTACGATTCTGAATCGCGCTACGACTGCCGCGCGTGGTTCGCGAAGTGATTTGCGAATCTATCGCGGGTTAGGCGCGAATACGCTCGAGCTCTCCGGAAGTCTGGCGCTGGGCGACGCTGGTTTCGTTGGCGGCGTGGCGATTCCGGATCCGGCGCTTGCATTTGTTTCGATGCTGCGTGATGCGTTGGTGAAGCGAGGAGTCAAAATCGAAGGTCGCGTGAGAACGGTGAACTGGCGAACCGGTGGAAGCATTGTTCCCGCAACGCAATCATCAGGAGCAGCGGGGTTGGCCACGACCGAAATCGCGAGCCTTCAATCTCCGCCGTTCGGCGTCGTCGCCGCGCAGACGCTTAAGCCAAGTCAGAATCAATACACGGAACTTATTCTGCGTACCCTCGGCAAGACTCAGCCACAACCAACGGCCGAGACCGGCCGCTCGCGAGACGATGAGGATCTGGGACTGGAAGTGGTTAGAAATTTCCTGCGCCAGGCAGGTGTTAGCGACAACGAATTGAACTTAAACGACGGCTCCGGACTTTCACGCAACGACATGATTATGGCTGACGCAACTGTGCAGTTGCTTGTCTACATGTCGAAGCACAAGTACTTCGATCAGTTCCGCGAGGCGCTGCCGATTGCGGGCGTTGATGGCACTTTGCGAACGCGCATGCGCGGCACGCCTGCTGAAGGCAACGTGCGCGCAAAGACGGGCTCGCTCAGTTCAGTCGCGTCTTTGTCGGGTTATGTCACAACCGCCGCGGGCGAACATCTGGTGTTTTCGATGATGCTGAACAACTATCCTGACGCAGCCGCCGTGCGACGCGATTCGATCGACGCGATCGCGGTCTTGCTCGCCTCGTTTGCTGGCAAGACGCAGTAAGGGGAGCGCAGGCATCCTTGCCTGCGGTTCGCTGGCATCTTGCCAGCCCTTGCTCTGTTGGAAAAGTCGAGACAAGGAGAAGTCCCAATGTCAGTTGAAGCAATCATTGGAAGCTGGCGCGAAGTTCGCGCTGGTTTAATCGACGAAGCTTCGCAAATTCCCGCCGATAAGTTCTCATTTAAGGCCGCGGATGGAATGCGATCGGTTGCGGAACTGCTTCAGCACCTCGTCGAATCGCAGAAGTTCCTGGTCGGTGAAGCATGTAGACCGGACACTAACCTGATGCGAAAATCGTTCGCGGAAAACATCCACGACTACGCGCCGAACGTTCGCAAGGTGACCGAGAAAGACGGCATTCTCAAGCTGCTCGAGACAGCCATGGAAGAAACCGAAACGCAACTGCGCGAGCACGCCGACGAAATGAAGAACACCATGAAGCGTTTCGATGGGAAAGAGATGACAAAGCTTTCGTTCATGTCGTTTGCGATCGCCCACGAGATGTATCATCGCGGTCAGCTAACGGTTTACGAACGGCTGTTGGGAATCGAACCGATGCTGACGCAGAGATTTCGGAAGGCTTTTGGTGAGTCGCCTCCATAATTTGTAACCGCCAATTGCCGCACTCCAAAATGCGCTTCACAAAATTCCACGGTTACGGGAACGATTACCTCGTCTTTGAAGCTGAACAACTCGAGGAAGTCACTGACTTGGGCAGCTTCGCCCATCGCATCTGTAAACGTCACTACGGCGCCGGTGCAGACGGGATTGCTGTGGTGAACTCTGCAACAGACGGCAACACCGATTTCAACGTCCGCATTTTCAATCCAGATGGCAGTGAAGCAGGCATGTCCGGCAACGGCACGCGTTGCGCCGCAGCCTATCTTTTCTTTCACGAGCTTTGGAAGAATGATGAGTTGCGCTTGCAAACGCGCAATGGCCTCAAGCGCTATCAATTGCTCAGTCGCTCGGCCGGTTCGTTTTTGTTTCGCTCTGAACTGGGCCAACCAAAGTTCGATGCGGGCTCAATTCCGATGAACTTAGACGAGCCGCTCGAACCCGTCATCAACCACCCGCTTATCGTCGGAAATGAAACGCTCAACGTGACGGCGCTGCAAATGGGCAATCCCAACTGCTGCATCTTTGTTGACGAATTTTATGAGGTGGATTGGCGCCGGCTGGGGCCCTTGATCGAAAAGCATCCGCAATTTCCTGAGCGAACGAACGTCATCTTTGTTCGTGTGCGCAACCGAGCCAACATTGAAGAGCGCATCTGGGAACGCGGCGTCGGCGAAACGGAAAGCTCGGGCACCTGTTCGTGCGCCGCGGTGGTCGCTTCCGTCATCAATGGAAAAACAGATCGCGTCGTCGACGTGCATGCGCCCGGCGGCATTATTCCGATCGAGTGGCGCGACGACGGCGAGGTCGTGCTGACGGGCCGCGCCGAGGTGGTTTACAATGGCGACTGGCTAGGCCCACTGAAGTAGGTCTCCAAACGCCAGGTATTAACCCGAGGATTCTTTCTCTTGCCAATCCAAAACTTTCCCCTATTGCTTTCTCGACCTTGGATTGTCGCCCTGTGTCTTGCCGCGCTCGCTGGGCTCGCCGGCTGCGGCGACAAAGCCGTATCCGAAACCAAAGCCGAGCCACGAATTGAAAAGCCCAAGCGGCCGACGGCCGTGCCGATGTGGCTCGGAAACGGCGAACGAAACTTCCTCGGCACAGGACCTTGGAAAGACGGCGAGCTAAAAGTCATTTGGGAAGTCGAAACGGATTTCATCACCGGCCACTTGCACAAAGATCCCTGGGGTGGCACGTCATGGCCCGGTCAACCTTCGATCAAAGACGATCGCGTCTACTTTCCTTCGGCCGATGGCAATGTCTACTGCCTGAACAAAGAAGACGGCAGCATCATCTGGAAGTTCAAGGGCAAAGACAGCTTCAAAGCGACGCCGGTAATTCTTGCAGACCAGGTTCTGGCGAGCGGCCTCGATCACCATCTCTATTGCATTAATCCGAAGGATGGTTCACTAATTTGGGATTACGAAACAGGTTTCGAAGTTGATGGCTCGACCATTGTTGTCGATGGACGCATTTACTTTGGCGGAGAGGATAAGAATTTTTATTGCTTGAATCTGTCCGACGGGTCGCTGGTTTACAAAGTTCCGGTGGGTTCAGTCGAAGGCAGCATCACGATGCGGGACGGGCGCGTTTATCTCGGCACCGAAGCCGGCGACCTCTACTGCATCAATCCGGCAGACGGCAGCACCATCTGGAAAGCACGCATCGGCGCGGATTCGGATTCGACTCCCGCGGTCGCGAATGGCTTTGTTTACACGGCGGCGGAGGACGGCGTCGTGCGATCTTACAAAGCCGACACCGGCGAGCTGGCGTGGAAATTTGCGACTGACGGCGCGCGTCTGTATTCGGCGAGCGAACACATCGGAATTTGGGCCAGCCCTATCCTGGTGAACGGAAACATTTACATCGGCGGGAGCAATCACTACTTGTACTGCTTGACGGCTGACAAAGGCGAGCTGGTTTGGAAGTACAAAGCTCACGGCCCGATTTGG
This sequence comes from Pyrinomonadaceae bacterium, assembly GCA_036001745.1. Lineage (GTDB taxonomy): Bacteria > Acidobacteriota > Blastocatellia > Pyrinomonadales > Pyrinomonadaceae > UBA11740. Next base: position 19,620 of record DASYTZ010000067.1, read on the forward strand.
GGAACGTCTCCGGTCATCGACGGACGCGTCGTGTTTGGCGATAAAGGAGGTTGGATTAACGTGCTGGACGCGGAAGATGGCAAGCTGATTTCCGAATTGAAAATCGGCGACAACATTAATTCGACACCGGCGATACTCGATGGGCGAATTTACATCGGGGCGTTCAATGGGAAGTTGTTTTGTTTGGGGATGGAACCGAAGAAAGCTGTCAGCTCTCAGCCGTCAGCGGTTAGCAAGAAACGCTAACGCCGTTGCTGATGGCCGATAACTGATAGCTGACAGCTTTTCTTATGCTCCTAATCATCGACAACACAATCGAAGGCGTCGGCTCGAGTCCGCGCGAGATTCGTTCGGCGCTTGAACGTCTGCATCCTGGCATTCGCATTGTGACGGAGCGTTTCGAAAATATCTCTCCGGAGCACGTCAAGACCATGAATCCGTCGCATATTTTTCTCAGCGGTCAAAGCCACCCTTGGGATCGTTATTCGCGCGAAGACCTGGCCGGAGTTTTTCATGTGATTCAAAACGCGGCGCAACCGATCCTTGGCGTCTGCGGCGGACAACAGCAGATTGCTCTCGCATACGGCGTGCGCGTCGACCTGATCAAACGCATCGCGCCCGGCGAAGGCTACGACGGCGCCCTTCGGGAGCGGGGTTATTGCGCGGTGGATTTACGGACGGACAACGGTATTTTTCAGGATCTCCCAACGACGGTCACAGTTTGGGAGTCTCACTGTGACGAAGTGAAAGAGCTGCCAAACGATTTCGTGTGCACCGCGACCAACGAGACGTCAACGATTCAGGCGATGCAGCACACGAGCCGGCCGTTGTTCGGCGTGCAGTTCCACCCCGAACTCTTCGATGAAGATCATCCGCACGGCCGAATTATTCTGGAAAATTTTCTGAAGTTGTGAAGCATCCGCGGGCGTCACTACACCCGCACCGGATGTTCTTTCGCGTACGAGTACGCGGTGTAGGCGGCGATAATGTGGCAAATCCAGCCCAGCGTTCCACCCGTGCCAATCCAGAAGCCAGGCGTAAATATCAACCACAGAATCCCCGCGAGAATTCTGCCGTTGTAAAGCTGGCCCACTCCCGGAATTACGAGACTAAGAACGCCCGCAAGAACTGGATCGCGCATCGTTTGAAAACCTCCGCGCGAAAATATACGACGGGCTGCGGCTGTTTGTTCGATTGTTTGAGGGGAATCGTTGCGAAAGGTTGCCGTCACGCGCCAGCTTCTGACGTGTTCGCTTTCATTCAGTCTGACCGCCGCTGTTCAAATCGAGCAATGTCAGCCTCGTGCTTTAGGGTGAGAGCGATATCATCGAACCCTTCGAGCAGGCAGTAACGCTGAAAGTCGCCAATCTCTAACAGAGCAGAGAAGCCGCGACTGTCCGAGACGCGTTTGTTCTCGAGATCAACTGTCACTTCATAGCCTTCCATTTCGACGGCACGACGCATTAACTCGGCGACTTCTTCTCCAGACAAAACTACCGGCAACAAACCGTTCTTCATGCAATTGTTCGCGAAGATGTCGGCAAATGAGGGCGCGATGATCGCGCGAAAGCCGAAATCCGCCAGTGCCCAGGGCGCATGTTCGCGCGAAGAGCCGCAGCCGAAATTCTTTCCCGTGATCAGAATCGACGCTCCGCGATAACGCGGTTCGTTAAGCGGAAATTCAGGATTCGTTTGGCCGTTCGACAGAAAGCGCCAGTCGTAAAAAAGGAATTGACCAAAGCCTGTGCGCTCGACCCGCTTCAGGAATTGTTTCGGAATGATCTGGTCGGTGTCGACGTTCGCGCGATCGAGGGGAACGGCGATGCCGGTGTGCATGCGAAATGGATTCATTGCTTATTTGTAATTCCAGGTTCTGACATCGACAAAATGCCCCGCAATCGCGGCCGCCGCCGCCATCGCCGGACTGACGAGATGCGTTCGGCCGCCACGGCCTTGGCGACCTTCGAAGTTTCGATTGCTAGTCGAGGCGCAACGCTCGCCGGGTTGCAGGATATCCGGGTTCATTCCCAGGCACATCGAGCAGCCCGACTCTCGCCACTCAAAACCTGCTGCGCGGAAGATTTGATCGAGGCCTTCCTGTTCCGCGACATGCTTCACGTTCTGCGATCCCGGCACAACCATCGCGCGCACACGTTCACTTACGCGGTATCCATTCACGACGCGCGCCGCCGCTCGCAAGTCCTCGATCCGCGAGTTCGTGCATGAGCCGATGAAAACGCGATCGATCGGAATATCGGAAATCTTCGTGCGCGACTTGAGGTTCATGTATTCGAGCGCGCGCTCTGACGATTGGCGATCGGCTTCACTTTTTACCTCAGAAGGATCGGGAATGCTGTCGGTTATGGGTACGACCATGCCTGGATTGGTCCCCCACGTCACGAAAGGCGCCAGAGCGGCGGCGTCAATCTCGACGATGCGATCAAAACTAGCGCCTTCGTCCGCCGGCAACGCGCGCCAATTTTTCAACGCTTCGGCCCAGGCATCACCGGACGGCGCGAATCGGCGGCCTTGCAAATAATCGAATGTGGTTTGATCTGGCGCGATCATTCCGGCGCGTGCGCCGGCTTCGATGCTCATGTTGCAGAGCGTCATCCGGCCTTCCATCGAGAGGGCGCGCACCGCTTCGCCGGCGTATTCGATCACGTGACCGCTGGCGCCGTCAGTGCCAATTTGCCCAATAATTCCCAGCGCCAGGTCCTTTGACGTCACACCGTCCGACAATCGACCTTGGGTTTGAATCAACATCGTGCGCGGCTTGGTCTGCGGGAGACATTGCGTCGCCAAAACGTGTTCGACTTCACTGGTGCCGATGCCAAATGCGAGCGCGCCAAACGCTCCGTGCGTGCTGGTGTGACTGTCGCCACACACGATGGTCATCCCCGGCTGCGTCAGCCCAAGTTCCGGCCCGATTACGTGCACGATGCCTTGTTCGTTTGAATTGATATCGAAGAGCTGGATTCCGAAGTCGACACAGTTACAGCGCAACGTCTCGATCTGTTTCGCGGCGACTGCATCGGTTATTGGGAGCGAACGATCGGTCGTGGGAACATTGTGATCGATCGTAGCCACGGTTAAATCGGGACGTCTGACCTTTCGTTCCGCGGCGCGCAGACCGTCGAATGCCTGCGGCGAAGTGACTTCGTGGACCAGATGAAGATCAATGTAAAGCAAGTCGGGTTCGCCCTCGGTTGAGCGAACCACATGCGCGTCCCAAACCTTTTCGAAGAGTGTACGAGGCATAGAAAGGCAGACGGTCTTTGTACTTTGAGCTTTGTAATTGGTTCTTTACTGCAAGTTGAGCCGAAGACGTTCTGCCATACCTTTGCTAAACACCAAGCACAAAGCACCAAGTACCAAGTTCGCTTTTCTAGACCGCATGATAAGCGTGCCGCATGTCCGCGACACCGGCAACTGCCTCCGCTACCAGTTTGCCCATTTCTACAGTGCTCACCGTTTGGCCTGCTGCGCCACGTGCGATGTCGACGGTGCGATAGCCGGCGTCGAGCACGTCAGCAATCGCGCCTTCAATATCGTTCGCTTCGTCTTCCAAATGCGCCGTGTAGCGCAAGAGCATCGCCGCAGATGCAATCGCGCCAAGCGGATTAGCGATGCCGCGGCCGGCGATGTCCGGCGCGGAACCGTGAACCGGTTCATACAAGTCCACCGCTCCGCCGATCGTCGCCGACGCCAACATGCCGAGCGAGCCGGTAATCACTGACGCTTCGTCAGACAAGATATCTCCGAACAAGTTTTCCGTCAGCATCACATCGAACCGCTGCGGATTCGTGATCAAGTGCATCGCGGCCGCGTCAACGTAGAGATGGTCGAGCGTGACTTGCGGATAATCCGCCGCGATGCGCGTCACGGTTTGCCGCCACAATTGCGACGTCTCGAGTACGTTGGCCTTGTCGACGGAAGTTACTTTACGCCGGCGCTTCATCGCGGCTTCAAAAGCAATGCGGGTCACACGCTCGATTTCCGGAACGGAATAACGCATGGTGTTGAATGCGACAGAATTGCCATTCTGCGAAGAAATGCCGCGAGGTTCACCGAAATAAAGGCCGCCGAGCAATTCGCGCACGATCAGGATATCGACTGTTTCAGCTATTTCACGACGCAGAGGAGACACGTCAGCGAGCGCTCGATACGAACTTACGGGACGCAAATTTGCGAAACCGCCAAGCCCTTGCCGCAATTGCAGCAGCCCTGCTTCCGGCCGCTTGTCGAAGGGTAGGTGATCGAACTCTGGCGTGCCGACGGCCCCCAACATTACGGTGTCGGCTGAGAGACAGGCATCGAGCGTCGCACGCGGCAAGGGCGAGCCCGCCGTCTTGATCGCGGCGCCGCCCGCTGGATATTCCTCGAACAGAAAGTTATGGCCGTGAATGTTTGCCACCTCGCGCAAGACACGCACGGCCTGTTCGGTCACTTCCGGCCCCACTCCGTCACCGGGAAGGACAGCGATCTTTAACTGCATGGTCTCCCTTGAAAAAATCGTTTACGCAATCGCGCGACGTGCCCACTGTTCGCGTTCAGCCGGCATCACCGTCGATGGGCGCTCAGTGCTCGTCTCAACAAGCGAAATCAGATCCTGGTCGTAAATTCGTTTCTTTCGATCGGCAAGTTCAGTGAAGCGATGATACACCGCCTTGAGCTCTGTAGCGTCGAGTGAGTACCCAAGTTCTTCGTAACGCAACGCCAGCGCGTGTCGGCCCGAATGTTTGCCGAGCACCAGCTCATTCGCCGGCACGCCGACGGATCCCGGCGTCATAATTTCGTAGCACAGCGGATTGCTGATGACGCCGTGCTGATGAATTCCGGCTTCGTGTGCGAACGCGTTGCGACCGACGATGGCCTTGTTCGGCTGCACGCCGAAGCCGATGATCTGCGACAGCAGTTGACTGGTCGGGTACAACTCCCGTGTGTCGATGCCCGTTTCAAACGGCAGCCGATCGCTGCGCACGCGCATCGCCATCACAATCTCTTCCAAAGAAGCATTGCCGGCGCGCTCGCCGATGCCGTTGATCGTGCATTCGATTTGCCGAGCGCCGGCACCGACCGCGGCGAGGCTGTTCGCGACCGCCAGCCCCAGATCGTTGTGACAATGAACGCTAATCGTGATGTCATCACGTTCGCCGACCACGCGCTCACTGACGGCGCGAATAAGTTGCGTGAATTCGTTGGGGAGAGTGTAGCCAACAGTGTCCGGAACGTTCAGAATTGTTGCGCCCTCTTCGACCGCAACAGAAAAGACGTCGCACAAATAATTGACGTCGCTGCGCGTCGCGTCTTCGGCCGAGAATTCAACCTCCTCGGCGTAGCTGCGCGCCAGACGCACCGCGTCACGCGTCATGTCGAGAACTTCGGCGCGCGTCTTTTTTAGTTTGTACTCAAGATGAATGTCGGAAGTCGCCACGAACGTGTGGATGCGTGGATGCGCCGCTCCGCGCAATGCCTCCGCGGCCCGCGTCACGTCCTGCTCAGAAGTTCTGCATAGCGCTGCGACCGTCACGTCGCGACATTCTGCGGCTACTGCCTGCACTGCCGCGAAGTCGCCGTCCGAGGCAATGGGAAATCCAGCCTCGATAATATCCACTCCAAGTTCCTCGAGCTTCCGCGCCAGCCGCACTTTCTCCGGCAAGTTCATGGAACAGCCCGGCGATTGCTCGCCGTCGCGCAACGTCGTGTCAAAGATTTTCACTCGCTGGTTCATGTGACGGCCTCCAAAAAGATGGCGATCCTAAGCCGCATGGGCAGCAAAGTCAAAGTTATAATTATGATGAAATCATAACGTCATGTGATATCATCAGCCGAAACAGGGGTCTGCATAACCGAAACGGAGGAGACGACGTGGATATCGGCCAATTGGAAGTGTTTTTGAGCGTTGCCCAGGAGAAGAGCTTTTCGCGTGCGGCTAGGGCGCTGCACCGAACACAGCCGGCAGTGAGCCAGGCCGTTCGGCGTTTGGAAGGGGAATTGGGCGAGCCGTTATTCGATCGCTCGTCGAAGGATGGCACACTCACGGCTGCGGGCAAGGTGCTATTTGATTTCGCGCAGCAGATGTTGAACCTGCGGCATCACGCGCACACGGCCATTCGCGAACTGCGTGATCTGCACCGGGGAAAGCTGACGTTGAGCGCCAACGAATATACGGTCATGGGTCTGTTGCCTCTGATTCCGATTTTCCGCGCGCGTCATCCGCACATCAAGATTGAAGTGAAGCGAAGTCTCGCCAGCCGCATCCCTTCAGAGATTCTCGGTCGCGACGCAGAAATCGGCGTGGTCACTTTCAAGCCGAGCGACGCATCAATCAGTTCCATTCCGGTGACGACCGACGAGCTGGCGCTGATCGTCGCGCCTGATCATCCGCTGGCGGGCCGGGAAATAATTTCCGTCAAAGAATTAGGAGCGGAGACGTTCATCGCGCACAACGTGCCTTCGCCTTACCGCGAGCGCGTCATCAAAACGTTTGAAAAGCATCGGACGCCGCTAAACATCTCGATGGAGATGCCGACTCTGGAAGCCATCAAGCGAATGGTCGAGGACCGAATGGGAGTGGCACTCGTACCGCGGCTAACAGCGCAGACCGAAATCGCGCGCGGGCTCCTCGTCGGCCTAACCGTGAAAGAAATGCGTCTCGAGCGAAAGCTGCACCTGATTTATCGCAAGGGCGCGACGTTGTCACATGCCGCGAAAGCGTTCTTAAGAGTTGCGCGAGGAGCGCGGGATGGAAACCCGAACAGGTAAAGCTACAGCAACTTCACGTCAACGATCTCGGCGCCAAAAGCGCGTTGGACCTGCTGGACAGTGGGATCCGAGGCTGCGGCCTTTTTTGCTTTTAGCTTCGCTTCGCCGGCATCACTTGCGGTCGGGACCGGCTCGTTGCTCGCTTCGTCAGCTTTGATTAAGAATCGGATACCAATGTCTTTGCCGCACACTTCAGCGCAAGCTTCGCGCAATGCCTTTGCGTTGTCCGCGCGCGCGAGCGTGTCGCGGTAATGCCTGGCCTCTGGCGAAAACTCGATCACGAATTCGTCACGGTCAAGTTCAGCTCGCAATGCGGCTTCCAGCGCCGCGATCATTAATCGCCGCCGTTTCTGTTCCAATCTCGCCTTCACCTGATCGCAGATCGAAGAATTTGCGCTTGTTCGCGTTGGCTGTGGGGTCGGCGACGCCTTAACTTGCTGTGCCTGGGTTACGGTCTGCGAAACAACATCCGCAGCGCTGGTCTGCTGAGTTGACGAAGAATTCCGAGGCGCCGTTCGCAAAGTTGGTTTTTCCGCGGCTGGATTGCCAGTTCTCAATGCAGACTCGAGCACTGTAATCCGTTCCACCAATTGACTCAACGGCGCGAGTCGCCGCATCTCCATCAGCTTTACCAACGCAACCTCGACCTGGTAGCGCGGGTTTGCTGCTTCCTTCAAAGTACTTTCCGTTTCCGCCAGCGAATGGAAGAAGCGGACCAGGTCTGATTCTGAGAATTGGTCCGCCTGCTGTTTGAGGGCGGCGCTTTCAGTCGACGAATCGAGAATCTTTGCATCGCCCGAGACCTTTACCACCAGCAGATCGCGCAGGTGCGCGAGCACGTCGCGGAGAAAATTCCGTAAGTTGTGGCCGCGCATTACGACGTCGTCAACGATCGCCAGGGCTTCCGCTGGATTGTTCTCCGCAATGCCTTTCATCACGCGCGCCAGAACGTCCGCGCCCGCGAGCCCCAGAGCCTTTTCGACATCTTCCGTCTTGATTTTCTTGCCGGCAAAACTGATGACCTGATCGAAAGCGGATTGCGCATCGCGCATCGAACCGTCGCCCGCGCGCGCGATCTCGCGAATAGCATCGTCAGAAATCGAAATGTTTTCGGCGTCGGCGATCAGCCGCAGGCGCTCCGCGATTTTCGCCGTGGCGATTGTGCGGAACTCAAAAATCTGGCAACGCGACGAGATCGTTTCGGGAACCTTGTGCGCATCCGTCGTCGCCATGATAAAGACGACGCGCGGCGGCGGCTCTTCGATCGTTTTGAGCAGCGCATTGAATGCTGAGGGCGACAGCATGTGAACTTCGTCGATGATGAATACCTTAAAACGATCCCGCGCCGGGGCGACGGCGATGCTATTGATAATCACATCGCGAACGTTGTCCACGCCGGTGTTCGAGGCCGCGTCGATTTCCAAAACGTCCATCGAACGCCCTTCGGCAACTTCGCGGCAGGACGCACAGGCGCTCTCGTCTATCGGAGCGCACGGGGTCGCCGTCGGCTTGTCAAACTTGTGGCAGTTGAGGCCACGCGCGACCAGCCGCGCGGTTGTCGTCTTGCCCACGCCGCGCGCGCCGGAAAAGAGATACGCGTGATGCAGGCGATCATGCTCCAGCGCGTTTTGCAGCGTCCGCGTCAGAACTTCCTGACCCGTCACGTCTTCAAATTTCTGTGGACGCCACTTACGGGCGATGACTTGATAGGACATGAAAGCAAATATGAAGGATGAAGGATGAAGGATGAATAGAAACGAAAGCTCAACTCAGCCCGCTTTCATCCTTCATCCTTCGCCTTCATCCTTGCCTTTTCAAAGTCAGACTCCGGACTTACCCGCAACACACGCGCCCCTGGCTACCGTTGCTCCGTTCCCGGCCTGGCGGGGTTCACCGGGGCTACGTTGTGCGGAGCCCGAAGTCTGATAAAAACATTTTAGATTGCCGATTGCCGAATGTCGATTGCCATACTGAGTTTTTGTCGTTCGGCGTGATTCATGGTAAGGCCGGCGGGATCGGTAGAGTTGCAATCGATCGCGAGCTGCCTCTCCGGTTCTGTTCGCGAAATCTGGAAACGAAAGTGCTTTTTCTTCCCACTTCACAGCCTCAACAAAGTTTCCAACCTCTGCATAAGCAGCAGCCAACGTGTCGAGCACGTCTCCATCTTTAAAAGCGCTCAATTCTGCAGCTTTTAATCCAAATACAAGCGCTTGTTTTCCGTCGCGAAGTCTTTCATCGCCTGACGTTGCTAACAACCAAGCCATTGCTGCATACGATTGTGAGTGAGCGTCATCAATTTGGATTGCAGAACGATAATCGGCCATCGCCTCCTTGATAGCCCCTAGGTACTCATTGGAACTTCCGCGATAGAAGTAAGCACTCGCGTCATGCGGGTTAATTTGTATGCTCTTGGTAAGATCGGTGATCGCTGCTTTATAGTCGTCCTTCATGTACCGAGCACTACCACGATTGAAGTACCCATCACTTTCATTCGGCTCAAGCTCGATGTATTTACTGAAATCATGAATTGCTCCGGCAAAATCCCCTTTCTCATAACGTGCGCTGCCCCGACCGTAATAGCTGTCTGCATCTCGGGGCTGAAGCTTAAGTGATTTTGAGTAATCAGCAATCGCCGCGTTGTAGTCGCCTTGATCAGCCAGCGCCATGCCTCGGTTGTAGTATGCATCTGCTTTGTGACCGTCAAACTCGATAGCTTTGGTGTAATCTGCAATTGCCCCTGCATAGTCACCCTTATTGGCGCGAGCAATACCACGATTGACGTAGGCGACATCATCGCGTGGATTTATTTGGATTGCGCGCGTGTAGTCATCAATAGCTGCATCGTGATCGCCTTTGTCATCATACGCATTGCCACGATTCACATAAGCGTAGACGTCATCGGGAACGATCTTGAGACATTCATTGTAGTCTGCGATCGCACCGTCAAGGTCGCCTTTAGAGCGCTTCGCGTCGCCACGGGTTGAGTAAGCATCCGAATCCTGAGGATGGATTTGGAGCACCAAAGTGTAATCGGCTATGGCCCCCTCATAATTGCCTTTGTCAGAGCGTGCGTTACCGCGATTGTAGTAAGCGTCGGCGTAGCGTGGGTTCAGTTCTATTGCTCGTGTGTAATCTGTAATTGCATCATCAAGATCGCCGCGATCTTGGTGAGCGAGACCACGGTCGTAGTACGCGACGGCGTAGTTTGGGTACAGTTCTAGAGCTTTGGTGAAATCTTTAATCGCACCGCTGAGGTCTCCCCGCTTATATCGCTGAATACCTTGATTCAAAAACTCCTTCGCCGCTGAAGGCGCTTGTGCGCTTGCGGGGCAAACCAGAGCGAAGAACAAAACAACAACTAACCACCACCCGTGGTTCTTAGTAGAAGCAATGGAGCGTGCCCCTTGATTCATGTGCGGTTGAATCCGGTGCGCATCGATTGGCAATGACTTAGATCGCCGTCTTACGGTGCGCGATGATGCGCAACAAGCCGTTGACGCCCAGGTGCAGCAAGATGTAAACGACGATGGCGATCACCAGCGGCAGCATAAGGGTGTGACCGCTGTCAGTGCTGGGACTGGCGACTATCCCGCGAAATGGTCGATAAAACGGATCTGTGACCGCGACGATGAATCGCACAAAGCCGGCGCCGCTTCTCGCGGCCAACAACGCAAGCACGAAGCGTAATCCCAGCAACGCGTAAATCACATAGAAGATGTAATCGACAACTTGTGAGACTCGCGCCGCGCCGCGCCCACGCTCAACTTCGCGCTCCGTCTGCACGACTTCGTCGACTGCCTTGGTGCGAAACTGGCCGGCGACCTGATCGATTCTTTCGCTTTCCGGCGCGGGCTTATCAGCCGCGCGTTCAGCAATCTCTGCCTGCACTTCGCCTTCGACCTGTGATTTTACCGAGCCGTGCTGCCCCGCGCGGCGTGCTTCATCGGCTGCAAGTTTATTGTCTTCCATCGTGAAACCTCCTCAAGAAATCGAAAGTGAGGGTTTCCGCAATCGAGGGGCAAATCAGGTCCCGTTGAAGCCGGTGCGCATTTGCCGAATGTTCGCGCCCGGAAATTTTCCCGTGGCTTTCACCGCAGCGAGGGTGCGGTTTGCTTCCGCGAGAGTCTTGCCGGCATACACCGCCATGATTCGATAGTTGGGCTTGGTATTTGTGTAAAAGAGATTCTCAGGATCGGTGCAGCGCGAAGCAAAAACCTTTCTGTCGGGGAACAGAGCTTGCACCGCGAGCCGATCGTCTTCGGAAAAGAAGATATCACAGTTGTCATCGGGCGCCGGCTTACTCTTCAGAATCACCGCATAAAAAAGTTCGGTGTCGTAAATGACCGCTTTCTTCGGTGAGAAGAACGGCAGGTCGTACGGTTGAAAAACAAAGTCGCCCGTGTGGCAGGCGACTTTCGGGTTCCCGCAGATGACGAAGTGCGCTTTGGATCGCGTTTTCTGAGCCGCGGCGTACGTTAGAAACGCGATACAAAGAACAGCCGCGGCTATTGTCATTCGCAAGACAACTGATTTGGCCATATTTTCTCCGCTAAGGTCAGAGCCTGATCTGAAAACGTCTGACCTCTGACCACTAACATCTGACCTCTGTTTTTCTGGCGGAAAGGGTGGGATTCGAACCCACGGTGCGGTTCCCCGCACACAGCATTTCCAGTGCTGCCAGTTAAGCCACTCCTGCACCTTTCCGGCATTTCCGATTGCCAATTGCCGATTGCCGATTTACGCGGCATTCGAGGAAGGGTTTTGAGCAAAGACCAATCGGAAATTGGCAATCGGAAATCGGCAATGTTCATGGCGGAGAGGGTGGGATTCGAACCCACGGTGGGCGTAAACCCACTCCGGTTTTCGAGACCGGTGCACTAATCCACTATGCGACCTCTCCGTAACTCAAGTAAAAAGGTAAAAGTAAAAAGGCAAAAAAAGAAAATCGATTACTCCGCGTTCCCGGCTCTTTCTTTTTCCTTTTACCTTTTTACTTTTGCCTTCTTCCTTTGAAGAACTCCTGCATCAGCGCGCGGCACTCTGCTTCCAGGACCCCTCTGATCACTTCAACGCGATGATTCAACTGATTCGAATCGCAGATGTGAAAGTGAGAATCGACGGCGCCCGCTTTTTCGTCACGCGCGCCATAAACCAACAAAGGCACGCGCGCCTGAATCAGCGCGCCCGCGCACATCGCGCAGGGTTCGATGGTCGAATAAACCACGGCGTGCGCCAGACGGTAGTTGCCGAAGTTCCGCGCCGCTTCTCGTAACGCGACAATCTCCGCGTGCGCCGTCGGATCGCAATCTGTACGAGTGCGATTGCCCGCAACCGCGAGGACTGCGTCATGGACCGCGATGCATGCGCCCACGGGCACCTCGCCTGCCGCCCGCGCTTCATGAGCAGCTCGAATCGCCTCGCGCATCCACCGTTCGTGCGATGGTTGAGCATTGGCGCTAACTTCACCTGCGACGGCTGAAAACATCTCTTCAAACAGCAAAGCGCAACTATACTCATTTCATGTTATTATCTTCAAGGCTTCCGCGGACCGATCCCACACCGCAAGTTTTCAGTCTGAGATGGCCACGACTACCGAACCAACCCAACGAAGTACCGGCGCGCGCATCGACAGCATTCACGATTCACAGATTACGACGCGCATCCCTTCGCGACCGAGTGTCGTCCGCGATCCGTCGTTGACGGCTTCGGGAGAACGTTCAGGCGCGCGACTGCGTCCGGTTTCAGTTGATTCGCCGCACGAAACGGTGACGCCGGATCGGCACAAGAGCTCGTCGCCTGAGTCGGCGCGCCGAATGTCGTCTGTTGAAGCCACGACTGCGATGGTCCATTTCTATCGCGGGGAAGTGCAGCGAGCGAATACCTGGCGGAATCGGCTGGACACCACGACGAACTGGGCGGTGCTGACCGCGGGCGGCGCGCTCTCATTCGCGTTTAGTTCGCCGAACAATCCGCATTTTATCATTCCGATTATTTCGATTCTGGTCGCGATATTTCTGCTGATGGAAGCCCGGCGTTATCGCTACTACGAAATTTGGGCCAGCCGCGTGCGCGTGATTGAGACGGGTTACTATGCGCCGATGCTCGCGCCGGACAGCGTGCCGCGCGATCAGGAGTGGGCGTCGCACCTCGCGGCGGACTTACTGACCCCGCACTTTACGATCAGTGTTTGGGAAGCGATTGGCCGGCGACTACGGCGCAACTACATTTGGTTGTTTGCATTACTGGCGTTGAGTTGGAACCTAAAAGTTTATTTGCATCCGTTGCCCGCGCGGAACTTCGACGAATTCCTTTTGCGCGCGCAAGTTGGCCTCGTGCCTGGGTGGATCGTTTTCGTCGTCGGCTTTCTGTTCAACGCGGCGCTGTTCATAGGTGCAGTCGGCACGATCAAATTGCGCGAAGCCACGGGCGAGGTCCTGCCGCGTCATGAGTTCTCGCTGCATCCGCTGCAACGAATGACCAGCTGGACACGTGCCGCTTCTTCCGTTCCCAAGGCCACAGTCCGCCGCGCCAAACGCGCGCGTCAGCGCTTGCGCGGAAGCACGACCGGCGAATTCAAAAAGATTGACGCAACGCAAACTCCCGACCGACGCATTCATACATCTGAAATACCTGACCGGCGGAAAACCAGACTGTAAGCCGCGAGCCGTAAGCAGTCTCGGCCAACTGCTCACCGCTCACTGCTTACTGCTCACGGAATATGATCGAACTTGACGGCCAAAGACTGTCGCTCGCGGAGGTGTCGGCGGTCGCGCGCGGCGAGGGTGTCGCGCTGGCGGCTTCCGCGCGCTCGCGCATGGAAAAATCGCGTCGCGTAATCGAGCAAATCATCGCCGAAGACCGTGCCGTGTATGGCGTCAACACCGGTTTCGGAAAACTCTCCGACGTTCGCATCGAGCCATCCCAACTGCGCGAGCTGCAACTGAATCTGGTCCGCAGTCATTCATGCGGCTTGGGCAATCCGCTGTCGATCAACGAAGCTCGGGCGATGGTTTTGTTGCGCGCGAATGTGCTGGCGCTTGGTTACAGCGGCTGCCGGCCGGTAGTTGTGGAAACGCTGATCCAAATGCTGAATCGCGGCGTCACGCCGGTGATTCCGGAGAAAGGATCTGTGGGAGCCAGCGGCGATCTCGCGCCGCTCGCGCATCTGGCGCTGACTTCGATTGGCGAAGGCGAAGCGTTTTTTGAGGGAGCCCGAATGCCGAGCGCCGATGCGTTACAGCGCGCAGGTATCAAGCCTCTCGAACTTGAGGCGAAAGAAGGGATTGCTTTGCTCAACGGCACCCAAGCGATGGCCGCTGTTGGTGGATTGGCGCTCCACCGAGCCGAACGCGTGGCGCGGCTGGCAGATGTCGCGGGCGCGATGACTTTGGAAGCGCTGAAAGGCACACCCGTCGCTTTTGATGAACGCATTCACGCCGCGCGACCACATGCCGGACAATCCGCCGTCGCCGAACACTTGCGCGAGTTGCTGCGTGACAGTGAAATTCGCGAGTCGCATCTCCAGAACGATCCACGTGTGCAGGATGCTTACTCGCTTCGTTGCATGCCGCAGGTTCATGGCGCGGTTCGCGACGCTCTGTCGCACGCGCGTTCGATCGTTGAGATTGAAACCGGCAGCGCCACTGACAATCCTTTGGTCTTCGCGGAGTCTGGAGAAGTTCTTTCCGGCGGCAACTTTCATGGGGCGCCGCTCGCGCTCGCGTTCGACTATGCGGCGATGGCGCTGACGGATTTGATGAGCATCACTGAACGCCGCATTGATCGTTTGGTGAATCCCGATGCGAACGAGGACCTCCCGCCGTTCTTGACCTCGCATCCGGGACCCGCTTCAGGTTTCATGATGCTCCAGATCGTTGCGGCCTCGCTCTTGAATGAAGCAAAGGTGCTCGCGCACCCGGCCAGCATTGACAACATTCCCACCGACGGTGGCAAAGAAGATCACGTTTCGATGGGCATGACCGCGGCGACGAAACTGCGCTCGATTGTTGAATTGGCGGAAAAGGTCGCCGCCATCGAATTGATCGCGGCAGCGGAAGGGTTGGAATACCGCAAGCCGCTCCAGCCGGGACGCGGTGTGCACAAAGCGCACGGAATTGTCCGGCAGCACGCGACTCGGCTGACCGTCGATCGCGCGATGAGTTCGGATATCGAAACCATAGCCAGCCTCATTCACGCGACAGATTTCGATTCGCTCGTTTGAGATGTCTACCAGAAACATTCGTGCGCCCCGCGGCGCGAAACTCAATTGCAAAGGTTGGCATCAAGAAGCAGCGCTGCGCTGCCTGATGAACAATCTCGACCGCGAAGTCGCTGAGAAGCCAGACGAGCTAATCGTGTACGGCGGCGCCGGCAAAGCGGCGCGCAATTGGGAATCGTTCGACGCGATCGTGCGCTCGCTGCAGGAACTTGAGAACGATGAGACGTTGCTCGTGCAATCAGGAAAGCCGGTCGGCGTCTTCCGCACGCACGAGTACGCACCTCGCGTTTTGATTGCGAATTCAAATCTGGTGGGTGCGTGGGCCAACTGGGATCACTTTCACGAGTTGGAACGCAAAGGCCTGATGATGTACGGCCAGATGACCGCCGGCAGTTGGATCTACATCGGCACGCAGGGCATCGTGCAGGGAACATTCGAAACGTTCGCGTCGATGGCCGATAAGCATTTTGGCGGCGACTTGGCGGGCCGGCTTTTGTTGTCGGGCGGGCTCGGCGGGATGGGCGGCGCGCAGCCTTTGGCGGCGACTTTGAACGGCGCAGTCTTTCTCGGCATTGAAGTCGATCCGGAACGAATCGAAAGGCGCGTGCTCACCGGCTACTGCGATCGGATGGCGCTGACGCTCGACGAAGCGCTCGACATCTGTGAAGACGCGCGCGAACAGAAACGCGCGCTGTCTGTCGGCCTGGTTGGGAATTGTGCTGAGTTGCTGCCGGAGATCGTCCACCGCGGCGTGAAAGTCGATGCAGTCACTGATCAGACAAGCGCGCACGATCCGCTGAATGGTTACATACCGGCTGGGCTTTCAGTCGAAGGCGCGATCGAGCTGCGGCGAATTGATCCGGAAGGTTACGTCAAGCGATCGATGGAATCGATGGCGATTCATGTCGAGGCGATGCTTACGCTGAAGCAGAACGGCGCGATTGCCTTCGATTACGGCAACAACATTCGCAAGATGGCTTTCGATGCCGGATGCCTTGATGCGTTTGAGATTCCCGGCTTCGTACCGGAATACATTCGCCCGCTTTTCTGCGAAGGCAAAGGGCCGTTTCGTTGGGTCGCGCTTTCCGGTGAAGCTGAAGATATTAGAAAGAC
>DASYTZ010000068.1:0-7685 GCA_036001745.1 Pyrinomonadaceae bacterium
GCGTCAGCGTCACCCATCTCCTCGCCTTTACCGAGAGAACGTTCCGCCAGCCACCTCGCGCTGTTGGTGCCGAGTCCAAGTTCCGTCTTGAGCCAGTCACGGCGCGCGGCTTCGGTTGCCGGCCCTTCCTTCTTGATGAACTTCAACCACTCGTCCAGCGATCGTCCCGTCTTCTGTTTCAGTTCGGCGATCCACTTTTGCGTCATCAAAACGCCGGGATGCACGCCGTAGATCGATTTCGTTCTAGTTGCTGTCTTTGCCATGGCTCTTCTAGACCGCCGTCTTGCCGCGCACGAATATCGCCATCACGAGCCCAGTGAGAAACCATCCGATTACTACCGCGCCGAACTCCATCAACATGTAGGCCGTACTGAAGCCCCACCAATTCCATTCGTCCACATGACCACCGATGAAAATCAGCAAGCCGAGGCCGACCACAACAGCGACGCGCGCCTTGTACGACAGGCGATCGGTTTGCAGCAAAAGAATGCATGCCAACAGAACCACGACGATGTCTGTGATGAACCCGATGATCATCGCCTTGGGCATCGACATCGGCTCCAGACGCACCGCCGCAAAAACCATCGGACCATTGTTCATGCGATTCTCGGCCGCTTGCATCGCCGCTCTGTACTGCTCTTCGGTCATACCGGGCGTGCGTTTTGGTTCGTTCGGTATCAGATAGTTTCCGGAGCGCGGCACGTTTGCCTTGATTGCCGTCACCATCGCGTCCTCGCTCGTGAAGCTGCGGAGAGGTTCGCCGGGCCAGGGAATGATCATCCACGCGAGCGCGCTCCAAACAAACAAAACAATCGCGCCGAGAATTGTGCCGAGGGCAAGTTGTTTGACCATGGAAAGATTCTCCTTCTCCGAGTGGTTAGAATTAGGAACGGCTTAGTCTTCTTTCTCCTGACCTAAACTGAACCAATTGCCTGAGTTGTCTTTCATCACTGTCGCGGTCCCCCAGGATTGAGTGGTCGGCGGTCCCTTGAACTCAACGCCCTTGGCCTTGAGCTCTTCATAGGTCTTGTGAATATCGTCGGCTTCGAAAACTCCTCCGCCGAGGACGCCCTTCTCCATCAGCGCTTTCAATTGCGCGGCTGACTCTTCATCCAGAATGTATCCCGGTTTCGGCTCCATCAGGATGATTTCGAAGCCAGGCTGGTCCGGGATTCTCATGGTCAGCCAGCGAAAGTCATCGCCGATCATCGCGTCGGTATCGACTTCGAACCCGAGTTTATCGCGATAGAACTCCAGCGCTTCCTGCTGGTTCCTGACCCAGACAGTTGCATGCGACATCTTCGTAATCATGAGTTATCAGTCTCCTTCGTCAGATTCGCGAAGGAGCATACAAACTTCGATGGAAACTGGCTTCTCGAAAATTGCTGAAATGCAGTTGCCCTTGTGGCGCGGGCGTCCCGCCCGTGATTCGGGCGATTCTAATCGCTGACCCCAAGCCCGTACATATTAAGAAAACATGTCGGCACTTTACTCTGGGCCTCTCGCTGTTGCTGGCGATAGTTTATCGGAGCATCACCGACGCGCTGACGAAACAGCGTGCTGAACGACCCGAGGCTCTGAAAACCTACTTCGAAGCACACGTCCGTGACGGTCAGCCGCCGGTGTCTCAGCAACTCTTTCGCCTTTTCAATGCGCCGGTCAATCAGATACTGGTGTGGAGTGGTCGCAAACTCTTCGCGAAACAGACGGAGAAAATGATAGCGGGACAGGCAGGCCTCTCGAGAAATCTCTTCCAGATCGATTGGCTCGTGATAACGCTCGTTGATGAAGGCGCGCGCGCGACACAGTCGTTCGTGAACTTCTGAGCCAAACGTCTTGGTTGCCGTGCCGTTCTTCACGACCATGATTGCGCGAAATTCTACTGCGAGATTGCGGAAAGCGGAAGTGTCATATGTGTCGGAAGCCCGACCGTGAGAGAGGGTGCTTGTTCGTCTGCCGTGTCGTGTGCACCTCGCTTACGCTCGGGTTTCCGACACTAGCGTTCCGGGTTGTACCAGTAACGTTCCGCCAGCTTCTCGTCCTGCCAATTCCAGGTGGTGAGACTCTTGAGCGCGTGCGCCAGCATCCAAAAATAATGCCAGTCGCCGAACTGATCGAACTTGCGTGTAGATGCAAGCGCTTTCACTTTCGGAATGCGCGTCAAACGCCGGCCACGTTTTCGTCCCAGACGGCGCAGCGCCCATGGGAGCAGCACATCTTCGGCATAAAGACGAGATTCATCATAACCGCTGACCGCTTCAAAATCTTCGCGCCGGCAAAATGAGAGGCCGATGTCGAGACCAGTCAGCAAAACCATCGGCATGAACATGTAATGCGTTATCAACAACGCGAACGATTTTCGTTCCGGCACGGCGCCGGTCACTCCCCAAACATAACGACCGGTATTCATCGCGCGTTCGATCTCGTCGAACGTCTGCGGATGAATTGCAGAATCCGCGTCGATGAAACAGAGCACCTCGCCGCTTGCTGCTCGCGCGCCGCCATTTCGCGCCGCCGCAATGCGACGCTTCGCCACGTGCACGACGCGCGCGCCATACTGCGCCGCGACTTCAGCCGTCGCGTCGGTCGAGTCGTTGTCCGCAACGATGACCTCGACCTGTTCGCGCCCGCCGGAGTAGTTCGATCGTGCGACTTCAATTGACTGAAGCAGTCGCGGGAGAAACTTTTCTTCGTTGTACGCGGGAATGACTACGGAAAACTTCATGCTTGATTAATGTCCGACTAGCTTTAACTTGTCGAACTTGCACTGCTATTCCAAACGATAGTTCGGCGCTTCTTTGGTGATCACCACGTCGTGCACGTGCGATTCGCGCAAGCCCGCCGCGGTGACGCGTAGGAAACGCGTCTTCTCCTGAAATTCCTTGATGTTGTGACAGCCAGTGTAGCCCATGCCTGATCGCAAGCCGCCCACAAGTTGCGTCACCATCTCGGCCAACGTGCCGCGATATGGCACGCGTCCTTCGATGCCTTCCGGCACCAGCTTCGATTCGGTTTCGGTTTGTTCTTGCGCGTAGCGATCGCGCGAGCCTTCGCGCATCGCTCCAATTGAGCCCATGCCGCGATACATCTTGAAGCTGCGTCCCTGGTAGAGAATAACTTCGCCTGGCGCTTCCTCGGTGCCGGCAAAGAGCGATCCGATCATGACAACGTCAGCGCCGGCCGCAATTGCTTTCGCCATGTCACCGGAGAATTTCACGCCACCGTCAGAAATGATCGGCACCCCCGTGCCGCGCGCGGCTGCGACGCATGATTGAATTGCTGAGATTTGCGGCACGCCGGCGCCGGTCACGACGCGCGTCGTGCAAATCGAGCCCGGACCAATGCCGACTTTCACCGCATCCACGCCCGCATCGATCAATTCGCGCGCGCCATCGCCAGTGCCGACGTTTCCGGCAACCAATTGCGTGTCAGAATGGCGGCCCTTGATCTCGCGCACTGCTTCGATCACTCGCGCCGAATGTCCGTGCGCCGTGTCGATGACCAGGCAATCGACGCGTGCTTTCACGAGTTCATCAGCGCGTTCCCTGTAATCGCCGGTCGCGCCGATCGCCGCGGCGACTCGCAACCGACCCAGATCATCTTTCGCCGCCGTCGGGTATTTGATGGCTTTTTGAATGTCTTTGACTGTAATCAGGCCTTTCAAATGTTTATCGTCATCGATCACGAGCAGCTTCTCGATCCGATGCTCCTGTAAGACCGCCTTTGCTTGATCCAGCGTCGTGCCGACTGGCACCGTAACCAACGGTTGTGGGGTCATCACTTCGGAAACGGACAAATTGAACCGCGTCTCGAAACGAAGGTCGCGGTTTGTGATGATGCCGACCAGGTGACCATCTTCATCAACCACCGGAACACCGCTGATGTGATAGCGCTCCATCACATTCAGCGCTTCGCGCACGGGTCGGTCCTGCCGAATTGTTACTGGATCGACAATCATCCCGGATTCAGATCGCTTCACTTTGTCTACTTCTTCGGCCTGGTGCTCGATGCTGAGGTTCTTATGAACGACGCCGATGCCGCCCTGTTGCGCAATCGCGATGGCCAGTGACGCTTCCGTCACCGTATCCATCGCTGCCGAGCACAGCGGTATCTGCAAGCGAATGCCCCGCGTGAATTGTGTTGACGTATCGGTTTCAGTCGGCAGCACATCGGAACGCGCCGGTACCAACAAAACATCATCAAAAGTAAGTCCTTCAGAAATATTTTCCGTGATCATGATTTCTTCAAAGTTACTCCCTCGGATTCATTTCTCAAAGTTACGAACACAAAAACGCCCGCGATTAAGCGGGCGCAGCAACCACACAAGTCTCGGCACACTGCGCGCTCGCGCAGTGCCGCTTGATCTCCTTAGCCTGCGACTTCGTGCTTCTCCTTCGCATTGAACTGAATGGGTGAAACCGATCCTCGCGTCTTCGGGGCCACACTGCGTTGATAAAAACGCAAGCCGGCCCAGACCGCCAGCGACAACAGCACCAAAATTATGATTGCCAGCAGAATCGTCCGCAGCGGCGAGCGGGTTTGCGACGCATCGTCGGTATAGACCAACGAACGGAACGGTTTCGTCGCCACTTCATCCGACGACTCGCCCTGTTCGCGCATTGTGCGCGCGTATTCCTCAATCGCCTGCTCTTCGTCAAACCCGACGAACTTCGCGTAAGCGCGAATGAAACTGCGATTGAAAATTCCGCCCGGCAGCCGCCGATAATCGTCAGTTTCGATCGCTTCCAGGTATCGCATCGAGATGCGCGTGTGTTCCGAGATGTCGCGCAGAGCAATCCCCCGCGCCTCGCGTTCGAGTCGCAGTTTTTCTCCGATGCTACCTGCCATGTTAATTGACCAGGCCAGAACCCAAATCGAGCGCGCGAGGAATTTTGAATCCTGAAGCCATCGACTGCCTGCCTACTCTTCAAACTGCATCCATCGAGCGGGCCTGAATCTTGGCGTCGCACTATAGCGCCCGGCCCAAAACGTGTCAAATTATTCTTGATTTTCCGCGGATGCTTCTCTTGATTCTTAACGCGCAGGGTGGTAGCTTGAGGTGTCCAATCAGGTTGTTTTTTAACTTCTAAAATTTCAAAGTGAGGATGCAGAAATGCCCCTTGAAGCACTAGGAATGGTCGAGACCAAAGGATTTGTCGGCGCGGTTGAAGCTGCCGACGCGATGGTCAAAGCAGCGAACGTCCAACTACTCGGAAAGGAATACATCGGCGCCGGCTACGTGACTGTGTTTGTGCGCGGCGACGTGGGCGCAGTGAAAGCCGCGACCGACGCCGGAGCCGCCGCCGCACGTCGGGTCGGCGAATTGATCAGCGTGCATGTTATCCCGCGGCCCCACGCCGAAGTTGAACGCGTGCTGCCAGTAAACGGCCGCAGTGGTTTCAGCCCGGACGAGCAGGCGCAACTTGGCGGTGGCGCGCGTGGGCAATTGGGACAAGGGGAAGCCGGCCGTTCGTTGAGTGCGCGCGAGAGCGCAAGAGAAAGAGCGAAGTAAATCATTGCCGATTTGCGATTGCCGATTGCCGATTCGATCGTTTTGAAATTGGCAGTCGGAAATCGGCAATTGGCAATGGAGGTTTATCATGTCGGCCGACAAAGATCTCATTTCGGTCCAACAGGCGCGCGACCTCGTCGAAGCAGCCCACCGAGCGCAAGCGGAAATCGCGCAATTCGATCAAGCCAAAATCGATCGCATTTGTGATGCGATGGCCAAGGCGGCGCTGCGCGACTCGCCACGAACAGCGGCGATAGCCGTCGAAGAAACCGGTTACGGCATTCCTGAAGACAAGCAGGTCAAGAACCAGTTCTCGGCAGAGATCGTCTGGAACTATTTCAAGCCGCTGCGCACCGTCGGCGTTGTTAGTGAAACGAAAGACGTCGTCGAGATCGCCAGTCCGCGCGGCGTAGTTGCCGGCATCATTCCGTCAACCAATCCCACCTCGACAGCTATTTTTAAAATTCTGATCGCAATCAAGTCACGTAACGCGATCGTGATGTCGCCGCATCCTTCGGCGGCGCGGTGTATCAACGAAGTTGCGAAAGTCATGCGCGAGGCCGGCGTCAAAGAAGGCTTGCCTGCCGACGCGATCGGCTGCATGACCACCGCGACCATCGAAGGCACGGAAGCGTTGATGAAGCACAAACAGACGGCGGTGATTCTCGCGACGGGTGGAATCGGTCTGGTACGCGCGGCGTATTCTTCAGGCAAACCCGCGTTCGGCGTGGGTCCTGGCAACGTTCCCGTTTTCATCGAACGTTCGGCCGATGTGCCAAAAGCGGTGCAGGACATTTTGACGAGCAAGTGCTTCGACAACGGAACGATTTGCGCTTCCGAACAAGCGATTGTGGTTGACGCGCCGATCGAGATGGCGGTCCGTGAACAGTTCAAGCTGCAGGGCGCGCACTTCGTTAGCCAGTCTGAGGCCGATCAACTGGCGAAAATCGTTGCTACGCCGCAACGCAGTTTGAATCCTCAGATTGTCGGTAAGTCAGTCGAGTTCATCGCGAACATGGCCGGCATCACTGTACCGCCGGGCACACGCTGCATAATGGCCGACGTGGGCGGAGTCGGCCGAGACTTTCCGCTATCAATGGAAAAGCTTTCGCCGATTCTCGCATTTTATGTCGAAGACGGCCTTGAACGCGGAGCCGCGCGTTGCAATGAAGTGCTGCATTACGGCGGCATGGGCCACACGGCCGGCGTTCACACGCGATCGCGCGAAGCGGCGGTGCGCTACGGCGCCGAAATGCCCGCGTCGCGTATCACCGTGAACACGCCCACCACACACGGCGCCATCGGATTCTCGACCGCGCTGCCGCCATCGATGACGCTTGGTTGCGGATCGTGGGGTGGCAACGTCACTTCGGATAACGTTTCGCCTTTGCATTTGATGGACATCAAACGCGTCGCGTTTGAGACGCGCCCGGTCGCGAGCAAACGACCGGCAGTCGCGACTCAGCCAACTGTGATGCCGCAACCATCAGCCACGCGTCCCGCTGTCGCTGCATCAACGTCGCGTCCAGCGGGCGCGCCGAAGGTCAGCCGCGATGAGATTGCCGCCATCGTCGATCGCTTTCTGGCAAATCGGCAGCCGGAACCTGCGGCGTCGCCTCTGCCATCACCGCCGGCGCACGCCGCACCTCCGCCTGTCAGCCGCCCGATACAAGCAACGCCCACGGAAGGCGCGAGCAATGGACGCAAGGCTGCCGATTTCGTCAGTGAGGATGATGTGAAGCGCGCGATTCAGAAGGGCGAGAAGATTTACGTTGGCCCAAAGACGATCATCACGCCTTCCGCCCGCGACATTGGCGACCCGGCGGAAGTGTTTGCTAAAGCATGAGCTTTGAACTTGGTACTTTGTACTTGGTCTTCTTGCCTAACTGGTCTTTTCAAAGCACAAAGTACAAAGCACCAAGCACGGTTTTATGTTCTTAGGAAAAGTCATCGGCACCGTTTGGTCAACGAAGAAGACTCCTGACCTTGAAGGAGTGCGTTTTCTGATCGTGCATCCGTATGATCTTGATCGCGAGCCGACAAAGAATGTCGTCGTCGTCGCGGATCGACTTGGCGCCGGAACCGGTGAAGTTGTGATGTGCGCGTACGGCAAAGCCGCACGCTCCGCGATCGGCGATCAGGACATGTCGATCGAAGCCGCCGTCGTCGGCAT
>DASYTZ010000069.1:0-6158 GCA_036001745.1 Pyrinomonadaceae bacterium
GCCGCACTGATAACTCGGCACGTCCAAACTTCCCCGGACACAAGGCATGCACCGGCTGTCACCTGACGCAGTTCACGACGCCGAACATTCCCATGTGCTCGATTTGCCACAGATCGGTCAACGGCAACGATCCGCCTCGCAAAGCCTTTCCCGAGAGTTTCAAAGAGAGTTTCAACATGAAGTTCGATCACGCGCAGCACATGACGGGCGCAGCACGGCCAAAGAACGGCTGCGTGTCGTGTCACAGCGGAAGCTTGCGCCGCGGCGCCGCGCTGGCGATTCCCACCGGAATTAACGCGCATAACGGCTGTTACAGTTGTCACACGCCAAACGCGCAAGCGAACGGACGCGATCTCGCCTCGTGCGGCGTGTGCCATGACGCGAAGCCTTACTCGCGTACCTCGACGAATTCCGCAGCGTTCAGCTACGCATTTCGCCACGCCGATCACGGCGCGCGTCAACGTCTGGGTTGCGCCGACTGTCACAACTACACGCGCGGTTTGCCGCAAAAACGACAAGTGAGTTCAACTCGTCCACAGGAACACTTTCCGACCGGCAATAACACGTGCGCGACTTGCCACAGCGGGCGACGCTCGTTTGGCGGCGATTTGGATTTCAAGGCGTGCCGGAGATGTCACACGGGATCGAGTTTTCGAATTGGATGATTAACCACAGAGGACACAGAGGAAGACAGAACACAAACAGTAAAGAGCCAAGCGCAAAAGGAGGCGACCAGTATTATTCTACGTGGCTCTTTGCCTTTAGCTCTTTTGCTTCGTTTTCCTCTGTGTCCTCTGTGGTTAATAGTCCTCTGTGGTTAACTTCGCTACGCAATTGACACCATGGCGAGCGTCTCCCTAACATGCGACTGCGGTTTTTGCCGAGTACGGGAGGTTACGAAATGAAACGACTGCTATCAGGTGCGATCATCTGCCTGGCCGCGGCGACGTTGATTGTCTTCACCAGCGCCGCGCGCACCTCGAATTTCTTCTCGCAGGAAATCCCCAAGGAAAGCAAAGAGCAGCCGAAGAAAGTTAAGCTTGATCAGGACAGCCTCGACGACAAGTGGGGCGAAGTCGCTTTCGATCACGAAACGCACTCGACAAAGAACTACAACCCGGACGGCGCGTCGGTGACGTCATGCGTCTATTGCCACCACACCGATCAGCCGAAGGAGAATCTGAGGCCGCCGCTTGTCACCTCGGAAAGAAACGTTGTGCTCACCGCCGATGTCTTGAAGGACGCAGCCGCGGGCCCAGTGAAGACGTGCCGCTCATGTCACTTGCAAGCGGGCGACGACAGCAAGCCTCTGCCCGTCGTCACCAAAGATGGCAAGCAGGTAAAGATGGATAACGAGAATGCTTACCACGTCAACTGCTTCGAGTGTCACGACGCAGCGATCAAAGCGAAGCCGGAACTTGCGGCGAAGATTTCAGGTTCCGATCCGAAGGGCTGTGGGAAGTGTCACGTCGCGAAGTGACGGAAAATCCACAGATTACACAGATTAGAAAGAGACTGCCGGGCGTTCTGTCCTCCGTGTTTTTCCTTTCCAATCTGTGAAATCTGCGTAATCTGCGGATAAGTCTTTCGTCTATTGCGAGAGCAACTGCGGATTCCAGTGCCGTTTGTCCTTCATGTGCTGAATGTGACAAGACGTGCAGTTAGGTTTGTCTGACGCGATGACCTGGCGGCCGGCGCGCGGATCGACTTGACCGTTGTGACACTCGCCGCAGGTAGTGCGCGGTGTCGTGAGATCGATTGGATCGCGCGTCGCGTGACAACTCGAGCAACTTAACTCGCCTTCCTTGTTGCCCGGCAATCCCGCTACCGCGCGCACGCGATACAAATGCACCGCGTGAAATTGTTTGCTGCGCCACTGATCTTCAGTGTCGCTCGGCAAGCGCTCGAGCCTCAAAGAGTCCTTCCGCTGGGCGATCTCTTCCGGGTCCAAGCCCGCCCATTTCCAGTGACCGCTCACGACTGGATAACCAAACGTGCCGCCGTGTGGGGTCGAAACGCTCTTGGCGTTGTAGGTCTTCTTGTTCTGATCGTTGTGGCAGTCGAAGCATGACAAAAGCGCGCCGTCGATCGCATTGAACTGCGTGCCGCGATGTTCAGCGTGGCAATCGACGCAACCAATGCCGGCTTTCATGTGCGGCTCGATCACAGTCGCGACGAACGCATCAGTGGTATGGCAGGACGAACACTTAGATTCCATGCTTGCGCGCAACGCATGACATGAAGTGCACGAGCCGGCATTCGCGTGATTCGCAATCGCCGGCGAGATTTGCATGGCCGTGCGCGTGTGCGCGTCAGAAATTGGCGCTGGTGCAAACGCTCGCGCATAAAAGATCGCGCCACCCGCCGCTAATGCAGCGAACGCAGCCGCAACCCAAACAACGACCGGGATGGGCCACCGCCTTTTGAGGTCGGTGGTGGGCGCCCAGACGGATTGTGCTTTGCCGCTCGGCCGCCCGGTGACGGGAAAGAGAGGCGATGGTTTGACGGTTTTCGTCGCAGCAGTAATTCGCTTATCCCAAAAAACGTCGAGCGCTTTCGAACCGGCGGCTGCGGGCGGTGGTTTGCGCGGCGCGGGCTTCTTGTGCGCGGCGGCTTTCTCCAAATCGAGCGGCGCGCTGGGCAGACGCACGGTCGCCGGCACTTCCCAAATTCCTGCTTCCTTTCTGACTACCGCGTCGCCCGGCGTGGCGCCGATTTGAATTGAAACCTTGATAAAGAGGACGCCTTCGAGCAACTCGCAGTTGAGCACAAACGGGCCAATGCCGAGCACGTCACCGTCGGTCAGGGCCTGGTAATGCTCGAACTTCTCGCCATTCAGGGTGATCGGATTCGTAGATCGAAAGTTGCGAATGTAGTAGCCGCCGTCAACGTTCGAGACTCCGGCTTGCAGACGCGACACCGAGGGATGATTCAGTAGCATCTCGCACGCCGGCAGCCGTCCGACCAGGATGCCATCAGCGATGACAGTGACGGGATCGACCTGAAGGTCTTCACGGATGATGACGAAAGTTGAGTCCATGTCTTAGTGAGCAGTTAGCAGTGAAGCGGTGAGCAGTAGTTAGTGAGTCCTCGAGTCTGCTTACTTGCTTACTGCTCACGGCTCAGTCTAACGAACGTTGAAAAACACCGCCTGCACGATGTGCGCAATCATCAGGACCAGCATCACTGAGGTTGAAATAACGTGTGGCGCGACCCAAATCTTCATTAGGCGATGCAAATAGATCAGCGCGTCAACGCGTCGCAATGTCGCCATTCGCTCGACTGCGCGCAACGCCAGCCCACGCTTTTCTTTGTCTTCAATGGCGGCAAGTTCATTCCGAAATTGCAGCCGCG
This sequence comes from Pyrinomonadaceae bacterium, assembly GCA_036001745.1. Classification (GTDB taxonomy): domain Bacteria; phylum Acidobacteriota; class Blastocatellia; order Pyrinomonadales; family Pyrinomonadaceae; genus UBA11740. The sequence continues at coordinate 3,355 of DASYTZ010000069.1, forward strand.
CTTTCGCCAGCGACGCAGTCAAAGGTTCCCGCCGCGTGTACTGCCGCACAAGGTAACCGAACGAAAAGAAATGCCGGCGTATCTTCTTTTCGATCAACTCACGCGCGGCGCCATCAGTCTTGGCGCTGAGATCCGAAAACTCCTGACGCAGTTCGGCGCGGCGGCCTTCAAGGTCTTCGATCAGCAGGGGATCGCCTTCGATGCTCGTGAGGATGCGCGGCGCAATCAGATACGCGGCGAGACCAAACAGTCCTGTCAAAATCACAGCATCAAACGAAACCATCAATGTCGCGGTGAGCAATCCGCCGCCGTGACTCGCGCCGTGCATCAGCAAAACAATTCCGGCGAGTACGCCAAAATACAAATGCGCCAGCAGCCAATAGCGCAGAGCGCCTGCGCGTCGGCGATAGATCGTCTTGCGGATCGGATAAGTCATCACCACCGCGATGCCTGCCAATCCAACCAATCCCGTCACCCAGCGCATCGTCAGCCATGCGCCGCGCACTGGCTGATTGAATCCGTAATGCCACGCCGCCCAACCAATCAAGGCCGACAAAGCCAGCACGATTAGTCCGCCGCCGATATGCCATGCCTTGGCGAGTGGATCGCTCTTGTGAATGTTCCGTCCGATCGCGTGCGTCTGATCGCGAAACACAAGACCGAGCGTCTTCTCGACTTCGCCGAAATACTCCTGCGGATTCACTCGCACCAGCGCGCCGGTCGGGCAATTCTCTTCACAAGAGTACGCCGGTCGCTTCGCGCCTGCGGGATTCAGCGTCGTGTGCTCGCACAGGTTGCACTTGATCGCGACCATGTCATCTTCCGGCTGGGCTTCGCCTTCGGCCGCTGCTGGCGCGGGTGGCGCGCTCGAGCCAAACAGATTGCGAAGGCGCGTCAAGAGATTCGGCGCAACCACCGGCGCTCCATCACGCGGGACCATCGAAATCGCGTTGTAAGGACACTGCGTCGCGCAATCGAAGCAACCGATGCATGTGACTGGATCGATATCCACCTGGCCTTTCGGATCACGAAAGATTGCGCCCGTTGGACAGCCCGTCAGGCACTCCGGATCCTTGCAGTGCATACACACCGACGGCACCAGCACGTGTTGTGTGGCTTTGCTCGCCAACTCGATGGGGCGCTCGATGTGTATGCCGCGCCGCAGTAAACGCGACTGGCCATGAACCTTGTGACACGCCAACGAGCAATTGCCGCAGCGCACGCACAAGTCCATGTCCATCACCAGCAGATTGACGCCGTCAACGATGCCCGTCGCAATTTCTTTCTCCGCGGCCGCGAGTCCGGCTTGGTTGGGCTGCCGGGTCAGTCCCATGTCGTCGTTGGCCACCGAGAGCGCTGCGAACGCTTTCGCGAGGCGCTGACAAAGTTCCGGCTCTGCTTGCAGACTCGCGAGCGGAATCTCGAGCAGTTCAGTGCGCGCCATCAGCGCCGCTGAATACGACCACTTCTCCTGCCCTTGCAGTGCTTCCAGACCGAGACAATTTCCCGCACCGAGAAAGTCTTCCGGAACCAGCGCTCCCGGCGCAGTGCCCTCCGTAATGTCTTCGTAAATAGGCGCGCCGCGAACGCGCCGCACCCAGCCGCTGCGAATCAGAAAAATTCGATCGACGGGACTGCCTTCCTGCACCAGCAAGTGGTGTTTGCCGTACGCCATGAACTGGCTGATGTTGCCGAGCGCCACCAGATCCAAAGGCGTAAAAGCATCGCTCGATTCCTCCTGAAGCTTGGCAATCGCGTTCGCAAGGCCGTGATTGCGATAGCTGTCGTCAACCTTCTCGGCAAACTTCTTGAGCGAACGCAAGAGTCGAAGCGCCGGTCGAACTAGTTCCAGAACTGTGGCCGCGCCCGCGTCGGCAGGGACTTTGATCGTCGCGTTGCGGGGAATGCCGGCGAGGACGGAACGCTCGCCGAGGCACACGCCGGGTGGCAGCCGCGCAACTTTCTTCTCCACGCCCGAGTCGTCTTTGACATAAACGTCCAAATCGCCGGTCACGGAAAGATAGAAAGTGTTTCCGCCCCATTCGCCTTCGCGCATGATTACTTCGCCTGGCTCATAAGCCAGCAGGCGCGCGTACGGCCCGATTTGCTTGCCGCCGGACACCTTGCCCTCGACGATCATCTTCAGATTGTTCTTGTTTTTTTCGTCGAGCAGCTCAGAGACGATGTCGATTTTCTTTACCGCTTCAAGGATGGCTTCAGGGGTGGTGTCGACTTTCGGCATGACGAAGACGTTTAGAGTTCAATCTAGATTGGCCGCCGCAAGCTGAAGCTTGAACTCTAAACTGGCGTGTTGCGCAGCTTATCATGCGGGAGAGAACTGAGGCTATCCACATCTTGGCGCGGCGTACCAAACGCGTTTGCAGCAGTGGTTGACCTGCGCAATCCGTGATAGCATCCGCGTGCAAATGCAATCAACACCCGCGTCATAGTAGGCGGCAATGTTAGTCCCCTTTCAATTGCGCGCCATTTCAAAACGCTCGGTGATGACCGCGAGCGTCCTCGTTATCCTGCTCGCAACTTTCATTTGGAACTTCAGTCGATCACGCCAGGTGTCGCAAGCCCGAACGTCCGCGAGGGCAGTTGTTACGAGAGGCTCTATCTCGGATCCGGTTGCCACTTCGCCAACCGCTGATGCGGACAACGACGGTATTCCGGATTTCGCCGAACTGCGCACGTTTGAAGATCGCGAGAACTTCCGCCGCTGGTTCACCGCGATTGCCGAAACTCAGTTTTATCAACTGAGCGATCAGTGGAAACGAGAACAGCGCGACTGCGCCGGATTG
>DASYTZ010000070.1:0-8400 GCA_036001745.1 Pyrinomonadaceae bacterium
TGCCGCGGGCACGGCTGTGTGGGCCGCGCTGCGTTTTACGGCTCCAAGAAAATTCTGGTTGGGCGAGTCAAAGGCCGATCCACCGGTGGTTGAGCGCGGCTTCGATTCCGAACGTTGGGCGGAGGCGATTCAGAAAGTGAAAGAGGACCGTGCCGCCGACCCGGCTACCAACGTTGTGCTGGAGGTTCCACCTGAGCTGCGCCACTACGAAGACCGTCACTGGTTCCTCGCCACGCAAGTCGCTGAGGTAAAGAAAAATAACCTCCAAACTTGTCAGGATTTTGTCGACCTCGCGGGCATGATTCAGCGGGGTGAACTGGTTTCAGTGCCCGCTGTCACTGATGATTACGTCCTTTTCGGCGTGGGTGCAAGGGCGGATGACAGCGCATTCAGCCGATTTGAAGATGATCACAACATCGCCCTCTACAGCGATTCAGAGTTGCACGACGCATATCGACAACTCGACGACCGGCGGTCGAATCTTCAGACCGTGATCGGGAGCTTAAGAAGTCAATTAACTGCGCTGAAAAGCCGCGCGCGAACGAAACGTTCCGAGCTTCAAAAGCAATTGACTCAGCGCGAGCAAGAGCTGGAGTCGATTGCTGAAGAGAAAACAGTGCTCGATCAAGTTTACGGCCAGCCCGAAAAGCGTCAGAAACTTTTGCGGGATTACGACTCGTTGCAGGCCCTGGCGGAGAATTTCGGTGGGCGGGCTTACGACATTAGTAAGCCAACCGATCGCCAGGCGTTGAAGGGCGCAATGCTCAGCTCAATTCGTCCGCAGACGTTGAAGGTGCTCGAAGAAGTCGCGGCCGCTTATCACCATCAGTTCGCTCGCCCCTTGCCGGTCAGTTCACTCGTCCGACCCGAGGATTACCAGCATCGCTTGCGCAGGTTCAATCGAGCCGCCGTGATCATCGATACACCGCCGCATTCCACCGGCCTCGCCTTCGACATCGATTACCGCTACATGAGCATCGCGGAACAGAATTTCCTCATGGTCGAACTTGCGCGCCTGAAGCAGTTAGGGCTCATCGAGGTGCTGCGCGAACGCGCTGCTAATTTTCATGTATTTGCGTTCATCGATGGCACGCGTCCGAGCGATGACTTAATCACTGCGTCGCTCGACGAAGTCGGCGGGCCGGCGCCGGAAGCAAACGACGCCGCTAAGAAGCCTGAAAAGGCGAAGCCAAACAAGGCTAAGAAGAAACGTCAGACCCAAACTCACCGTAAATCGAGAGCACGAAAACGGCGCTAGCAACCGCCGAAGAGCAAGATCCAAAGCGCTCTGGACACTTGACACTTGTCTCTTGGCCCTTTGCTCTTCCCTCCTCGCCGTTTGCTCTTAGCCCTTGCCGCTTGGCATCGTTCTTGCCCTCAAACATTTTGCGAATCCCGACTGACTCATAAACGGACGAAGGTAACTGTCGAATGGGCTACGCCTCCTCATATAATCGAACACCGGAGAAGACAAACTCTTATTGCATGTTGTGCGGAACGACGTTGTCTCGCGCAACTGAAGGCGGTTCTGACGTGATTTGCTTGATCTGTCGCGCAGCCCTTCTCGATCGCATTTTTCAGACGCGGCAAAAGGAAAAACCCGGCGTCAATCGGCGCCGCTGAGTATTTTTCGAAAGACTCTGTGTTTACGCGCGCATGGAAATTGACGAGCGTTGTGCCGCGGCTTTATCAAACGATCCTGATATTGCCGTTGCTCCTGGTTGTGTCATGCCAGCCCGCTAATCGATCCATCGAGACGCGACAAGACAACACTTCTGAACCGACCATCGAGGCTGAACCAGTCTCAAAGACTGACGAACAGTGGCAAGTAATAACCTCCGACAAAATAACGTTACGCGTGACAGCACCTGGCGCTCGGTCGGTCAACATCCTCTATCGACCTGCCTTCGCTGAGGGCCGTCATGTGCAACTAAAGAAACTCGGTTCTCCCGCGGAACCCGGTGGCTCGTTCTCAACCGAAGTGAAGGTTCCTCCGGACTTTGCCGGCGACGTTTGGGCAGAAGTCTTCTATCCGAACGGCACCAAGAAAGAAACGAAACCTATTTCATTGACTGTCGAATCGATTTCGGCAGATGAGCTCGCCGGCGCTTCGTACAAACACACGGAAGAGTCTGCGCGCTCAGACAAATTCACGGGGGGCCGAATCGAGCAGACGAACCTGCAACCCGGCAATGGCGACATTCACATCACCGTCAACATCCCCGCTTTTCAACTGACGCTCTGGCAAGGCGATAAAGAAGTTAAGATTTATCAGATCGGTATTGGTCGAAAGGATTTTCCCCTGCCCAGCGGTCTGCGGTACGCGAAGCAAGTCATTTTCAATCCGGAATGGGTGCCGCCGGATAGTTCGTGGGTCGAAGAGCACGATGTGGTGCCCGGCGAACGAGTCGAAGCCGACGATCCGCGCAATCCGCTCGGCAAAGTAAAAATTCCAATCGGCAATGGCGGCATTCTGATTCATCAGGCGTTTAAGCCTTCCGATTTAGGTCATTTAGTCTCGCACGGCTGTGCGCGATTATTACTCAGTGAACTCTACGAATTGATAGACGAAATCATCTCCGCGCGTTCCTTGCCCGTGTCGCGGCAACAGCTTGAACGGGCGAAGAGCAGTAAGGACCGTTTCGCAATCAAACTGGACGCGCCCTTGGTCGTTGACCTCAACTACGACACGCAAGTAGTCGAAGCGGGTAACCTGCATCTTTACCCGGATGTTTACAACAAGAACACCAATACGATCGAGAACCTGCGCGCGGAACTAAAAGATGCCGGCGTGGACGATGCGAAGCTTGATGACAAGACGCTCCGGCAGATGCTCGACCGAGTGACAATGAATGAGGAGTTCACCGTCAGCGTCGCAGATATCAAGGCCGGACGTGCTTTAGAAGCCGGCAAAAATCAGCCACTGACCGCCGCCTCGATTCCGAAAAAACAGCCCGCGACAAAGGGCAAGCGAACGCGTTAGGCGGTAGTGCCTTAACTTGAAGTCCTCCGCGTCGTCTACGCCTTCCTCTGCGATCCTCTGCGGTTACTGCTTTTATAGAGGACGCGGAGGCCTCCGCAGAGGAGCGCAGAGAAAAAACTGAAATTAGGGCACTACCCGTTAGTGCCTGAGCCCTTCCCGCGGGGAACGAGAATCTGTTTCGTTTCGGTAACAAATCCACGTCAAACCCTCCCCAGCATTTGCGCATCTCATAACTCTGCCCGACAATACAAAACCTCACGAAAAGGCTGAGCAAAAAGGCTATGAAAACCCTCATATTTCGTACTATGCAGCTTGTGGCGGTGTTGACCATCGTGGCCGCTATTGGTTTTCTTGCCACGCGCAGCAGCCGCGGCCAATCACCAGCGACAAAAACTGAGTCGCAGAGTCCCAAGACCGAATCATTGGTTAAACCAACAGTGCTCACCACGGATCGTCCACCGGTGAAGGATGCGACCGTTTTACCTTTTGCAGAGGCCGCTGCCGAAAACGCTGTGCTGCGAAACGATCTGATTTGGACGTTTGGCAGCAAACAGCAGCAGGGCTGGTACCTCTACGATTTGCTGATTGGCCAGACGCTGAACATTCGGCAAGATACTTCGACAATCGATTTCGCGAGTGCGATCGCTGGCTGGCAGAAGCAAAAAGCGCTGGCTCCTAACGGCATTCTGGATGAGAACTCGTGGATGGCTCTGGTGGTTCAATGGCAAAGTAACCGTTTGAAAGACAAGACGCCGGCGACGCCCGAGCAGTTGCTGACGGCCCCGCCTTCCGACTTCTACGATCCAGAAAGATTAGAAGAGCTGCGTCAGGTTGAGAAGACCACCTACGCTGCTTACAAGCAGATGCTTGCAGCGGCTATTGCCGATCCAACTCTGAAGCTTACGCACACATCAGCGACTGAGCTCGCGCCGACTGAGAAGTTTTTCAAGATTGTTTCCGCATTCCGCTCGCGCGAATATCAGGAGAAATTGCGCCGGGACTCACCGAACGCCGGCAGCGCCGGCCTCGCCGTTAACAGCCCGCACTTCACCGGCCGCGCTTTGGACTTGTACGTAGGCGGCGATCCGGTCGACACCCGCGATTCAAATCGCGCGATTCAGGTTCAGACACCGGCTTACCAATGGCTCGTGCGCAACGCCGAGCGCTTCGGCTTTCGTCCCTACTTCTATGAGCCTTGGCACTGGGAGTACGTGAAATAATCAAACGATCGTGGCATGCGCATCCTGCGCGTGGAACCCCATCACAAAGTCACAAAGGCGTGTTTTAGTGCCCTTGTGGTGAAGCTGAACCCGCATCGAAGCGCGTTAATTCTTCGTCTTCTTCAGACCCGTCACGAACACTTCCGTGTTATGCGCGAACCGCAGGCCGTACACGCCGTCGGTGCTCTTCAGTTTGCCGGTCTTAACGAGATCTGACTTTGCTGCGGTCCAAACTTCTTTGTTGTTGATCGAACAACTGACCTTGTCGCCCTTGACCGACAGAGCGATCTGCTGCTCCACTGGTTGGCCCACGGCCGCCGCTTTGTTAACTGCCGGATCCGTAGTGCCGCGTCCATTCATTTGAAACGGCGCCGGGCCAAATCCGCGCACGATAAATTTGCCGTCGCCATAAGCCGCGCAATAGAGATAACTCTGCTGATCAGTTCCCAAATCGTTTCCGGCGATCATCACGCCGTAAGGATGCGGGTGCGTCATGAGGGCCATGAACTTCGGCTCGCGAAAATGTGCCGTGACAGTGTAATCACGTGACGCTTTGTTCGCCGGGTTCCAGTAAGTCACGGCCGGTCCAGTCAGAATGTGAAACGCATCGCCTTCTTTGGCGAACTTCGCGCTATTGAGCGTCATCCCCTGCGACGCTTCGCGCGCGTCAATCTTCCCGGTCCAGCCTTTGACACTGACGCCGCCGGCCACCGCGTGCGACGTCTCATCTTGCGGACCTTGCGAGACGACTGTCGGAATGAAGACGAGGGCGATGAGAATTATCGAAAGAATGTAAGTGTGTCGCATTTGGTTAAGTCCTCCTTTTTGGATCAACTAACTATTTCAATTCTCACTCGCCGCCGCCGCGCGATCGACCTCCGCTGATTCAGTCTCCGGCATCTGCTCCAACGCGGTCTCAGTCTGCAAACGATTCTGGAATGCGGCGTGGACAAAAGAGGCGAACAATGGATGAGGCGCGAGGGGCTTGGACTTGAACTCGGGATGGAATTGGCAGCCGAGGAACCATGGGTGTTCGTCGCGCGAAAGCTCCACGATCTCCACGAACTTGCCGTCGGTTGAGATGCCGCTGAAGACAAGCCCGCCTTTCTCCAAAGTCTCTCGATACACTGGATTGAATTCGTATCGATGACGATGGCGCTCGCTAATCTCGGCTGCGCCGTCGTAAACGTCGCGCGCCAGCGAAGCTTCCGCCAGGCGACACACCCACGCGCCGAGGCGCATCGTGCCGCCCATCTCTTCGACGTTCACCAGATCGCGCAGTTTGAAGATGATCGGGTAAGGCGTCTCGACATTGAATTCAGTCGAATCGGCGTCTTTCAAATCGCATGCGTTGCGCGCGAACTCGATGCATGCGGTCTGCATGCCCAGACAAATTCCAAAGTAAGGCGTGCGGGTCTTGCGCGCGTAGGAAATCGCGCGAATCATGCCTTCGACGCCGCGCTTGCCAAAGCCGCCGGGCACCAGGATCGCGTCAAAGTCGCGCAGGCGCGCTTCGTAGTTCTCGCCCATCAACTCTTCTGACTCGATCCATTTCACATTCACGCGCAGATTGTTCGCAACGCCGCCGTGCGTCAACGCTTCGCGCAGAGACTTGTAAGAATCTTCCAGCTCGACGTACTTGCCGACAATCGCGATCGCAGTTTCGCCGGCCGAAGGTTCACGAATCGTATCGACAAGTTTGCGCCATGCGGTTAGGTCAGCGGATGCGGCAGTTTCGCTCAACTGAAGCGACGAGATGATGAGTTCGTCCAAACCCTGATCATGAAGTGCCAGCGGCACGTCGTAAATCGTGTCGACGTCCTGCGCCGTGATGACCGCCGATTCTTTGACATTGCAGAACAAGGCAATCTTCGATCGGAGATCGTGCGCAAGAGGCCGATCAGAACGGCAGAGCAAAATCTCAGGCTGAATACCAATCTCGCGCAGCTCGCGCACAGAGTGCTGCGTCGGTTTTGTCTTCAGCTCGCCCGAGGCCGCGATGTACGGCACCAGCGTCACGTGAATGAAGAGCGCGTTTTCTCTGCCCTGTTCGTTGCCCATCTGGCGAATCGCTTCGAGGAACGGCAGCGATTCGATGTCGCCAACCGTGCCGCCGATTTCGACGATGACCACATCGGCTTCACCGTTCATCGTCACCGAGCGGACCGCATCCTTGATTTCGTTGGTGACGTGCGGAATGACCTGAATCGTTTTGCCAAGATAGTCGCCGCGCCGTTCTTTCTCGATCACTTCGCGATAAATGCGGCCGGAAGTCCAGTTGTTCGCCTGCGAAAGGTGCGCGTGGGTGAATCGCTCGTAATGGCCGAGGTCGAGATCGGTTTCGGCGCCGTCGTCCGTGACGAAAACTTCACCGTGCTGAAACGGCGACATCGTGCCGGGATCGACGTTGAGGTACGGATCGAGCTTAATCAGCGTGACGTGCAGACCGCGCGCTTCGAGCAACGCGCCAATCGAAGACGCCGCCAGGCCTTTGCCCAGGCTGGAAACCACGCCGCCAGTTACGAAGATGTATTTAGGCATTACGACCTCCGGTCAAAGTTCAAAGTAAAAAGGAAAAAGGAAAAAGTGGTTGCGAATCGTTTTTCCTTTTTACTTTTGCCTTTGGTTTCCGGCTTCCGGCGGATCGTCCGCCTCTTCTTTATCGTCATAAATTCCACGTCGCAAATCCTGTTGGACCTCAGCGGCTTTCTTTTCTGCCGGATCGAGGATTCCCTGCAATCCCTTCATGCCTGCGACCATCATTCCGGCGCTTTCTTTTCTCCGCTTCTCGAATTCTTCTTCGTTCTTCACGTCGTAGGGCTTGGTAATCTGGTTCAAAAGCAAGAGCCCGCCGATCACGACCAGCGCAATTATTCCAATTCCGATCCAACTCTCAGCACTCATGCCGTCACTTTCATCCCCGGCTTAACGATCCCGCGGACGCGTTCCAAATCTTCCATCGTGTCCACGCCAATCGAGGGCGAAGCAGCTTCGACAACTTTTATCTTCACGCCGCGATCGAGCGCGCGGAGCTGTTCGAGTGACTCGCGCTTCTCTGATTCCGACCGCGGCCAGCGTGCGAACTCGAGCAGAAACTGACGCCGATACGCGTACAGCCCGGTGTGCTTCTTAAAATCAAAAAGCAGTCCCGACTCATCGGGACTGCTTTTTCTCGAGCCGTTCTTGACCTCGGCGTGATTACCAGAGGGAATTGGATTCCGCGAAAAGCCCGTCGCGTATCCCTGCTCATCGAAAGTCACCTTAACCACCGATGGATTGGTAACGTCGTCGACTTCCGTGATTGGCTCCCACGTCGTCGACATCTGCGCGTCTGGATCGTCTATCAGCGCGCTTACCGCACGATCAATTGTCGCAGGATCAATTAGCGGCTCATCCCCCTGCACGTTCACGATGATATCGGCATGCAGGTTGTGCGCGACTTCGGCGATACGATCCGTTCCGCTCAGATGATCGGCGCGGGTAATCACCGCATCGAAACCCACTGCATTCACTGCATCGACAATTCTCGGGTCATCGGTCGCGACGATCGTCCGCGAAATAGTTGACGCGGCGCGCGCGCGTTCCGCCACCCAAACGATCAGCGGCTTACCGGCAATCGGCAACAAAGGCTTTCCGGGAAGACGGGTCGAACTGTAGCGAGCGGGGATTACTGCGACTGCTTTTGGCTGGGAATTTGAACCCGTGTGAATCACGGGATTACACAGTAACGCGTCTGGTTAAGAGTGTCAACGTGGAAGGATCTATCCGCAGATTTTACAGATTACGCAGAAAGACAGTTGGCCACAAAGAGGCGCAAAAGGCGCAAAGAAAATTCGTCGAAGATAGATCGATTCTTCTAATTCCTTTTGTGCTTCTTGTGCCTTTTCGTGGCTATCTCTTTTTTCCTAATCTGTGTAATTTGCGGCTGGATTACTTCTTGCTAATCACAAACGTCGGCACCATGCCACCACCGGCACTTACGTTCGCGAGTTCATTCGAAGACAAACGCGTAAAAGCCGAGCCAACTTTGCCGTTGAACAGCAAAGGATCGAGATCGACCAATTGCTCGACAAACTGAATCGTATCGTCAGGAGTGAGCGCTGGAAATGTCTCGCGTGCGGTCGGCACGCGCTCTTGCACGAGATAATCGCCATTCGCGAGCGCGTTGTGAATCGCTTCGTCCCAGCCAATCTCGTC
>DASYTZ010000071.1:0-28612 GCA_036001745.1 Pyrinomonadaceae bacterium
CCGGCGCAGGTTGCGTGTCAGCGCCCGCGCCACCTGAACTCAATCGTTCGACGGCTTTCATTGGTCGTGGAAGAAGCACTCTTCGTCTTCATCAGAATTCCCGAGTCGCTCGAGCCTCTCGAGAGGGCTGAAAAATACGAAGACCCTCTGGAAGAATCGCTGACGTCCAGCGGGGTTGGTGTATTAACTGGTGGCGGTTGCATGTTGGCCGCGCCTGATGCTGACGGGCATCGCGAAATCAAATACTGTGGTATTGATATTGATCTCTTTGACCTCGACGCCGGCCTTGAACTCCTCCGGACAGAATTGAAACGACTCGGCGCTCCTAAGGGAACGATGCTCGAATATGATCTCGACGGCATAGTGCATCAGCGCGATATTTACGAATCCGGCGCTTCTGATTTGGCACATTGATGTGTTCCTTGGAACGCCGTCGAACAAATCGTTGGACGCGAGCGGCGGGGGCGTGTTTCGTAAGATAATTGGTCCGGCGATGCTTGAATGAAATCGCGCCGCCGCGTCAACTCAACCGTTCGCGCGCATCGCTGTGTCAGAACGGCGAGCGGTAGCGACCCGATCAATGCACAACTTGAGTGGATGATCCCATCGCTACCGCTCCGGGTTCTGACACGAAGGCCGCGCGGCTTGCGCTCAGACAAACTTCATCATTCTCAATGACGCCGCGCTCCCGCGTTTCTCTTAACGCCAAACCAGTAGCGCGTTACAATCAACGGGCGCTCGAACAAATCGTTGGACGCGAGCGGCGGGGGCGTGTTTCGCATCATAATTGGTCCGGCGATGCTTGAATGAAAGCGCGCCGCCGCGTTAACTCAACCGTTATGCCGCTAGCGTGTGCGGCTCAAACCATTCCATGCGATTCAAACCATACCTAATCGCTTTAGTCGCAGCATTTCTAATTCTGATTGCTGCGAACTATTACAGCTACGTCCGAATGGGCCGGGGTTTTTGCGACGATTGTTTTCTCTACTTCGGCTGGCCGTTCCCAGTGTGGGGAGAAGGTGGGTTTGTTACGGTGACACGAGTGCTCTGGGCGGGTGTGGTTGCGAACATATCGATCGCCATTTGGATCGGGCTGTTCTTTGGCTGGGTATCCAGTAAACTTCTCTCGGGTAAAGCCGTGCGTTCAAACGACGCGGCATAACAAATCGTTGGACGCGAGCGGCGGGAGCGTGTTTCGCAAGTTGATTGGTCCGACGATGCTTGAATGAAATCGCGCCGCCGCGTCAACTCCGCCGTTGGGCCTCTTGGATTATCCTGGAACATTCCCAATTGCAGCGCGTGCAGTACATGTAGTCCGTCTCACCAGAGGATGCCATAGTTCTGTCCAATAGAATGGATTGGAAAGGGGCCCTGCTTATGTACGCCCAAAAATCAGCCGTTGATTTGATCAAAGAATCAATTCATGTGCTCTTAGCCACCTTGCTGGTGTGCCTTCCGATCGTGCCGGCGCGGGGTCAGCAATCGGATCTAACTGCTGCCAGTCAACGAATTCGCGCGGAAGCCTTCGCGCACTCCCAAATAATGGATTATGCGTTCTACTTGTCTGACGTCTATGGTCCGCGACTCACGGGTTCGCCAAACTTCCGGGCGGCGGGCGATTGGGCGATGCGCGAGTTAGACCAGATAGGTTTGTCGGAAATCGTCAAAGAGCCAATTCAGGGGTTTCGTTATGGCTGGGTCAATACGCGCTTTTCAGTCGCGATGACGGCCCCCACCTTTGCCCCCTTAATCGGCGCGCCGCTGGCATGGTCAAGCGGTACCGAGGGACCGGTTGAGGGCGAGGCCACTCGGGTAGATCTGCCACCACAGAAGATGGATGCTGTAAAGCAGTTCATTGAGAAGTACCGAGGGAAATTGCGCGGGAAGATTTTGCTGCTGACGAACCCTCACGTGCTCAAGCTACAAACATCCCCTCGCTCTGTTCGGTGGAGCGATAGCGAGGTCGCAGAACAGACGGCGAAAGCAGAGTCACTGACGAAATCACCCGCCCCCGCCTCTGGTCCTCCACCCCCAAGTCCGAACATGCAGGAAATACATATGGTCAATGACATGATCCAAAGCTTCTTTAAAGAGGAAGGCGTTCTGGCCATGATCGGCGATCTGGGTGATCGGAAGATGAATGACGGGGGTACTTTCGTGGTGCAAAGTGCTCTATTGCAAGGTCCGTTGAAAGTGACGCCGGGATTTCCACCAATGATAGTCATAGCTGCCGAACACTATAACCGCGTGGTCCGTCTAGTCACCAGAGGTATTTCTGTGCGCTTGCGACTCGATGTCGAAAGCAATTTGATCGACAATACTCCTGACGCGTTCAATGTGATCGGCGAGATTCCGGGCGGCACTAAGAAGAATGAAATCATCCTCGTTGGAGCCCACCTCGATTCGTGGACAGGCGGGACGGGCGCGACCGACAACGCGGCCGGCTGCGCAGTCGTAATGGAAGTAGCGCGAATATTCAAAACTCTCGGCGTGCCATTGGATCGCACCGTGCGATTCGTGCTGTGGGGCGGTGAAGAAGAGGGGAATCAGGGTTCCCTTTCGTATGTCAACAAGCATCTCATAGATCTTAAGAGGGACGTTGCGCGTCCCTGGCAGTTCAACACCGGCAGGCCCAAGCCCGACTACGATAAGTTTTCTAGTTATTACAACCTTGACGAGGGGACCGGTCGAATCCGCGGGGTTGTGATTGGGAATAACTACGCCGCTCGCTCTCTAATCGAGGAGTGGCTGGCTCCCGTAAGGGATCTGGGTGCGATCGCTATTCTGCCCCGACCAGGACCAGGTTCTGATGATGCCTCTTTCGCCGCAGCCGGATTGCCCAGTTTTTCGTTCCTTCAGGATCCGCTCGAATATGGCACGAGGACGCACCACACAAACATGGATGTATACGACCGGTTACAGAAAGATGACTTGATACAAGCCGCCATAGTATTAGCAACGCTCGTCTATGCAGATGCCAATAGGGAAATGCGAATGCCCCGGGCCCAGCTTCCCGAACAACGCGCGGCCCAACAAATCGTTGCAGGTGAGCCGCGGTAGCTCGTCTCGTAGTTAGAAGATGGAATCCACGTTGTGTGACACCGCGCGGCCACCTGAACTCAACCGTTGGATCGCTTCGCCTTTTGAAAACCAATAAAGCAATGCGAGGCTTGGCTGTTACGCGGATCGCACGGCGATTTGTCTCCACGAATGCGGCTTGGTACTTCTACAGTTGCTTCGAAACGGTGAGGGCCGCACTGGCTCGTTCCGGTTAACGAAAAATCGGTAGCGCGTTACAATCAGGGGCCGAATAACAAGTCATTGCACCGGAGCGGAGCGAGCGGGCTTGTCATCCGCAAGAGTTGGATGCCTCCGTAGTTGATTGCCGCCCGGTGAATTCCACCGTTCGGCGCTAGATTGTTGATGAATAGACACGAAATACCAGTGACAATAGTTCTGGGGTTGATCCTCTCAGTTTCTGCTTGCGGCTTTCAGTTGGGCCAGACTAGACCCAGTCAAGACAAGTCTCGAGTTCTGGATGAGATGATAGATGTAGGCGGCTATCGCCTGCACATCAACTGTGCGGGCGTTTCTGCCAAGGGGAGCCCGATCGTCGTCATGGATGCCGGAGGGTATGACTCATCTGAGAGTTGGAAAAAGGTTCAACCTGAAATCGCTAAGTTCGCCCGCGTTTGTGTTTATGATCGCGCCGGCTTAGGCAAAAGCGAGCGTCGCCCTGGTCCTTCTTATCCGAGCCAGGAAGTAGTCAAAGACCTGCACACCTTGCTAGTCAATGCCCACATTGCTGCACCCTTTGTTCTGGTTGGTCATTCGTTTGGCGGCATGAATGTGCGGCTCTATGCTAGTCAGCACCCGCAGGAGGTCGTTGGCATGGTGCTGGTTGATTCGGTGCACGAAGATGAGATGGATCGTTGGGTCGCAATGATGCCCCCCGAAATCAAGCAGCAGGTGATTGACTCTGATATGAAAGGTCTGTTGGCGAGGTTGGCTATCAGCGAAGGACAAGTAAGAGCAGCACACTGGCACAGCGATATTCCACTCGTTGTGCTAACTCATGGTGTCGTCAATCCAGGTGATTATGGTATTCCATCAATGGCGGCTAAAGGTGAAGCACTCCGGCTCGAGATGCAGGAAGCGCTGGCTCGCCTTTCTTCAAGAAGTAAACACATCATCGCTGAAAAAAGCGGCCACTACATTCAAAGAGATCAACCTCAACTTGTGATTGATTCCATTCGTCAAGTAATGGAGGCAACCAGAACATCGGATAGGAAAGGATTTTGAATGAAATGAAAACAATTGAGTTCAACCTTATTCCCTTCGAAGGGGTTGCGCCGAACAAATCGTTGGCCGCGAGCGGCGGGCGCGTGAACTCATTGCCGATTTCCAATTGCCGATTGCCGATTTGAATCGCGCCGCCGCGTCAACTCCGACGTTCGGCGCGTTCTCTATCGACCCAATGGAGGTGAATAATGACTCCGAAAACAGTGACGCTTGTGATCGTTTGTGCAGTTGCAATTGCAGGACTACTTGGACCGGGTGAACGGTCTTCTTCGGGCCAGCAGGAGAATATTCGCAAACAACCTGCTTGCACCATCTACTGCGGCGACGGTCCTGACACGATTAACCTTGGCGCCAAGCCTTGTTGGGGCGGGCCGCTTCCGGCCGCCGGTGCTGGCGATCACTTCAAGAGCCTTGCAGCAGAGGATCAGGCCGCCATCTGCCGGAACGTGGCGACCGCGAGCACGCGAAACGCGTCATGTCCGGCGTTCAAAGCTCTGGCGCAGTTATGCAAAGGAAAAGAAAAGCCGCCTCCAAATTCAGAAGACAAAAAGCCGCCATGCAAAGAGCGTGGGCCGTACGATGTGCCCTGGTTCGATCCCAGCGCCGAAGGCTGCCAAAACTTGCAAGACACGCGGATGAACGCCAACTGGACTGCGGCGAATGGAGGAACTTGCACGATAACGCTGACTGCTTGCAACTATACCGTGCTCACTTACACCGTCAATTATGTTCACGAGGAAAATGGGAAGTTAACGGCCGTAGACGTCTCAGGAATAATAAATCAGGTTACGGCCGAGCAGCTTGCCGCGGGGGGCGACCGGCCGATCCGGCGTTCGGAATGCAACTCGCAGTTATATGAAGAGGCAGCAGGCGATTACCCCAACAAAGTTTGCTGTGACATCTGGCGCGAAGGTGTGGGCGCCGGCAGCGGTTGCAATCCTGAAACTGATGCGGACTGCGACGGATTGCCAAATAACAGAGATAACATCATCTACTCAAGGCCTTACTACGCACCTGCGCGAGCCGGGGGCGCAGGTTTCTCTGGGGGAGATGCCGCTGACTTCAATCCTGCGAACTTTGATTCTCGGCCGCCCGGGCTAAACTGGGACGAGGTAATGCCAAATGAACCCTGCAAGAAATGCAAGTGGATGGCGCAGAGCGGCAAGCTGACATGCAGTCCCGACGGTAGAACAGACCATGAATACAAAGTGACCTGGCTGTGCCCGTCGAGTGGCGTGACAAGAATAGTGACAAAACGCGCTCCGGCAACCGCACCGTGCACACCGCCGCGACGTGGTTAACCGTAAGCTTGGGTCTTTACAATACGCAAGACCTGACTTCTGCGGAATGTTCTGACTGTAGTCTTGAGATTCTGGTAACGCCTCTCGGAAGTGACGCCGAACAAATCGTTGGAAGCGAGCGGCTGAATCAAAAGCAGTGATGGGTGATGAGTGATGAGTGATGAGTGAATTCGCGGCGCCCGGTCAACTCAACCGTTGGACGACTCTCGATCGAAACGTGCGCTTCCGAATCCTCTGTGGGTAAAATGCCTTCAATGAGAGATCACCCATTTAGACTTGACGAGGCCGTGGCGATTCTTGAGCGAACGCCTGCCACCCTGACCGCCTTAATCAAAGACTTACCCGAGAGGTGGACTCACGCAACGGAAGGTACGGGCACTTGGTCACCGTATGACGTAATAGGACATCTCATCCATGGCGAGCGCACAGATTGGATCCCGCGGGCGCGTCACATCATGGCCGGCGACTCGCGACCATTCGAACCCTTCGACCGAATGGCTCAATTCAAGGACAGCCAGGGTAAGAGCCTGAGTGAACTTCTCGTGACCTTTGCCGAGCTGCGTCAACGGAATCTCTCGACGTTATTGGAGATGAATGTGACAAATGAAGATCTGAACCGCCGGGGCCTGCATCCTGAACTCGGCGAGGTCACGCTCGGTCAGCTCCTGGCAACGTGGGTAGTGCATGACCTGGATCACGTGGGGCAGATAGCGCGAACGATGGCCAAGGTTTACAGCGAAGCAACGGGGCCGTGGAGCGCATACCTGTCGATCTTGCGTGACCGGGAACGATAGTAAACTCCAACCGCAGGCGGGCGAACAAGTCGTTGGGACCGGAGCGGCGAAGAGCAGGATGAAGGATGAAGGATGAAATCGTGAAGGAGGAAGGAAAAGCTTTTCCCTTGTTCCGTCTGAGTTCATGCCCTTAAGATGAGAATGAAAAGCCTGCGCATTAATTGCGTTCGAACCGTTCTCGCGCTGGTCGCGGTGTGTCTTCTTTCAGCTTCAGTCATGGCGCATCCCGGCTCGGGCATCGCCGTCGACCGACTCGGCCAGGTCTATTTCCTGGACACCGGCTCAGGGCTTTGGAAGATCGACGACCACGGCCGATTGACCCATCTCTCGCGAACTTTATTTCATTGGCTGGCCCTCGACGCGAATGACAGCTTCGCAAATGGTCGGCTGCCCTCAAGCGCGGGCTCAGGCTTGGACTGGGAAATCTTGAAGGCAGGAGTCAACCCCACTCTGCTCATCGCCAGCGATTTCCCCATCGCGATCGGGCGGGACGGAATTTTGTATTACCCATCTGGTCGCCCAGGTAATTTGCGACTCATACGCGCGATGCCTTCGGGAGATACATCGGTGCTGGCCACACTCCCGACGACGATAAAGGGCGAGTCACTTCCGCATATAAACGGGATAACTGCCGGTCCGGATGGCTCCGTGTACTACACCGAAGACAGCGCCATCAAACGGATCACACCGCAAGGTCGAATCGGGACAGCCGCGACCGTTCGCGCTCCCGCCGGCGCGCCGTCCATTCCAGGGACGGACCAACATCCGTATCTCCGCGGACTCGCGGTTGACGGCCGTGGAGTGATGTATGTGGCCGACACAGGCGACGCCCAGGTGCTGAAGATTACACCGCAAGGGAAGGTCACCACTCTGCTGCAAACTCAAAGTCCGTGGTCACCAACGGCGGTCGCTCTCTTCGGCGACAACGTTTATGTGCTCGAATTCCTGCACACTGAAAGAGACGTGCGGCGAGACTGGATGCCTCGGGTCAGGAAGATCGCATCGGACGGAAAATCAACTATTATCGCGACCGTCGATCAGATGCCGGGCGCTCGTTGAACTCTGATTTGACCAGAAGCGGCTTTAGGGAATGATCCTGCGATGCAAGACGTGTTTTGGCTGGGACGTTCGCGTACGGGCAAGAGTTTAGCCGGCGAAGTTATCGCCAGTCGCTTTGGCTTCGATGGTTACCATGTTGATGAAGCTTTCGGGGGCAGATGCGTCGCCTCGATCCCGCTGCGTCATCCGACTCTGACGAAATGGTCGAAATCTTCCTGAGATCAGCGTTCAGCTTTCCTGCTAATGGGGAGGTGTGATGCGCACTGCACTGGACCAGCGAAATATGCTGCTTGACGCGTGGAGAACCAACAACCGCGTGACCGTCTTCTTCGTCGAGCACTTACCCAAAGAACTCTGGGAAGCGAAAGTCCCGGGCGCTCCACGACGAACCGTGCGGATGATCGCGGGTCACATCCATAATGCGCGGTGCATGTGGATCAAGACGTTAGGAAAAGAATTCGGCATCGTGGTGCCGCGGGCCGTTAATCGACAAAAGGTTTCTCCGAAGGAGTTGATTCGAGCACTAGACCACAGTAGCCGCGGCATCACGAGCCTGCTTACGCTCGGTTTTGACCGAGGTGGTGTAATCCCCATCTCGTCCGCATATACCTGGCGCAACCTTCCGCTTGACGTCGGCCATGTTTTGACCTATTTCGTCGCCCACGAAGGTCACCATCGCGGGCAGATAGTCATGCTCGCCCGCCAATTGGGCTATCGCTTGCCCGTAGAGATTACGGGTGGCCTGTGGCATTTTACGAAGCGGTCCAAGGAGGCGCGCAGCAGCGAAAAGCAAGGATGAGGTTGGAAGTAGATCTTCCTGGCTAGATTCGATTATCCGCCCGCTATCGCAGGCGGTTCCGACAATAGCTACTGAATCACAAACACGTCATCACCCAGCGGCTGATTCAGCTTTGCTACCTTCACTTTATATTCGGGCTGTGCGCTGCCAAAGGATTACGGCTTGACCTGGATATTTCCAAATCCGTGCTGCACATCGATGAAGGCGTATGACGACAAGGGGAAGCTCTGGCAGCGAATTGTGGGATCGGAATGTGAAGGTATGCCAACGTCATCCGGCCGCTCGAAATCCGTGGCGGTCCAACGCAGCGTCGCGCCAATATCGTTTTCCAGCTCGGCGTCAGCGGGTGTCCAGTTCATAGTTTGCGGCCGATAGACTCCCCAGGTAAGTTTGTCCAGGCCCGGCGCATTGATGCCTTGATCGTTGTCCTCGACGACCAAAAGCACACGCCGCCCGAGGACTGCGCCAACGTTCGATTCGACGATCACGCCACCCATGACCGCGCGATTGCCATTGATCACTACGCAGTCAAAACTGACCTTTACCGATACTCCGGTAGTCGATGAGGAGGTGTTTGGATTGTCGGCTTCTGAGTCCGGCACGGCGGCAGGATCCGTGTAGCTCATTTCGCCCGTAACCGTGTCGTCATTGTGAATCCTTGCGGTGAAACTGACGTATCGAAGGCTGTCGTCGCCAGCCGTAAACTGAAAGGTTCCGTTAGCGGACGGGCCCGCATTGTCCGGTCCATACGCCGCAGTTGTCATTCCGGCGGTCACAAACAGCAAAGCGGTCACGAGCATCAATATACTTCTCCCCGTCACGTTACTCCTTTGGACTAAAATGCAGCGGCTAAGTGTGGTCTTTATAACAGCTTAATCGCGACCGGTCAAAGCGTGCCGTGAACAAACGCTAGTACGTAGCCACCCGGTTTGCGGTGGTTTTTCGAAGCGGATATGACGCAAAAGTTCAGGAATTTGGAGCCGTCAGCTACTCACTGAATCACAAACACGTCATCGCCCATTGGCTGGTTCAGCTTTGCTTCCTTAACTTTGAATTCGGCGAAGAATGCGCCCATCGGCATTTCCAGTCGCTGGCTGAAGTTGAAGGGAATCAGCACGCCGTCAATCTCTTTGAACTTGGAATTCTCAGTTCCAAACGTGTAGCCATTGTAAGGGCTGACGTACTTGATCACTCGCGCCGTGACTGGGTCGATGTAAAAGTCGGTCGTGTTACCTTCCGAGTCCACGATACGAAATCCCCGCAGCTTCTTTTCATTCGGAATAGCTGAGACTGTGTAGCCGGGCTGATCGTATTTCACCAGAACAAACAGCCCAAATTTGTTGGCAGGCGGCGTCTGCACACCGGGAATCGAGCTGTAGGACTGCTGGCCGTCAAAGATTTGCTTGAACTTGAAAGCCGGCGAAGCATCGACGTCGAGGCGCATGCGCTCACCAGCCGTAATCAGCGAGAACTTGCCGGGTTGCGCGAACGCGCTGTTCGGCGCGTACAAGTCGACACTGCCGACGACCCAAACGTTTTTCAGGTTCTTGAATTTCTCACCGCCCTGTGCGGCCAGCGCCGCGCGCGCAAGTTCGATTGGCGTCGTGTCAGCGGTGATTGCCGGTGGAGGCGGGATCGTGTCTGCGGGGGGAGCGGGCGAGTTATTTCCAACTGGCGCAGAGGCCGATCGCGATGCGCTTTGCGCCCACGCGCCCGCGGCCATTAGCAACAGAGCGATAATCGACAGCGTCAAGTGTTTCATAACGAATCCTTCCCGCTAGACTTACCTGATGAATGGCTATACGCCCATCGCTGGCGAAATCGGAGCCATAACTCGAAAACCCCTCCGCGCTTGTCAGAAGGGTTTCGAGGTTAATTACGCCTGAACGTGGGGATTAGTTCTAAAAAGTGAATCGCGTGTTGAAATAAATTTTGCGATTGCCCGCGCCGCTGCTGCCGCCCGGCCCGCCGAACCCTCCGAATCCGCCGAAGCTGCCGGCGAGTCCGAGTGATTGGCCAAAACTCGGCGAGGTTATGTTGCCGACAGGCGTTGCGAGGTTCACATGGTTGAAAATGTTCTGAATGTTGATCGAGAAGGTCAGCGAATACTTGCCGGCGCCGCCTCCACCGCCGGGACCGCCCGTCATCATCATGCCCGGGCCGCCGCCGCCGGGACCACCGCCACCGGGACCGCGGCCTCCGCCAGCGGGCGCTCCGCCACCAATCGATGGGCCGCCGCGTCCGGCTCCGCCGCCGCCGCGATTCGAGGCTTGATCGCGTTTGCCACCCTGCGAAGCAGCGCGCGCGGTTTCGCCGCCCCATGTGAACGCTCGGCTCACGCGCAGATTCACTGTCACAGAGCCCGGACCGTTCCCGTAATTGCGCGGGATGAAGTCGCTGCTCGTGCTCGAATAGTCAAAGCTTGTGCAACGCGTCGGGTTGGCGGTGCAAAAGGCATTCAATTGCCCAAAGGTCGGGCGCTCGTTGAACTGCCGATCTAAATTTAGATCCTGCCCCGTTGTGATGTTGAATGGCGGACCTGAATTCGCCACGATGAATGGATTGAACACCAACTTCCACCAGGGCGAATTGATCGTGCCAAAGAGCGTGAAGCGATGACGGACGTCAAACCCGGCCCGCCCGAATTCGCCGGACAAATCGTATGAATTCCGCGGGAAGAGACTGCCGCCCTGGCCGTCGGTGTCGTTGGTTGTTTTGGCCAGGACGTAATTTCCCGACAGCGAGAGCCTCGGATTCAAACGGCTGTTAAAGCCGACAAACACTTGACTCTGTCGGTACTTGCCGCTCGATTCGTACTGATAGATATCTCCGGCGCCAGGAATCGGACGCGTGGTAAACGTCGGCGGCAGCGGCGCGTTGATGTCCCGAGCGCGAATCACGTGCTGAATGCGCAACGTGTAGGCGCCGACAAATGCCGTGATGTTTTTCGGAAACTGTCGCTCAACTTGCAGGCCGGTCAGATAAACTGTGGGTGCCTGAAGATTCGGAGCAACACGCCAGGTCGTTAGTTGATTAGTCAGACCATTGACCGAGGGCAGCGTAGGAAACATATTGAGTAATCCCAACGATTGGCTGGCTGCCTGCTCGGCCGGGGTTGGCGGCCGTCCAAGAAGCACGGCCGGATCGGTAATCACGTACTGGAATTCAGTCGAGCCGTCGAAGCGATGCGCTGTTAACGTCTGACCCTCGCCGAACCGGTTGTAAAAGATGCCACCACCACCGCGAATCACCATCTTGGGTGGCTTAGTTGAATTCGCCCCACCACCGGGCGACCATGCGAAGCCGATGCGCGGTGCGAAGTTGAACTTGCTGTCGGCGTTCGTTTGATTCTCGTAACGCAGGCCGTAGCTCAGAGTGAAATTCGGCCTCACGCGCCAATCGTCCTGGCCATAGAAGCCGACATCTGTTTGTGAGACCGACGCGTTGGGACTTCCGTTGTTGATGCTGAACTGCGAAGCGCCACCGCCGAGATAGCGTATGCACTGCACCAGGGTCGCTCCTGCGCCGCAATAAGTTTGCTGTTGCGCCGTCAGCCCCTGGGCAAGAAGCAACGCCGTGCGACGATAACGCTCAATGCTGGTGAGCAGCAGGTTGGTGCCCGCAACCGGGTTATTTGCCGCATCCACCTGTGGGCCAAACCCGCCTGAAAACCCCCACGCGCCGCCAAAATTGCCCGGGCTAACGTCGTTAATGTGCACGCCGCGCAGGCGGCCACCGAATTTGATCGTGTGCATGCCGTGCTGAATTTGGGTGAAGTTATTCAGCTCCCAACTGTTTCGTTCGTTCGTCGCGTGGCCCACCGACGAACAACCAGTCGCGGTGCCGAGGCAGCCATTGAACGCGCCGCTGACGTTTAGTGTCGGAATCGTGCTGTCGCCCAGCGATTCGCTCGTGTTGCGCGAGAACTGAAAACGCGTTTCGTTAATCGTCGTGGCGTTAACAACCGCAGTCTCGGTCAACTGAATATTTTGATTCGTGCTAGCAAAGTCAAAGCCGCGTTGGGGTAACGTGAAACCGCCGATGCCGTTGTTCTCCGTTTTGTTGCGACTGAAATTGTAGCGGGCAATCAGCGTGTTGCGCGGGTTGATGGCGTACTCGATGCGCGGACTAATGTTGAAGTTACGCCGTGGCACCAGGAAAGCAACACCAAACGGTTGGACGGTGAAGCCCGGACCGAGAATCGTTGCGCGCACCAGATCGTTATCGTCTGTTTCGTTGCGATTGAGCTCTAAAAAGAAAGATGCTTTGTTCTTCGCCAGCGGCCCGCTGACGCTGCCGCTATACTGTCGCACCTGATACGGCGAGCGCTTGCTGGAGCTGACGGCGAACGGATTGCGCGAGTTCAAACTTTCGTCCGTAAAATTGATTGATGCGCTGCCGCGGAATTTGTCGGTGCCGGGTTTAGTCAGAATGTCGATACGCGCCGACGGCTGATCGTTCTCAGCCGAAAATGGATTTTGGTTGATGCGAATTTCGCGAATGGCTTCCTTCGGCGGCAGGTTCGCGCCGGAAAATCCGTCGATGAAAATCTGGCCGCCGCCCGGACCAACAGATGGGCCGGCGAGCGCCTGGAGTGCCGCCGCGAGTTCGTCTGGATCATCTGGCAACGCTTCCAAATCTTTTCCTGACAACACCTGCTGGTTCGCGTTGCTTGAGCTGTCGGTGCTGATCGGCGGGTTTGACTCGACCTTCACCTCGCTTTGAATTTCGGCGACCTTCAGCGTAATCGTCACGGGTTCGCGGCGCGCGGTCGTGACTTCGACATCAAGATCGTCCGATTGCGCAAAGCCGCCGGCTTCGGCACGAATCAGGAACTTACCAGGCGTCAGTCCCGTGAAAACAAAGCTGCCGTCCGCTCCGGAAGTGGCCGTCTTCTGCGCGCCCGACGCATCCGTGAGCGTGACGGTGGCGCCAACGATCACGGCGCCTACCTCGTCCGTTACCAAGCCACGCAAAGTCGCGCGACCCTGTGCCGCGACCGTCGCGCACAGCGCGAGCGCGAAAACAAAAGCGGCTAAACACGTAATTGGTTTCTTGATAGTCATTATTTGGTTCTCGTTTGAGTCAACAATTCTTGATGGACCTAAAGGCGCCGCTCAAAGAATTAGGGACCGATCCCGCCGAACATGCCGCCAAAGTTACTGTTCAAGTCCACGTTTTGTGGCCGAGGCTGTCCGCCTGCTTGTTGCCGCTGCGCAATCATCTGTAGCAGCGGCTCGACACCGGTAACCATTGATATCGCAGTGATGCGGTTCTGATCTACGCCTGGCAGCGTGGACATAATGATCATGTCACCGACTTTTATTTCTGCGATTGAAATTGTCGGCAAGCGTTCGATCAGATCAGCCATATTCATTCCGCCGCCGGGCCTTTGTCCTCCACCCTGCGCACCAGCGCCTTGCGCTTGTCCGGCTCCCGTCCCTTGACCTTGTCCCGCGCCGGAGGTTTGGCCTTGGCCGGCGCCCTGGCCCTGTCCGCCAGCTCCTGGCGCTCCGCCGCCAGGTCCGCCCATGCCCCCGATGAATCCCTGAAAGCGGCGCACGACTGTGTCAGGCCTGAGCACGATCGTCAGAGGCTTCTTCGTTTGCAGGTCATTGATCGTGATTGTCTTCGCCTCCGGATCGACTGCGGTCACAGTTCCGCCGGCGATTTTGAACGTTCCGAACACGACCTCTTCAGGAGTCAAATGCGTGCCGTCAGTGCTCTTGTCGCCGAGCGCGCGCAATTGGTCGCCGACTTTCACTTCTTCGAACGTGCTTGGCTTGGCATCGCTGTATTTCGGAATCGAATCGGGTGGATAACGACGGACCTTGGTCTTGTCGCTGACGGGGATGACAACAGATTGCGGTCCACCCATCAAAGTGCGACTCGTAATGGTGACTTCTTTCGTCGCCGGGTTCAGCGAAGCGACGATGCCGCTGACACCGCGACGTCGCCACTCCATACGTTCCTTTTCCTGCCTCTTCGCGATGTCTGATTGGCTGACGACGACGATTTGCTGCGCCGGAACTGATTTGCGATCTTCCGCGACATAACCGCGCGCGTAGATTCCATCGCCGACGGTGATTTCAGTCAGCGACGTTTTGATCGCTTTCGAGCGATCAGTCTCGCCGGGCGGCATGCGCTCGAATGTGGTTTTCTCGCTGGTGTTAACGAGGACCACCGACCCGGCATCGGTCTTGACGGTAAGTTGTCCCGCGGACGCGTTGATCTCAGTGACCTTGCCGTAGACACGCGTCGCCGAAATCGCCGGATCGTTCGCTGGTTGCTGGGGTGAATTTGGTTGAGCCGGCGCCAGTGGTGCACCCGCCAGCATCAAGACCACAAAAAGCCCAATGAAAAATGACTTGGTTTTCACGATTTTCAGATTGCTCCCCGGGAAAAGTAATCCTATTTACGCCTCGCGCTGCCTGTTAGTTGCAGAAAGATCGCAAAGGCGTCAGATATCAGCTATCGGCTTGCCTTTGCCCTTCCTCTTTCCGCCTACCGCTTGTCGCCTTCCGCTTTGTGTTCAGCGTCCTGCTGCGCGACCAACGCATCAAACTTCTTCTGCTGATCGGCATCGAGCAATGCTCGAATCTTCGCGCGCGCTTTCAAACGCGGCTCGTCAAATCGCGGCCGCAACTCTTCGCGCAGCTTGCGGTATTCATTCCGCGTTTCATCCAAGATCGCGCGGATTTGGTTCGTTTGGTCTTCCCTCAGATTCAGTTCCTGGCGCATCTTCTCGAAACGTTCACGCATCGCGCGCTCGTGCGAATCGCGGCCAAAGGCGTTGCTCGCGCGCGAACGATACAAACCGGTCAAAGCGGCGCCGGTGACTGCGCCCAAAACGAACACGGCCACCAGCACCAGCCAAATCTTCATTTTCGTGTGACCCGTCAAAGTCATTTCTTCTTCTCCACTTCGCCGCGCTCGATGACGATGTTCAGAACGTCTTCATGAGACAGATTATTGCGGCTCAAAACTGTCTGCTCGACGCCCGGATCTGTCGTGTCCGTCAGCGCATCTTCGTACATGCCAAATCCAACTGCCGGAGTGTTGGCTGCGTTTTCGGTGTTCGCCGGTCGCGCTGTCCACAACGTCAGACCGCCCGCGAGCGTCGCGACAAGAGCCATCGCCGGAATTGCACGCCAGGCGATCAGCGGCAGAGACTGCCAGCCGGATTCATTCTCGCGCTGCCGTTCAGCAATGCGAGCGCGAACGCGTGTGAAGAGAAACGGCGATTCAGACGCGGCTTCGATCTCCAGCTCATCAGCCACAGCCGCGCGCAAGACCAGCTTGCCCGCCCGGTCAAGATGCTCTTTGTTCTGCGGATTTCTTTTGAACATAACGGTCCTTGCCTCCGTTAGCCTCACAACCAAAGACGATTCTGAACGCGAAAGGGTTACAGCCTTATTCAGATGCCTGCGACAAAACAGGCGGAAAATCAGACAAATTTTCGCATAATACGCCGCAGATGCGCCCGCGCGCGGTGCGCGCGCACTTTCACTTTCGAAATTGACCAGTTCGTCATCTCAGCGATTTCGGCCACCGAGAAACCTTCGACATCGAGGAGCATGAGCACCAGGCGATCTTCCGCGCTCAAGCGCGTCAGAAGCTTCAGCGCCAGGTCGCGCGAAATTAATGCGCCTTCAACGTCGCTGCGCGCGGCGCGAAGTTGAGTCGAGAAATCCTTCGTTTCGTTTTCCGAAAGCTCGCCCAGCGTCTGCTCTGAACGTCGGCGAACGCGCCGCAATTGATCGTAGCAGGCGTTAACGGTTATTTGCGCCAGCCACGCTTTGAATGAAGCTTCATAAGTCCCGTGATAGGTGTGCAGCGCGAAATACAGTTTCGTGAACGTGTCCTGAGTGATCTCCTCAATCTGTTCGCGCTGCGCGAAGAAGCGACCCGCGATGCGACCAACCTGACGCCGATGACGATTGAAGAGATCCTCGAACGCGGCTTCATCCCCCGCGGCAGCGGCAGCAACGAGCATGTCATCTGTTGGTTCGGTCGCAGGGTGCACGAGGATCGATCCTTGTGGCGCAAGCTGCTCGCTTGCAGCCCAAACTGACAGTTTCTTTTACGATTCGGACTTCTTCCAACTGAGACGATAACGGGCGGTGAGCGCGAGCCCCAAGCTCACTATCAGCAACCCCGCGTCTACGATCGGCCAAACGTAAGGAAGCGACGCCATCACTACCCAGAAGGCGACGCCGAGCAGCAAGATCACCGATTCCGACTTGACGTTTGGCAGCAGACGGCGCTGGAGCCAATGTCCGGTTGCTGCCGAGATAACGACGCGCCCAAACAGCGTCGCCACGATAATCAGCAGCGCAGCCAGAATCGACAAGACCGCGCTCACCAGCGATGGCAACAACCAAAGACAGAGGAAGACCCCGACGGTGAGCACTACTGAACCAACCAGGCCGATGATCGCGACGCGCAGACTGGTCAGTTGCAGGCGCGCGACCGCGCGACTGACAGTGTTCGGCATCGCTGCCGACAGCGCGAGCGAGATAATGAACCAAAACAGGATCGCGAGCAGACGAATGCCTAAGAAAGCCGGCGTGAACTGGGGACTGAGCAGACTGAATGGTTCGCGCATCGCGCGGCGAAGCTGAACTTCGTAGCCCGCGTACATGATGGTGACGGAATTCGGATTGCGGCCCGGAGCAGACTTGTCCGGATAATAGCCGCCACCCAAAACGATCACGTCGCCGCCGATGCGCGATCCCGCACGTTGTATGACCGAACCCCCAATCGAAGCGACATCGCCTTCGACGGTCCCTTCGACAATCACATCTCCACCGAAGGCAATCGCGCCCTCTTTCACGGTTCCGGTGATCCGAATGGATTGGCCCATACCGAAGACTGTGGTGTTGTTGACCCCTTCGATTACGCGAGCGTTTGTGTCAGTTGGAGGACCGGCGGGCGCGGGTTGAGCAAAAGCCGTAAGGCTCAAAAGGAAAAAGGAAAAAAGAAAAAGGAAAAAATGTCGGCCGGCGTCGCCCTTTTCCCCTTTTCCTTTCTCCTTTTTCCTTTCGTGCCCCCTATTCAATGAATTCGGTCCGATGGTAGTTGGCAATTAAGCGAGGCAGCAGAGAAATCGCGATCAGAAAGACAAGCGCGACGAAAATTCCGAACCCGTATGGGCTGGCGACACCGGCGCGGCCAATCACGCGCGCGACTATGGTGGCCCCCTCCGCAGCGTCGGCGAATGTTTGCCAGACCAGATCGAGGACGCGCGCGACTAGTCGCATGAAACCGCGCGCCGGCTGAAAGATCAAAGCTCGTGACGCAGCGCCCAGCAGCGTGAATGCCGCCACGCCAAGCAGCGCGCACAGTTGCAGTGCGCGCCGCCGTTCGGATTTGTGGCGCAAGCCGCGCATGTCGCTCTCGGCGTGCGCCGCAACCACGCGGGAGAAGTTCGCAGGCAGTTTGATTCGACCTGAGTTGCTGAACGCGGCTTCCAGAGTGCACAGCAGTTGCCGTTGACTGCGCAACTCGGCGGCACACTCGGCGCATTGCTTTATGTGTTCCTCAAAAACCGGCAAAGCACCACCGTTGAGCTCGCCGTCAAGGTACGCGGCGATCTCCTCACGCGGGCAGGTTTGTTGAGCCGAAGAACTCATTGGATTACGTAGCGTTATGCCTTAGTGATTCCCCTCTGAATGAGCTGCTCGCGCATTGCTTCGCGTGCGCGGAACAGTCGGTTCTTAACGGTGCCTAAAGGCAAGCCGGTCACTTCAGCAATCTCGTCGTAACTTAGATCCTGCGAATGCCGGAGAAGGATCAGTTCGCGATAAGCTGCCGGCAGCAACTGCACAACCATCTCGATCTCCGAGCAGCGTTCGCTGCGTTCACTCTCCTGCTCAGGTGTTAGGCCCCGACTCTCGATCGCGACTGCGCAGCGGTCGCCATCGGAGTTGGTGGCGGCTTCGCGAGTGGCATGCCGGCGCAAATGATCGATTGCCGCATTGTGGGCGATCTTGTAAATCCACGTTGAGAACTTGAACTCGGGCCGATAGCGCGACAGCGACCCGTACACCTTGATAAAAACTTCCTGCGTTAGATCCAGCGCTGCGTCATAATCGCCGACCATGCGATATACGTAGGCCGCGATCGGCTGCTGGTATCGGCGCACCAACTCTTCGAAACCAGATTCGCGGCCAGCGAGCGCGCTTTGCACAAGCTCGCCATCGGCCAACGCGTTCCAGTTCGCCATTGCGATCGGGGTGCTCATTTGCAATTGCTTCGAGTTTACGTTTTGCGGAAAGCTAAAGTTTCAAACTCCCTCTCCCAAAGGGAGACGGGAAATCTACCATGCCAAACGCGCAAGTCCCGCGGGCGCGGCGATCAAATCGAAGGGCAAATCTCCCGGTATGGTCAGCCCGACATCGTTGGCGCCGAGCGGACGCAGCCTTACTCCCAGGGTTTCCTGCGCGATCTCGACGACGCGTTGCTTGTCGAGAAGTTCGCCCATCACCAGCAGGCGATTGACTGACGATGCGTCGCCGTTTTGCCCCGAACGGTCGCGGTAAAAGAGGAGCAGCCGATGTAATTCGTCGTCACACTCTTCCGTTTCGCAGAATACAGTGCGCAGCGTCAACGGCCGATTATTTCGCAGCAACACTGCCGTGAATCCATCTTCATGCGCGCTCAACAGCAACCCATCGCCGGCCACGCCGTCGCGCAACCACTGCTGTTCGCCAATGTGCCGCGGCACGAGGAGCCCCGTCTGCCAGCCCACGCTCGCGAACGCCGACTCGTATTCCGCCAGCACAGAAAGACGGACAGCCGTAATGATATATCGCGTTTGCTTCTGCTCGTTTGGCGACAACTCTTCGCGACCGATACGCAACTCGTTAACGGGCGCGCCGAAAGTGCGCTCGATTTTCCATTCGAGAACTTCTTCGATTTCCCGGCGAGAGCCACCGGCGGCTTCGATTGTGACAATGGCCGTGCGCGCGCTGGCTTCTGGCAACGTCGCTGACCATTTGCGCTGCCGCAGCAGACCGGCGCTCGTTGCTAAATCCGTCAGCGCTTCGATCAATCCGTCCGGATCGAGCACGTTGCTCTCATCGAAGCTCGATCGAAGCACGTTCGCCTGCAAGTTCAGTGTCGCGGCGCGTTTTACGACGAAGGCGCCACGCGATCGATCCAATTGCACCACTGACGCGGTGCCGGTCTTAAGCCCGACGGCGCAAGAGGGAAATCGAGGTTGAAGAAGCTTATCGAGCATTTGTCAGTAGTCAGTAGTCAGTAGTCAGTAGGCTCGTACCCAACTCACCGGCTACTGACCACTGACAACGGACCACTGACGTTTACCACTCATTATATGGCTTGCCTCCTTCAGTCGAGGCTTCCGTAGATGCGCTGCGGATATCGATCATGCCACTTTCGCCCGTGTAAGGGTCGTCGCCCTGCACCGGCACCCAATCCGGCTGGTCGGTAATTGGATCCCTGGGGATTTCGCGCATGTAACCAGCGCTGACCAGGTCTTCCAGCGATTGCGGCAGCTTGCCCTTGTCGGCGGCGTACTGATCGATCAGAACGCGCATCCGGTATAGATCGTCGCGCAGAACCGTTTCGCGCGCGTGCATGATCGTTTTTTGATATTGCGGCAGAGCGATCGCGGCAAGAATGATGATGACCGAAATTACGATCATCAGCTCGAGAAGAGTAAAGCCGGGCGCCAGGCTGCAGGAGGCAGACGGCAGAAAAGTTCGCTCTGTCTCCTGCCTTCTGCTTCCCGCCGTCTGCCGTCTGCCGTTACCAGTCACGATACTTTGTTCCATCAAGCGCTTCGCCTTCTGACCTCGAGTGAACATTGAAGACATTTTCGCCATCGCCGCTCGAGTGACAGCCGTGTTTCGAATCTTCGGCGGGTTCATAACTGGAGCTGACGCACCAGTCAGCTTTGCCGGTCATCGGATCGATGGGAAGCTGCCGCAGATAGATTTTAGTTTTGGGAATTGCCGAGTTTTCAGTTCGCTCGATTATGCCTGCGCCCGTAATTCCCTGGCCGCCTTGCAATTGGGCAGGCAGCGTTAACGGCAGCACGTCCACACCATCGACCAACGTTTCGAGATCGGGTGGGTAACGATCCGGGTTATCGGCGCTGAAGATTGTCTGGTCAGTGATGAACACACGCACGCGCGGATCGGCGAATATATTTGGCAGCGGTTGATTGGGATTCGGTCGCGTCGTGGTAGGCTCGCCTCCCGGTATGGGAGCCGAACTCGCCTGATATTGTGCGCCCGCCAAAGCCTCGCGATGGAACTGATCGATCGCTTCGCGCATCTCGCGTAACGCGGCGCGCAATTGCTCTTCTTTTTGCCGCTTGACCGAGACTTGCATGAGCGGAATCACGCCGAGGGTCAGAATCGCGAGGACGGCGACCGTGATCACCAGCTCGATAAGCGTGAATCCCTTTATTCGTGTTGCGCGACGCATCGCTATGCGAGAGACCTCTCTATCCCAGTGCTCAGTTGTTTGATTTTGCCGCAGCTTGCGGCTTCACCGTCAGAGACATCGGCGCCAATTGCAGCACCGTATTGCGGCCGTCGCTCGAAACCAGGTGCACGTTCGAAACGTCGAACGCCAGCGAGCCATCGCCTGCGCCGATCGCCTCTACTTCGACATTGAGCAATGCGCCCTGTCCCGAGATCGAGAAGCCGGCGGCCGGCGCTAGCGACACCAACAAGACGCCTTTGTCGCTCGTTGACTGGGTGATTGTCGGCGCTGTTTTCGCGTCGGCGAAGAGCTTGCCGATCGTGACGCTTTGCACTTTGATGATGTTCGGATCGAACCGCAGCATCACCACCACCAGACCGAGCGGCGCTTCCGAATTCAGCTCGACTGTTAGTTGACGTTTCTCGCCAACAGTCATTTCGTTCTTGTCGGGACTCAGGCGTAGCTCAATCACCGTTGGCAATGGTTCAATCGGTTTCACAGGGGGTTCGCTCACGGCGCTCTTCGGCGCGAGATCCTCTGCCGGCGTGGTCACGTTGACGTTCTCCTTCGCATTCGCAGCGGTGGTGGAAACGTCTGTGTTCGGATTCACCACGTTCTTAATCGCGGTCGCGACGTCAATTGACTTGGCGCTGTTCGATTCGGCCGGCGGCGAGACTGATGCAGCCTTCGGTTGCGGGACTGTTGAATCAGCCTGCGCGTTCTTTGCCGAGGATGTATCGTTCGTCGACGCATTTGATGCGACCGTCGACGGATTGCTGCCGTTCTTCGTATCTGTGTTAGTCGTCTGAGCAGTCGCCGCAGGGGTGGCCTTCGTCCCGTCGCTGGTTTGCGCGGGCGCGGGCTCGTAAGTTGCCGCTGGCGCATCCGGCAACTGGATGTTTACATCCTTCGGAACGCGTCGCGCTGCGGCAATCTGATCTTCGCGCGCGGTTTCCAGCAACATCGCTTCCAACGATCCCGTTGTCGGTGATTGCAGCGTTCCGCTGGGGCGCATCTCTTCGTCGCGCGGCGTCACGGCCGGGGCGCGCAACACCCGCGGCGTTACCGCGATGACGATATCAACCTGACGATTATCTCTGGTGGGCGAGGAAAAAAAGCGTCCGAGGATCGGAAGCCCGCTCAGAATCGGCAGACCCGACCGCCCGCTGGACTGAATGTCCTGCGAAACACTGGCCAGCATCATTGTGCGATTGTTCTGCACGCGCGCCGTGCCTGTAATGGTGCGCTCAGTAAAGGTCGGCGTCAGAGTGTTGGCACCGCTCACGTCCTTCGATTCGATATTCATCTTGACTTGCACGTCGAGATTCGGAAAAACCTGCGGCGTAAATTTGAGCGTCAAGCCCGTCGGTTCGTAGTTGATCACCGGAAAACCACCACTGGGAAACACATTGCCGCTGGTTGGGTTGGGCTGACCGGTTTGAACGCCGAAGGGATAAGCCTGCGCGGTTTGGACCGGTACGCGCTGGCCGATGCGCGCGGTCGATTCTTCGTTGTTGAAAGCGTGCACCTGAGTCGAAGCGAGCAGCTTTGCGTTCGTCTTGCTGGCAAAAGCTGTCAGCACTGAAGCCGGAATCACCAGCGCCGCGGCCGCTGCGGTCGGCGTTTGCCCGACAATACTGCTGAGGTTCACTCCCGGACGTGAAGCGTTGACCGCACCATTGCTGGTTAAGACCGACAAGCCCGGCGAACCACCAAGATTGAAGGTCCCTGCGCCAAGCTGATTTCCGAATTGCAGCAGATTCGTGCGCGAGACTTCAAAGATGTCCACATCCATGACAACTTCCGCGCGATCTTTGTCGATGCTCGTCAGCAACTCTCCGATCAGTTTGACGTTCTCAGCCGTGTCGCGCACGGTCAAACTGTTCGTGTCTTCATCCACCACCACGATCGATTGCGGACGTCCGACTGATGCCGGCAGCGCCTTTGTGATCACTTCAAGGGCCTTCGACGGTTTCGCGTTTGACAGATAGAACGTGCGCACGACTAGTTGTTGATACTGCGGCCGCCGCGCCTGATCGGCGACGAGAATCGTGTGGCGATCAAGCTTTTGAAAGAACAAGCCTTCCTGCAAGAAAATAAAATCGAGGGCCTTGGCGGTCGTGGTCGGCTGGGTGAGATTGATTTCCAGCGTGCGTGGTTGTGAGAACGATTGTTTGTCGAAAATTACGTTCAGGCCCAACTGTTCCGCCAGCGTGCGAATGTAGTGCTTCAAATCGCCGTTGTAATTGACGACGCGTAATTGCTCCGGCCGCGCGGGCACGACTTCTTCCGGCGTCTTGGCATTTTGCGGAGCGGCTGGCGTCGCACCGCTGCCGTCGGATTTCGACGCATTGCCATCCCCGGTGCCGCCTTGCTTCACATCCTGGAGGCGCAACATGCGCTCCATTTCAGAAACCGCAAGCTGGTTAACCGGGTCGTAACCGAACGCCTGGCGAAACGCGTTGTAAGCTCCGACATAATCGCGCTGTTCCGCCAACGCGCGCCCCTGCTCCATGTACATCTGCGAGGCATTGAACATCGCGCGCCGGTAATGGAGTTGAAAATCGGCATTCGAAGGATCGGCTGCGAGCGCGAGCGTAAACTCCTGCGCCGCTTTCTCCCACTGCTGCGCCTGCTCGTATTTCAAGCCGTTCTTGAAATGATCCCGGCCTTTGCGGGCGAAGGCGGTCATTGGAAACGCCAGCAGGCAGACCACCACAAACAGGGAAACGATTGGAGTCCAGCGATTTTGCGATTTCATAACTTAACCTTTCGGCGAATGGCTTGCGGTTTGATGCGCCGAAGCCGGAGTTCACTGCTCGTTACACGCGGACGGTCTTCAGTCGGTTCCGCAATGCGACAAACTTGGGCAGTTTAGCATGAAAAAGACCTGTGTTTTAAGGGGGGCGACTGAAGGAACAGCCTGCTAGCGTTGGACGTTGAGATTTACCTCTTCCACAAAGGTGACGCGGTTGATCTCGTGCAGCGTCGAGACACCGGCGAAAACTTTCTTGAGCGCGGATTCGCGCAGGCTGGTGAGGCCCTCGGCTTCCGCCGCGCGGCGCACTTCCGAACCCGGGCGGCGCTCGACAATCATCTCGCGGATGTTGTCGCTTAGGTCCAGCAACTCGTGAATCGCCGTGCGCCCGCGGTAGCCGGTGTGATTGCAGCTGTCGCAGCCCACATTAGCGTAGAATACGCGGCCTCGATGTTCTTCAGGTTGAAGACCTGATTCGATCAATTCAACGTCAGACGGATGGAACGCGCGGCGGCAAATGGAACAAAGCACGCGCACGAGTCGCTGCGCCAGCACACAGTTCAAAGACGAAACGAAGTTGTAAGGCTCAACTCCCATGTTCAGGAAGCGGCCGATTACGTCGATGACGTTGTTCGCGTGAACTGTGGTGAATACCAGGTGGCCGGTCAGCGCTGACTGGATGGCGATCTGCGCGGTTTCTTCGTCGCGAATTTCGCCGACCATGATCTTGTCCGGGTCGTGACGCAGAATCGATCGCAGTCCGCGCGCGAACGTGAGCCCCTTTTTCTCGTTGACCGGAATCTGCGTGATGCCGTGAAGCTGATACTCGACGGGGTCCTCAATCGTGATGATCTTGTCTTCTTCGTTGCGGATTTCGTTCAGCGCGGCGTACAGCGAGGTCGTTTTACCTGAACCGGTCGGTCCGGTCACGAGCACCATGCCGTAAGGTTCAGCTATGTAACGACGGAACTTGCGCAGATCGTCCGGGTCGAAACCGACGACATTGAGATCCAGGTTCTTGAAAGATTCGTTGATCTGCTCCTTGTCGAGAATACGAATGACCGCGTCTTCGCCGTGCACGGTCGGCATGATGGAAACGCGGAAATCAACGTTGCGACCTTTGTAGCGCACGCGGAAACGGCCGTCCTGTGGTACGCGCCGCTCAGCGATGTCGAGTTCAGACATGACCTTGATACGCGAAATCAAGGTTTGGTGATAGGCGAGGTCGATCGGATCGACTTTCGCGTACAGCGCGCCATCGATGCGGTACTTGACCTGCACTTCCGTGTCGCGCGTTTCGATGTGAATGTCCGATGCGCGCGATTCCATCGCATTAAAGATGATCGTGTCGACGAGTTTGATGATCGGCGACATCTCGCTGTCAGTCGCGAGGCGATCGAGGTCGAGAACTTCTTCGCCTTGCTCAGTTTCGCGGACCAGCGAAATGCGAAAGCCGGAAGCGGCTTCCTGCAAAACACGCTGCGTTGCGTCGCCTTTGCGCAGCACAACATCGATGGCGCCGGCGGTCGCCACGTACGGAACCAGACGCGTCCGCAAAGCGCTCGCGAGCTCATCCAACCGATCGAGATCGGTCGGATCGGCCATGGCGATGTGTAGTTTTCCATTGTCGCGCCGCAAAGGCACGAACTGATTACGCAACATCAGGTCGACGGGAATTTCGTTCAGCAAGGAATAATCGATTGGCGATTCGCCTTCCACCGGCAGAAGGTTTACGAACGGCAGCCGGTAGCGACGCGCGAGCTCTTTCGCCTGCCGAACTTCCGGTGGTTCCGCAGCTTGCGGCAGGTCGCCGTCGGCACTCGTGAGATTGCTACTCGTGACAGCGTCGGGCACGGTCTTATCGGTTTGATCGTCAGTAAATTGCTTCATTATTTCTTCAAAATACTCGCTGCGAGGTGCGGTCCTGAGGCGACCAATTGTTTTCTACTCGCATCGATTATTGCCCCGAAACCTTCGAGAGTCCGTGAGCCAAGCAGGTTCAAATCCCCATCTTCGGCAAATACGACTTCGTCGACGGTTTCGAACCCGTTAACCTTTAGAAGTGCATAGCCAACGTCACGCGTAATAACTTCGCCGTTTGCCATCACGAATTGGCGATCCGGTTTCCGAACATCAACTCCAATATTCGCCAAGATATCCTTCGGAAGCCACGTGTATTCCGAGCCCGTATCGACAAGCAGTTGTTCGACGCGCGCAGATTTTTCCGGCGCCCCCATATTCTCGACGCTGCAATCGACGTAAAAAACCCCCATTTTCTGAATACGCTAACGCTTCATCAGCGGTCCGCCGGAAATCGACTCGATGATCGGCAGATAAATCGCCAACAGAATCACCACTACGATACCGCCCATCACGACAAGGATCGCAGGCTCGAGTGTGGTCGTCAACTGCTCTAACTTAACCTCGCCTTCGGCGTCATAGAATGTCGCGACTTCATCGAGCATTTCGCGCAGGCTGCCCGATCTCTCGCCGATTCCGATCATGTCAATCGCCAGCGCAGGCAGCCA
Source organism: Pyrinomonadaceae bacterium (assembly GCA_036001745.1). Taxonomy (GTDB): domain Bacteria; phylum Acidobacteriota; class Blastocatellia; order Pyrinomonadales; family Pyrinomonadaceae; genus UBA11740. The sequence goes on from DASYTZ010000071.1 coordinate 26,001, forward strand.
GCCGGCGTCTTCCAGACTTTCTGTAAACGAACGGCCTTCGCGAATCAGCGGCAGGATTGCCGAACTGCGCCGGCGCAATTCGAGGTTAGTTATCGACTCAGCCGCGATTTCCCATGATTCCACCAGCGTGATACCGCCCGCGAGCAATGTCGCGAGCGAACGGGACGCCTGCGCGACTGACAATTGCACCAGGAGTTTTCCTGCGATGGGAATCTTCAACTTCAGACGATCGATAGTCAGTCGCCCTTGCGGTGTGCGCGACCAAATGGCGAGACCAATTGCGACGAAGATTATCAGCGGCGCCAGCCAAAAAACGTTTCCGGTCAGCCAGCCAGAAATCCCCAACACGACTTGGGTAACGAAGGGCAGCTTGTCCCCAAACCCCTTAAACAGTTCCGACATTCGTGGCACGACGTAGATGGTAAGAAAAATAACCATGCCGAGCGACGCGCACAAGAGGAACATCGGGTATGCGAGCGCGCCGCGAATTTTTCGCCGCAACGCGACCGACCGCCGCATGTAAGTGACGTAGCGCGAGAGCACCTCATCCAGTGCGCCCGATCGTTCGCCCGCAAGAATCGAAGCAGTGTAGATACGCGGAAAGATTGCACCCTGTGAAGCAAATGCCTGCGACAGAGCCGCGCCGCCGCGGATCGCTTCTTCGACGTTCTCCAGGACCGCGCGCAGGCGCACCGAAGTCGCGCGCCGTCGCAACATCGAAATCGCCTGGAGGATGGGAATGCCGGCGCGCAACAGCGCCGCGAGTTGCTGGTTGAACAGCAGGAAATCGTTGGCTTTGACGTGGGCGCGTCCGCCCCCGCCGCCGGTCGCCTTGGTGAAAGCAGTTAAGCCTTCCGCTTTTGGAGGCGTGATGTTGAAGACTTTGAAGCCCTCGCGCTCAAGCCGCGCGCGCGCCTCAGGCACGGCGGACGCTTCGATCGTCCGCGTCACAATTTCGCCCGCCGGCGTTCCTAAGCGACAAACAAATTCAGCCATTTCGTTCGCGAGTATATCAGTTCAGAACTGCGCGCGTCAGTGGATACAATCGCCGGTGGCACGCGAATCTTGCGTGTGATTCACGGGCGGGACGCCCGTGCCACCGTTCTCACGCGAACTATCAACACGCTGGGCCGGCGAAGTTGTTTCCGAAATGTTCAGACAATGGCGATGAGGGAAAGAGCAACGCCCGCGACGGCGAACGCAGCGTTGCCATCGCGGGCGTCTGGATGAAGGGAGCTTGAAAACGAACTCAGGATCAGAAATCGAATTCATTCGGCCGTGGCGGCGCTCCGGATCCAACCGGACCGCCAGGTCGCGATCCGCGCGGCGTGGGACCGCCGGGTCCCCCCGGGCCGTGGAAAGGCCCTGGTCCGGGACTTCCTGGTCCCGGCCCATGGAAAAGTCCGGGGCCATGACGCATGTTCTGAAGTTTTTGCTGCTGCTCAGACGTGAGGTTGTTCTTAATTCGGATCGCCAGCCCCATATGCAGTTTCTTGATCTCTCGCTCGGCGTCCAGCACCTTATCAAGTTGGGCCAACGCCTGCTGCTCGTTAACCTGGTCGGCTTTCATGGTTTCGTGCAGCGCTTCCATCGCGTCCTGCAACTGCCACTGCAAATCGTTGAACCGCGCCGACGTTTTGTTTATCTCGCCGCGCATGAACGCCTTCTGCTCGTCAGTCAACCCGAGCTCGCGCTGGTGCTGCATGATCATATCGGGCGGAAACATCGCATCGCCAAGCATGTCCGGTGGCGGTGGCGGCGGCGTGCGCGGCTGTTGCGGCTGGTCGGGTTGCGGTGGCTGCGGTTGCTGCGCGGTCGCCAGCACAACACTGAGCGACGCAACCGCCACGGCCAAAACGATTAGTCCGATTGTTTTCTTCATGAAAGTTTCTCCTTCTTAATTAGAGCGGGTTGGTAAGAATGATTTCAGCTGTGTCGTGCTTTGGTTAAACTGCGGCAACGAGCTGAAGATTTCGTCACTCGGCGAAGTCAGCAGAGCCGTGGTCGGCGATTGCCAGTTCGCGATCGTCTTCGCGTCTTTCGTCAGTTTGCGGTTCGCCGCGACGAGCATTGCATGTCGTCGCGCAGCTAATTTGTTCGCGCGCGACACGGCCAAAATGTTGCGCGGCGTGACCGGTTTGACATTGATCTCATTCGATGGCGACGGCGCAGTCGTGCTGGTTGGTAGGGGCGCAGTTGGCACGCTTACCACCATCGGCTGCTGCGACGTTCGCTGCGAATACCTCGACCAGACGGCGAGAAAGACCAGGCCGAAAACGAGCAACGCCGTCGCGGCGACAAATGCCGGACTGAATGCGCGAATCCTTCGCGGCGCGATTTGCGCGCGATTCCACACGCCGGCAAACCGCGGCGAGGTCTGTTCGTCCGTAGCCTTCAGTTCGCTAAACAGCGCTTTGAGTTTCTTTTCTTCCCAACCCGATTCCATAATCTGTTTCCGTCTCGTTCAGCCATTCGCGCAAGTGTTTCTTGCCGCGTTCGTAATGTTGCCGCGCGCTGCCAATCGAAATGCCCATCACATCGGCCGCCTCGCGCAGGCTCAAATCTTCGTAGAAAACCAGGTGCAGAGCCTCGCGTTGTCGCGGTGGCAGCTT
>DASYTZ010000072.1:0-3427 GCA_036001745.1 Pyrinomonadaceae bacterium
AAGAGAATTGAATCGGCGGAACCGCGCTGCGACGCGCGGAGCTGACGTTCAAGACGTGCGTAGCCGAATTCTGCGCCGGCTTTACCCCGAGATTCGGTGATGCCGTCGGAATAGATCATCAGAGTATCGCCGGCGCCGAGGGTGCACGAGGCGGAAACATACTCAGCTTCAAGGAGCGCACCGAGCAACAGGCCGCCGTCTGTCAGCCTTTCCATCTTGCCATCAGCGCGCAGAAGAAACGCGGGCGGATGTCCGGCACTACAGTATTTGAGAACGCCAGTCGCGGGATCGAGCTTGGCGAGAAACAAGCTGGCGAACGGCGCGATCGCCGGCGTGCGAGAGATGTCGCGATTCACCCCCGCGACAATAGATTCCGGCGTTGAATTCGGCGTGGTGTGCGCGCGCACCAATCCAACCAGGTGCGGCGTCCACATACCGGCGGCGAGTCCTTTGCCGGCAACATCTCCCAGAGCGAACACCACTCCACTGTCTGTATCTTCAACGCTGAAGAAGTCACCGGGCAGCTGCCGCACGGCGAAAATCTCGCTGGCGATTTCGAACTCGCCGAAACGCACGTGGCGCGGCGCGCACAGACGGCGATGCACCTGCGCCGCTTCGAAAATCGAAGTGTGCAACTCCGCGTAGTCCCGCTGTAATTCAGCAAGCTTTAGTTCGAGATCCTGGCGGCGTGGTTTGCGCTGTACCCGTCGCGGAGCATAAGCACGCACGTCGAGAGTAGGTTGTGTTGCTAATCCGCTGTTCAATGATTGCGACATCAAGCTCCCACTCTTAGTAACGCAAGATGCTATCTTGCGGATAATCGGGGCACGGCAAGTTAACAACTTGCGCTACTAGCCAACGAACTTATAACCAGTGCCGTGCACGGTAAGAATGAAACGCGGGTCCTCGGGATTTGGTTCCAACTTCTGCCGAAGATGAACTATGTGCGTATCGACGGTGCGCGTGTTTGGGTAATTTTCGTAACCCCACACCGCATCCAGCAAGCGATCGCGCGACAGTGTCTCGGCCGGGTGCGCGATGAAATACGCCAGCAGCGCGAACTCTTTCGCGGAAAGTTCCACCCGCGCGCCGTTGCGCAAGACTTCGTTGTGGCGAATGTTCACCTCGACGTCGCTGAATTTGTAAATCTCAGGCGCGGCTGAGTGCGGCGCAGCCCGACGCAAGACAGCTTTGACGCGTGCCATCAACTCGCGAATTGAAAAAGGCTTTGTCACGTAATCGTCGGCGCCCAGCTCGAGGCCGACGACTTTGTCGACTTCCTGGCCGCGTGCGGTCAGCATGATAATCGGCAGCGAAGGTTTCTTTGTTTTGAGTTGTTTGCAAACATCCAGACCGCTCATGCGCGGCATCATCACATCGAGCACGATCAAGTCAGGCTCGTCGGCCAGCGCGCGCTCCAGGCCTTCCGCGCCATCGCCGGCGCTGATTACTTCGTAACCTTCGTATTCGAAATTATCGCGCAGGCCGGCGACCATTGCCGGCTCGTCTTCGACGATCAGAATGCGCGTTTTCTTTTCGTTGGCCGCGTCGATAAGTGCGCCGCTGCCATTCGACTTTCCGTTTTGGTTCAAGTTGCTGCTCATGAAAGTGTTGGCTCCTCAAAAAATCTCTTCGCGAAGGCGTATCACTCACTCACGCTGGGGCTTCGGCCACACGAGTCTTTCCGTTCAGTGGCAACGAAAGGGTGAACTTGCTGCCTTTGCCCGGCGTGCTTTCCACAGCAATGTCACCGCCATGCGCGTCGGTGATGTGCCGAACCAGTGAAAGCCCCAGGCCGCTGCCCTTCGTGTTGTGCACAAGCGGATCGCCGGTGCGATAGAACTTCTCGAAAATCTTTGCCTGCTCGCGCCGAGTGATGCCAATGCCGCGGTCCTCGACCTCCAGTTTTACCGAACCGTTTTCGCGGTAAAGCTTCACGCCAAGAAATTTCTCGTCCAGCGAATACTTCAGCGCATTGTTCACCAGGTTGAGCAGTGCTCGCGCAATCGCCTCGCGATCGACGTAGACTGTCGGCACCGTCGTATCGATTTCCTCTTTCAGAGTGAAGCCCTGCTGCTCGATTTGGTAGCGATAAGAATCAAGCGTGTTGCGCACCAGGTCGGCGATGTCCGTCTCGCGAAACTCGTACTCTCTGTGTCCTGCCTCGATGCGCGAGAAATCGAGAATGTTGTTGATGAGACCCGTCAGCCGCTCGCTTTCTTTGCGGATGATGCGGTAATACTCCTGCTTCTTGTCCGGCGCGCTGATGCGGCCAAGCTCGAGCGTCTCAGCGTACAAACGAATCAAAGCCAGCGGCGTGCGCAGCTCGTGCGAAACGTTCGAAACGAAATCGGATTTCAGTTTGGCCAGCGCCATCTCTTTGCTGACTACGTGCTTCGTCAAAATTAATCCAATCACGATCAGCGCCGAAAGAATTCCGAGAATGATGAAGTTGCGGTGCATCCATGCCTGGCCAAGCTCTTTTATGCTGGTGCCCTGAAACCGGATCGCCAAGCTCAAGCCCCCAAACACGTCGTCGAATTTGCGCGACACTTCCGGCTTCGCTTCCCATCCCGCCGACATGGCGATTGGCTTCATCTCGCCGCGACCCTCGTAATCGGTCGGATAAATCATCATCGCGATTTGGTTGCCACTTTGATCGCGCGCTTTGTCATCGACGATTTCCTTCAAGAGCGCTGGGAAAAAAGTGGTCTTGAGATAACAAGGATCGAAACAAACGCCGCCCAGCACCACTCGATCATTATCTGCGTCAGGCATTAGGAAGTAAGCTGTCGAAAGATATCCGGGGCCATCCGCCCGCTTGGTTTGCTCGGCATAGAAGTTGAGCGGATGCGTCTTCTTGTGCAGCATCTCAACGATTTGCTTGCCTTCCATCTTGAACCAGCCGGTGATCGTTTCCGAAACACGCTCTTGTTCCTTCCTCACATATTCATCGTGAGCTTCAGAGGGGTTCGTGCGGAAAGTAATCTCCCCGTCGTCGAAAATGAACGCGTGCGCAAACCACGGGTTATTGACCAAAACTTTGTCAAGCGCATCCTCTTTTTCTTCGACCGCTGATTCCGCGGATGGGAAAGACTTGCGCGCGTCCTCGACCATGCTGATCGCTCTTTTGTCGATCTTCTTCTCAGAAATGAGAAGCATTTCCTGAAAATCGCGGTGGATGGCGGCTTCCATCACCTTGTCGCGCTCGAAGGTTTTCAATTGGTAGAAATTTACGACGATTAGCGCAGCCGCCGGCAAAAGCACGGCCAGCCCAAGCGTCAGGATGAGCCGAAATCGATTAAAGCCGCCCAATAATTTTCTTTTCTTCATGTCGGGACCTCCGACGAAATCGCGCACAGTATATGACGAGCGGCCTTAAAGCGTGTCAAGGTCAAGTAAAAAGATGTCAAGAGTTGTGAACTCA
>DASYTZ010000073.1:0-1874 GCA_036001745.1 Pyrinomonadaceae bacterium
GTCGGAAGCTGATCTCACGCCATCGCGGAATACATTTATTACGGCGCCGCGGCGTGGGCGGTCGCTATGGTTCTCGAAAGATCCGTGAACCATCAGCGGGTGATGAAATGAACACTCGCCGGCTTTCAATTCAATCGCGACTGGCTTGAACTGAGTTTTCTGCTCCTCGGTCAGCACAGATTGGATTGCGTCCATGTCGTTCGCGAGGCCGGTAATCGGCAGCAGTTGCCAGCGATGACTGCCGGGTACGTAATGCACGCAGCCGTTCTCACGCGTGGAATCGTCAAGCCCAATCCAACACGACAGGTGCGCCATCGGCTGTGTGCGCGTCCAATAGGAATAGTCCTGATGCCACGCGACCACGCTTCCGTGATGCGCGGGTTTGCAAAAGAGTTGATCGTGCCAAAAGCGCACCGCGCCACCGAGCAGTTGCGATGCCGGCATCAAGAACGCGGGATTCCAAATGAGATCGTGAAATGCCGGAGAGATGCGCCACGCTCCCAGCGCGTGGAACAGGACCGTCGCAGGATCAGGCGATTCGTTCGAATGAAATTCGTAGAACAGGTCGTGACCCGGATGATTCGGATCGATTAACTCCGCGAGTTCGCGTCGCAGCACTTCGATCTGTTCGTCAGTGAGCGCGCGAATGCCGGCGAGATAGCCGTTAGCGTGAAAGAAATCGATTTGATCATTAGTGAGACTATATTGGTTCCAATCGCGCTCTGACTGCGGCAGCTCGAAAAACTTTGTTATCGGTCCGTGGAGTCTAGACAGATCTTCAGCCATTGCACTTCCCTGCGCCGTCAGGCGCGAAATATTTGTAGTCAACGAGCGAACCTTAATACAAATGCGAATCAGCGAAATGCGGTGCATTTCGCTGATTCGCGGAACGCAATTGGGGTATGGCGGTACTACAAATATCTCGCTCCTACGGAGCCAAGATGCTCCGGTCGCGCTCCCGGCTCTGATCGTCTACTTCACTGACGCAATCCCATCAATCACCACGCGCGCCACCGTCGGAATGATCTCGCGCTCATTAGCGTGATCGACCGTGAAAGTAACCATTACGAACTTCGCCCCATTCGGGAGTTCGATGTACGCCGCGTCGTGACGGGTGGTGCTGGTCCAGCCGGCTTTCGACCAAAGCTTTGCGCCAGTCATCTCCTGCAAAGCGATGCCCGTAAAACCGTGGCCTTGGTCGTCGGGATCTTTGGAGGTGCCGGCGAAGTCGCGCTTCAGCAACTCCACCATCTGCCCGCTGCGCGCTGCGTTCACGGCGCGGCCGGTAACAATTTCGGACAGCAACCGCGCGGTTGCATCGGTGGTGAGTTTGTTTCGATTCTCGCCGTTTGGGCCGCGCGAAACTTTTTCACGGCCGTAAGCATCTTCGCAGAACGTCTTCTGATTCACGTTGATGTTCGTGTAGCCGAGCGAGGCGTAGTACCGATTCACCGCGTTGCGTTTGTTTTGCCACTTTTCCATTTCTTTCGAGGGCAACTCAAAACCGCCGGTGGTTTGGGTCAGCACATCGACAACGTACTGTGTCGCTTCATTTGAAGAATCCACAATCATGTCGCGCACGGCGCGCTTCAACTCGGCAGTTTCCTGAATCTTCTTGTCTTCGAGCCAGCGATGGACGGCGCCGAGATAAAAAAGCTTGACGACGCTGGCCGGATAGGTTCGTTCGTTGCCGCGAAAGCTTGCTGTGACGGGACGCTGCGGATCGCGCAGATCAATCAGCGTAATCGAGAGCTGATTCTCAGTCAGTTTCTTGTCGGCGAATTTCGCGAGGGCTGCATGTGCCGCCTGGTTCACGAGCTCTTGCAGACTCGCTGAGCCAACCGGCGACTTTGTGACTGTACCTGACGCCGCGA
>DASYTZ010000074.1:0-3811 GCA_036001745.1 Pyrinomonadaceae bacterium
CGCACCTTGCGCACGATATCGATGTCCCAGCCCGGCTTGATCTTAATCTTTATTCGCTGATATCCCGCGCTCAATTCTTTATCGATTTTGTCGATCAATTCTTCCGGCGAATTTTGAATTCCGATTGAAACGCCGCACGCAATTTCCTCGTGGACTCCGCCGAGATGCTGCCACAGCGGCAAGCCTGCGCGCTTCGCTTCCAGATCCCAGCACGCTGTCTCAATTGCCGCCTTGGCCATGCGATGTCCGCGCACGCTGTGCATGAGATCGAACACGGCAGCGGCATCTTGGACTTGCCTGCCGACAACCATTGGCGCGAGAAATTCTTTCAGCGTCGCCCAGGCCGTCTCGGTCCACTCATCGGAATAGAAAGGGCCTTCACCCGCGGTGCATTCGCCCCAGCCTTCCGCGCGGTGCGGTCCCAGCACGCGAACCAAAATTATTCGTCGCGTCGTCGTGCGGCCAAAACTGGTTTCAAAAAAGTGAATCAGCGGGAGGTTTATTTCGCGGAGTTCAATCGTGTCTATGAGCACTGAGCAATATTAGACGGAGAAAAATCATTTGTCATTTGTCATTGGACATTTTTCATTGGTCATTGGCTGGGTGACCACAACGCGTCCAAAAAATGACAGATGGTAAATGGAAGATGACAAATGGAAAATGATCCGGTTTCGCGATCGTCTATAGCGACAAGACGTTTCCTCACTTCGGTTCCTCCAAAACCCATCCGGCAAAAGTCCTGACGATCTTCAAGTCCTTGCCATAGTAGGTCGCTGGATATTCCCAAATCTCGTCCATCATCGCCAAAAGGTCTTCGCGCGTGGGATTCTCCAGTACTTGCTTCAACGTCTTATCTTTGAAACGCCCGCTCTTGATAACCGTCTTCATGATTTCGGCATCGCCGATTCGCAGCGCGGCGCGCGCAATCTCGGTCGTCATTTGCGTCAGCATCTTGTTGACCAGATCGGCATCTTCATCCTCGTAGAGTTTGCGATAGTCGACGAAGACACGCTCGCCATCTTCACTAGTGAAATTGATGTGATAACGCGCGAGTCGCCATAGCACCGATCGATTTTCCAGCGGCGGCACACGCGTCCCCATTTCAACCATATCGCCGACGCGCGCGAGCTTGTCGCCCGTCGGATCGTCCATCACGACGACTATAACTGCGGAATCTGCCGTGACGGTCTTTACCTGCGCCGTCCCGAGCCTTTGGACCTTACGTTCCTTTGCACCAACTTTGCTGTAGACGGACCAAAGCGACCCCTCGTCCCCAACTCTTAAACCGTCATCGCTGCCGCGATCGATCGTGACCTCACGAGTCTTGCCTTCCCCATCTTTTATCGTGAGAATTCGCCCACTGGTTTTTTCACGGCTGCTTTCAAGCAAATTCGCAAGCTTGGAATTAACCACGGCGATGTCAGTATTCACGGCGCCGGTGTTGTCCAACTTCGTAACGGTTGAGAGCGTCTTCAGAGCTTCGCGATAGCTGAAATACGCATCGGACTTCTTGTCCTGCTTGAACAGAGTGTCACCCATGTGGGTGTAGCCCGCCGCCAGGTGACGCTTCCTTTCGACCTCGTTGACACCCAATCCCTTTTCAGCACGCTCGCGCTCTTCGTAGTAACTAGCCTTGTCGCCGACCAGCGCGATCGCGAGATTGATGGATTGCACAGCGTCTTGATACTTTTCAGCTTCGTTTTGCAAAACGGCAAGCTGGTAATACGTGTCAGGCGCCGGATCGAGCGCGACGCTCCGCTTGAGTAAGTCTATGGCCTTCCCACGATCAGACTCGGCTATCGAAGCGCTAAGTTGAACGAGAGCGCTGGCGTTTGCAGGCCCGAGTTTCAGCGCCTCTTCGGCATAGTGAGTGACCGCGGCGGAATCCATCGGGCTAACCGAGGGCCCAATGAAGCTCCAAAACAAATAGACGATCGGCTTGTATGATGGGTCTTGCTCCGTCAGTTTGAGCAGTTTTGCAAAGTCTTCACGCGCGCCATCATAGAATCGCTTCTTGTCCTCTTCCTCTTTCCAGTAGCCGGCCCAATAGCCTGCGCGCTCACTGTAACGGGCGCGGGCCAGCAGCAACTCGATGTTGTTCGGATGCTGTTCCACTCCCGGAGTGAGCAGAGCCACGGCCTCGCGATAATGTCCCGAGGCGGCCAATTCGTTCGCCTGAAGAACAAGGGTCCGCGGATCAACTTCGCGAACTGGAGGCGTCAGCTTCGAGCAATCCCCTTCTCCTAAACTCTTCGGCAGCGCGTGCAGTTGCTGATTCGCCCAAACGGCCAACGCGTTGTATCGCGCGTCATGGTTCTCGTCGTGTTCACATTGAAACTTGCGATAGTAGTAACGGGACCAATCGTCGTAGCCTGCTTTGTGCCAAAGGTGCGCCTGAATCGCCAACGAGCCATAGTCTTTAGGCTCCTTCCTGAGTTGCAGCCAAGCCCAGTTCATCGCCGTAAAATAGCCTTCGGCCCATAGATCGGTTCGCCCGGCATTCTCGTCAGCCTGTCTGAGGAGGGCTTCGAAGTCATGTCCGCCGCGAAACGCTTCGATCGCCGCGAGTTCGTAATAAAGCGCGCCGTTAAACTCGTTGCCCTGAGCATAGATAACGTTCTTCTGCGTTGCCTTCTGAATATCTTCAGAGACTTCGCTGTCGAACACACCATCAAAATAGCCGGGCCGGTACCACTGAATCGCCTTTCGAATTGAGTCTTCGGCCGCCGCGTAATCCTTCAGGTTCGCCTGCGTGACGGCCAGGTTTAGATAATTCAGCGAGTACTGGGGATCGATCTCGCGAATCCGCTCGAAGTCTTTCAGCGCGGCGCTGGTTTCAAATCGGATAAGACTCATGTAGCCGCGATTGGTCAGCGCATTCAGGTTGTCGCTGAATGTTTCCAGGACCTTGGCCGACTCGTTCTTGGAAAGATCCGGACGGCCAACTTCCGCCAACGCGGTCGCGTAGTAGTTTCGCCAGTAGGCAGCCTCTTCCGGCGAAGCGAGTTGAATAAGCCGCTCTGAGAGCGTGTTGATGTTCGTCTTATCATTCAAATTTTGCGTGCGATGCTGCATGGTCGCGCGCAACGATTCCAAAGACAGCCGCACAGCCTCTTTTCGTCTTTGTTCGGCAACGCCTTGCGCCTCGCGCGCTTGTTTAGTTGCGGCCTCGGCTTCCTGGCGTTTTTCTTCAGCAACCTCTGCCGATTTCTTTTCGGCTTCGGCTGATTTTTCCGCCGACTCTTTTGCCGTCTTCTCGCTCGCCGCGGATTGCTCGGCCTTGCGGGCGTTTTGCTCAGCCAAGGACTTCTGTTCGTCCGCGATGTGCTTCTGGACGAGCGCTTCATTACGCGCTGCGTACGCTTTGTTGCGTGCGTCGAAAGCAAACACGCCAAACGCCGCCGCGATCAGAAAAAGCACGCCGAATACAGTGGCGAAGATGCGTGTACGGCGCACTTCTCTTTTGCGCGCACGTTCGCGTTCGGCAATTTCAGCTTCGTTGGCCGCCTTGCTGGCGTCGATGAATCCCATCGCCGCTTCGAATTCAGGATGGTAATGCTCGGCCCAGACCGCATTCGGTCTGTTTTCTTCGCGCCAACGCAAAGCCAAAGCGAGATCCGGGTCGTGCCAAAGGCCCGCGCGGCCTTCGCGATGCAGCAAGGCCGTGTCCGCGATGCGCCGATAGATGTTCGCTGAACGAGCTTCTTCGTCCACCCACTTGCGCAGGCGCTCCCAACCGCGAATCAAACTCTCGTGCGAAATGTCTATGAGTGAGTCGGCCGCTAGCGCAACGCTTGCCGGCGGCATCAGA
>DASYTZ010000075.1:0-9684 GCA_036001745.1 Pyrinomonadaceae bacterium
ACGTCGCCGTCGCGGCGCGCCAGCGTCGCGAGGAATCCGAGATTCGTTTGCGTTTGCGGTTGAGTTTGAGTGGTAGTCATAGAGTCGCTCGCTGCAACCTCTTCGACTTTGCAACGTTTGTGCCCTCTGGCTTCATGGACAATCCTTGAAGGTTCGTGTGGCAGGGTTGCTTCGATTGCGGAAACTTCACCAATTTCCGCGGGAAAACGCTCATTCTTGTCCCTGAACTCTGCTCCGGAATTCGCGCTTCGCTCGTCAAAATCAACACATTGAAGTTGGAATGAAGCTTGCTCATTCGCATGCGCCCGCTTGGGCTTACTGCTGATTCATTCGAGGTGGCTATCATGGATGATTGGGCTCTGATTGAGAGTGTTGAAGGTTTAGAGGAATGGCCGGCGCTTGCGCGTTCGGGTGCGCTTTGGGAGCTGTTGCAAGGCGAGAGAGAACAAGTCTGCCGTGAGATTTCAGGGGCTGGAACTTTGGTTCACATCAACGGCTACGCGACCAACGAGCGCGATCTGTCGGATGAGTACATCGAGGCGATTGACTGGCGCCATCGCGACCAGTTAGAGCATCGCTTGCGCGAGGTCATCGATGCGCAAGACCGGCTGAGTGAAGGCTCGTACGGTCTTTGCGCCCAATGCGGAAGCGAGATCGAACCGAAACGGCTGATTGCCGATCCGGCCGCGGGCCTATGCCTTTCCTGTCAACAAAGCGCGGAACCGGAGTTTGCATTTCACACGATCTGAAGCGGTAGCGAACAGATGGCCACAGAAGTCCTGCAACTGATCGACATCGGGAATTCTCTTGAGCGGCCGGCGAAGACGCCAGCGCGTTGTCGGCAGTTAAAGCACATGATCGGCAACACGCCCTTGCTCGCGGTGCACATTCGGTATCGCGGCCGAGAGCGAGTCATTTACGCCAAAGCCGAGCACCTGAACCTGACCGGTAGCATCAAGGACCGCATGGCCTTTCACATCCTGAAGAAGGCATATCAGGAAGGCCACATTCAGCCGGGCGACACAATTGCGGAAGCCACGAGTGGCAACACGGGAATTTCATTCGCCGCAATCGGCCGCGCGCTGGGCCATCAGGTTGTCATCTTCATGCCCGATTGGATGAGTCAGGAGCGCGTGACTCTAATCAGGAGTCTGGGCGCGAAGATCGTTCCCGTGCGCCGCGATCAGGGCGGCTTTCTCGGCAGCATTCGCATGACGGAAGAGCTCGCGGATCACGAGCCACACGTTTTTCTGCCATCGCAGTTCGCCAACGAGGCAAACGTCGAAGCACACGCGCAAACGACTGGCCCGGAAATATGGTGGCAACTGTATTTTCACGGGCTGCGACCCGACGCGTTCATCGCGGGCGTCGGCACCGGCGGCACGATCATGGGCGTGGCGAAATTCATGCGACAGCACAATCCGGCAATCAAACTTCATCCGCTACAGCCCGCGGAATCGCCGACGCTCTCAACCGGCCACAAGGTCGGGTTCCACCGCATTCAGGGAATCTCGGACGAGTTCATTCCGTCGATTCTTGAACTTGATCAACTCGACCAGGTGGTCAGCGTTCACGATGGCGATGCGATTCTGATGGCGCAGAAACTGGCGAGGGAATTAGGACTCGGCGTTGGCATCTCTTCCGGCGCAAACTTTATCGGCGCGCTGATGGTGCAGGACGAATTAGGCGCCGACGCCGTGGTGACGACAATTTTTCCAGACGACAACAAGAAATACCTGAGTACAGACTTGCTGCGCGAAGAACGCGTGCACGCCGGCTATCTCTCACCCGAAGTGGAATTGATTAGCTACGAAGCTTTCAAGCGCGTCTGCTATACGTGCTTTGATGGCGAAGAGTGAGTGTCAGAAGCCCGACCGTTAGGGAGGGCTAAGATTGATTTCCCCGCGTTGCTAACTAAATCCCAGCAGCCTTCCGCCCTGAAACGTGATCAGCGAAGCGACATACGCCAGCACCATCATGTATCCCACCATGAACAGCGGCCAGCGCCACGAGTTCGTTTCGCGCCGCACGATCGCGACGGTTGACATGCACTGACAGGCGAGTACGAAGAAGACCATCAGCGACAATCCAACCAATGGCGTCCAAACGGGCGCACCATCCGCGTGTTTGGCGTTGCGCATCGCGCCAACCAGAGACTGACTCTCGGAATCGTCACCAGCGTTGTAAACGACGCTCAACGTCGAGATGATCGTCTCGCGCGCGGCGAACGACGAAATCAAGCCAATGCCGATCTTCCAATCAAATCCTAACGGCTTGATCAAAGGTTCGATTACGTGACCGGCGCGGCCGACAAAGCTTTGCTCAAGTTGTGTACTCTGACTGTCTTTCGCATTGTTCGTTTTCGCGCGCGGAAAGGCCGCCAAAGCCCAAAGAAGAATTGAGACTGCAAGGATCACAGTGCCCGCACGCTTGAGAAAAATTGTCGCGCGCATGAGCATCGCGCGCGCAACGTTGCGCACGCTCGGCACGCGATAGGGCGGCATCTCCATCACGAACGGCGGCGTGGGCGCTTTCAAGACAGTGCGTCTGAGCAACGATGCCACGACGATTGCCGCAACGATCCCAAGCAGATACATCCCGAGAATGATCAACGCACCGGTGGAGATAAAACCCAGCACTGTTTGGCCGGCGAACAGCGCCGCGATCATCAGCGTGTACACGGGCAGCCGCGCCGAGCAACTCATGAAAGGCGCGATCATAATCGTGGCGATTCGGTCTTTCGGGTTTTCGATCGTGCGCGTCGCCATGATGCCGGGAACCGCGCAGGCGAAACTGCTGAGCAGCGGCATAAAAGCCTTGCCATGCAGCCCGACCGAGCGCATCAATCTGTCCATCAGAAATGCCGCGCGCGCCATGTATCCGCTGTCTTCCAAAACCGCGATAAAAAAGAAGAGCAGCAGAATCTGCGGGAGAAACACCAGCACCCCGCCGACCCCCGCAATCACGCCATCGACAAGCAAATCGGTGAACAAACCCGCCGGTGTATTCAGCCGCACAAAATTTCCAAGCGCGCCAAACACGTTCTCGATCAAACTCATTGGCAGAGTCGCCCACGAGAAGATTGACTGAAATACGACGAGCAGCACCAACACGAGGATTAGCGGACCAAGAAGTCTGTGCGTGACGAACCGATCGATTTTTTCGCTCGTGGATTTTTGCCTTTGCTTTGCTTCGGTTGCTTCTGAAACGATTCGTTCAATTCGCGCGTAGCGACGAATTAGATTCGATTGGCGGTGGCGCGAATCATTCCGCGTGTTCTCCGCTCCTGTTTGGAGAGGGAAAGCGTGTTTAGCCGCCAGCACCGCATTCGCCAACTCAATCAACCCACGCCGTTGCTTCGCCACCACCGGCACAACCGGCACGCCCAGTTCAGCACCGAGCTTCGCGACGTCGATCTTCAGATCGTCTCGCTCTGCCAGATCGAACATCGTCAGCGCAATCACGACGGGCCTGCCTGTATCGATGAGTTGCGTTGCGAGATAAAGATTGCGAACCAGGTTGGTTGCATCGACAACAACAACAATCGTGTCGATGTTGTCAGTCACTTGTTTCCGGTTCAGCAGAATGTCACGCGCAATTTCTTCATCGAGTGATGTTGCGTCCAAACTGTACAGACCCGGCAGGTCAACCAAACGCGCGGGCACAGAGTCCGGCGACAGCGTCCACTCGCCAATCTTGCTTTCGACGGTAACGCCGGGATAGTTCGCAACCTTTTGTCGCAGCCCGGTAAGCGCGTTGAAGAGGCTTGTCTTGCCCGCGTTGGGATTGCCGGCGATGGCAATGGTCAGCGGGCGAGCCGTGACTGCGTGTGTGTTAGTTGAAGGCGAGATCGGCAGTTCAAGAATTGCGCTCATTTGCGTGCGATTAGAAATTGGGACATTCAGACGAGGTCGCAGTTGTTGTCGAGCACAACCTGGATTGATTTGGCTTCGAACCGGCGTAGCGCCAGGTGATAATCCCGCACACAAACCTGGATCGGATCGCCGAGCGGCGCGGCTTTCACGACGCGCACCGGCGCGCCCGGGACGACGCCCATCTCCATCAAACGCAACCCGTGCGCATCGGTCGCTTCGACGGACGTAACGCGCGCCAACGTGTCCAACGGAATTTTGTCTAGTGTCATTTCGGGCCCTTTACTCTGTCATCTGTTGTCCGATTTGAAATTCATTTTCAATATCGTCATCAAAACGCAGAGCAATCGCAGGGCCACAGGATACTTCCCCCTTTGGCCGCGGAGTTCACTCAATTTCACGTTCAAAATCGGCGCCGGCCCTGCGAAGTTCTGCGCATTGCTCAGTCATATTCCCCAGCAAAATTCGCCATTTCGACCGATAAACCAGTTCATTCTGCTGGCACAAACGTTGCTCGCCTGCGACTCAAACGGGCGCTTGCCTACAGCGCCGGAGAGGACTGCACCGATGGAAAAGATCAAAGCGATCGATTTCATGTACTACGTGGCCACGCGCGAGTTCATGGAGCAATGGGACCGCGCCAAGGAAGGCGAGCTGATTTGTCGGATGGAGAAAGCAATCGGCGGACTGCCCCGCTTCGCATCGATCGACGAGATGCTGCGGGAGATGGACGATGCCGGAGTCGACAAAGTCTTCATCACCCAAACGAAGATGTGGTCTTACTGGCGCAAGTGGATGTACATGGACACGCAGCTCGACGACGTTCTTCAATACACCGAAGTCTATCCTGATCGATTCGTCGGTCTCGCCGGCTACAACCCTTTCCGGATCAAAGAGAGTTTGCGAGAGATCGAGCTCGCGGTCACGAAGCACAACTTCAGAGGTGTCTACGTTCACATCTACGGATTCGACATTCCGTTAAACGACGCGAAGATGTACCCGCTCTACGCGAAGTGCGTAGAACTCGACGTACCCGTGTCGATGCAGGTGGGTCACGTGCTGGAAGCGATGCCCAGCGATGGCGCGCGACCTATGTTCCTCGATCGCATCGCGTGTGACTTTCCCGAACTGAAAATGATTGGCGCGCATACGGGCTGGCCGTGGGTCGATGAGCTGATTTCCGTCTGCTACAAATGGGAGAACGTCTGGTTTGGTGTTGACGCGTGGCTGCCGAAATATCTCTCACCGCAAATCATTCAATTCATCAACAGTCCTCTGGGTCGCGATCGTTGTCTCTGGGGCACGAACGGTCTCCCGTGGAAAAAGAGTCTGAAGCAGCTCTGCGAATTGGGGTTGAAACCTGAAGTCGAAAGGAAAATCATGTGCGATAACGCGATTGACCTGTTCAAATTGCCCTCCGAAAGGCGTCAACCTGCGAACGCGCCGACGTTCTTTGGCGAACGTTACATGGACGGTCTGCGAAGATCGGCACAGGCCAATGGCACAGACACGCTATGAAATTCGAAGGGAAATCCGTCATTGTCACGGGTGGCGCGCGCGGTATTGGTCGCGCAATCGTGAACGCTTTCGCTGAAGCCGGCGCGGACGTGATCATCAGCGACCTGCGTTGCGAGCAGGCGAATACAGCCGCGCTGAACACCAGCGAAACTTTTCAGCGGCGCGTTATTGCCGTTCAAACGGATGTCACTAAACATGAAGATGTCGAGCGGCTGCGTGACGAAGCACTTCGGGAGTTCGGAAAAATCGATGTGCTGGTGAATTGCGCGGGCTGGGATCGCTTGCAGCCTTTCATCAAAACGACTCCGGATCTCTGGCAGAAAGTCCTGTCGATTAACTTCATCGGCGTAGCGAACACCTGTCACGCGATTCTGCCTGGTATGGTTGAACGCAAGCAGGGCGCAATTGTGAACATAAGTTCCGACACGGGTCGCGTCGGCTCGTTTGGTGAAGCAATTTACGCTAGTTCAAAAGCGGCGATCACCGCTTTTTCGAAGACACTGGCACGCGAGCACGCGCGCGACAACATTCGCGTCAACGTCGTTTCGCCTGGGTTGTGCGACACACCATTGATTGACGAAATGAAGCAGGACGAGTTCACCGCCAAGATTCTCGGCTCGATTGTGAACTTCATTCCGCTGAAGCGTCTGGGACGGCCGGAGGAAATCGCGCCGTTGGTTTTGTTTTTGGCTTCAGACGCCGCGAGTTACATCACCGGCCAGGTCTTCAGCGTGAACGGCGGGCTGAATATGGTGGGATAAGAAGAAGTTAACCACAGAGGACGCGGAGGAAATGCAAAACACAGCCAAGTCATCAATGCCTTTCTCTGTGTCCTCTGTGGTCAATCGTTCGTGCGAAGACATCATCCAGGATCTCAACTTTTCCACCGTCAAACTGTGGAAAGAGCCGCATCCCGCCGGCAAAGCCATCGGTTACTTCCCTGTCTACGCTCCGGTCGAAATAATTCACGCCTGTGGCATGTTGCCGGTTGGGTTGAACGGCGCCGGCGATCAACTCGACATTCAATACGCGGACGCGCGCTTCGGTTCGTTCATCTGCTCGATTATCAAGACGACGCTTGAGATGGGATTGACGAATCATCTCGCGGCGTTCGATGGGCTGCTGTTCTCTTCCATCTGCGACTCAGCACGGAATCTTTGTTTCGTGATGAAGCGCAACTTTCCCGATCTCTACACGGACTTTCTGCATCTGCCCCACAATCCAAATTCAGAGGCGAGCGCTGCTTTTCTGGTGACTGAGTACGAGCGCTTGATTAGGAGTCTGGAGCAGATGGGTGGGATCCGCTTGACTGATCGCGCCCTGTTGGATTCGATCGAAGCCTACAACGAAAACCGGCGGCTTACCCGCCAACTCTACGATGAACGTGCCGTAAACCCACATCTAATTCGCACGAGTAAATTGTACGCATTGATTCGCGCCGGAAATTTTCTGCCCGTTGAAGAGCACACGGCGCTTCTGCGAAAGACGGTGCATGAGCTTCCGAAGCGCACCGGCAAGCAACGCGACTCGATCCGCATCGTGGTCGAAGGCTCGTTCTGTGAGCAACCGCCACTGGACTTGATCAAAATCATCGAAGAAGCCGGCTGCTACATCGTTGATGACGACTTTGTGCTCGGCCCACGTTGGTTTCTGAAAGACGTGCCACTGACGAACCATCCACTCAAATCTCTCGCGGAAAGCTACATAGATCGATCCGTTTATTCGTCCGTGCGTCACGACTGGCGCAAGCCACGCCACAAGCAACTGATCCAGAAGGTGCGCACGCGCAAAGCCGATGCGGCGTTGCTTCTGATTGCGAAATTCTGCGAGCCCGCTTATTTCGACTACGTACTGTTCAAACAGGAGCTTGAGAAAGAAGGCATTCCGCACCTGTTGATGGAGTTTGAAGAGAAGATGTTCACCTTCGAGCGTCTGCGGACTGAGATCGAGACCTTCGTCGAGTCATTGTTGTTTGATTAGATGACCAGCCAAACCGAGTATCGCAGCCAGCTCCATCATCGGCAGAAAGAGTTGATGGTGAAATGGTACGAGCGTCTGAACGAAGCGGCTGAAACCGGCAGTCCGCCGAGTGTCTCGATGATGGTCTCCGGCAATTGCGTCGAATTGCTCGAAGGCTTTGGGGCGGTGCCGATTTATCCCGAAGTCAATGCGCTCCAGCTTGCCATTCGTCATCAATCGCTCGAACCGATTCTGCTTGCGGAAGAACTTGGGTACGCGGCGGACAACTGCGCGTACGTCAAAGCCGACATCGGCGCTTACTTGAAGGGCATCACGCCGACCGGCGGCAAACTGCCGAAGCCGACGCTTGTTCTGTGCAACTTCGTCGGGTGCAACACCTACCTGAAATGGTTCGAGCACGTCGCGGAGTTCACCGGTGCGCCGCTCTACACGCTCGACGTTCCGTTCATGCGTTACGACGAACCTTCGCACGCGGACATCGAGTACGTCGTCAGACAATTAAGAGAGTTGGTGAAGCTGCTGGAAAACCTGACCGGACGAAAGTTTGATTACGACCGTTTCCAATCGGCCGTGCAGTGTTCGAGCCAGGTCGAGAATCTCTGGTCGAGCATCAAGCATCTTGCGAAACATCGTCCGTCGCCCTTCGACGCGTACTTCGATGCGATCACTTTGATGGGTCCGCTTTATGTCTATCGCGCGACCAGGGAAGGAGTCGAATTCTTCGAGCTGGCGCTCCAGGAGCTGCAAGAGAAAGTCTTGCAGAGTGACGACGAAGCGCGCGAAGACTTTCGTGTCGTGATCGAAGGGCCGCCGCCGTATCCGCACTTTCGCACGTTCCGCGACATGTTTGCGAAATGGAAAGCGAGTGCTGTCGCTTCAACATATTCAACCGTGGGCGGTCTGTGGGAGTTTGGCGCGCGCCACGATCCGGAAAAGCCGTTCGAGTCGGTTGCGCGGCACATGCTGGAGCATAACGTCACGAACCGAAACTACTTGCAACGCTACGATCAGATTAAGCGGTACGTCGAAGACTGGAACGCGGACGGCGTGATCATTCACTTCGTGAAGAGCTGCCGATTGTTTTCCGCCGGGCAGGGGGACATGCGCGACTACTTCACGAAGACACTCGGCATACCGACGCTTTACATCGAATCGGATCTTGAAGACCCGCGCTATTTCTCCGAAGCGCAGTTAAGAAATCGCATCGACGCTTACTTTGAGGCACTCGAACATCAGAAGAATGGCCACAGAGTCGCAGAGGTACAGAGATGAAAACAGTTAGCCGCGGATTAACGCGGATCGATGCAGATATGAATTTGTCATTTCTTCTCGGCGTGAATCCGCGTTCATCTGCGGCAAACTTCTTAATCTGTCCACGCCTCGGTGGCCAATCCCGGAGGACGGAATGAGATTCGCAGCCGGAGTTGACGTCGGGTCGACCCAAACGAAAGCCGTGGTGATGGAAGAAGACGCAGGCATCGTCAGCCGCGCGCTGACGGACACGGGAGCGAACGTGACGCGCGCCGCAGAAAACGCATTTCACATCGCGTGTCACGAAGCTCGGATCGATCCACGCGACGTCGGATTCGTCGTCGGCACCGGCTATGGGCGCTACAAGATCACTTTTGGTAATGCGCAGATGACTGAGATTAGTTGTCATGCGCGCGGCGCCAGCTACATCTTTCCCTCGACGCGCACCGTCATCGACATGGGCGGTCAGGATGCGAAAGCGATCAGCATCGGCGCAGACGGCCAGGTGCTCGACTTTGTCATGAACGACAAGTGCGCCGCGGGCACGGGAAGGTTTCTGGCAAACGCCGCCGACGTAATGGGAATTACCCTCGACGAAGTGGGCCCGATGTCTCTGGAAGGAACTCGGCCCGTAAAGCTGACGACGGTGTGCACCGTCTTCGTCGAATCCGACATTCTTTCTTATCTCTCGATGGGTAAAGCCCCGCCCGACATTCTGCGCGGCGTTCATCTGGCAATCGCAAAGCGCACCATCTCGCTGGCGCGGCGCGTGTCGCTGGAGCCGGACATCACGATGACTGGCGGCGTCGCGCGCAACGTCGGCATGGTCAAAGCGCTCGAAGATGTTTTGGAAACGAAGCTGCAAGTCAGCCCTGACGCGCACTTCATGGGTGCAATTGGCGCGGCGCTTTTCGCGCTTGAGAAAGAGGACGATAGCTTCGAATCAGCCGTGTGGAGGACGCCCGCATGCATTACGTAGCAGGAATCGACAGCGGTTCAGGCTTCACCAAAGCCGTCGTGATCCGGCAGCGTCAGGAGGATCGCCCGCCCGTCGTGCTGGGCC
>DASYTZ010000076.1:0-12183 GCA_036001745.1 Pyrinomonadaceae bacterium
ACGCTGAACTTCATCGCCAGCGGCCAACCGCTGGAAGCTGTGATGATGGCCGTGTTCGCCGCGGCGCTGCTCGGCTTTTTGATTTACAACTCGCATCCGGCTTCGATCTTCATGGGTGACTGCGGCTCGATGTTCATCGGGTTTTTTCTGGCGAGCGCCGCACTGATCAATCTTGCCGGCGGGCGATCGCGCAGTTTCCTGCCGGTGCTCGCCGTGCCGATCCTCGTGCTGTTCATTCCGATCTTTGACACGACGTTCGTGACGATCCTGCGCAAGCTTTCGGGTCAGGCGGCCTCACAAGGTGGTCGCGATCACACCTCACATCGATTGGTGGCGCTGGGCATGTCGGAACAGCGCGCCGTGTTGATGCTCTATGGATTAGCGGCAATCTCAGGCTTTCTTGCCCTCGCTGTGCGCGAACTGCGAGCCGACGTCAGCATCGCGATCCTGTTTGGTTTCACCATTGTGCTGACATTGCTCGGCGTTTATCTCGCGGGGGTCAAGGCGTACGACGCCGAATCGCAAGTTGTCGCCGCGCGTGAGAAGCCGCCGTTCGCGTTTCTGATCGACTTCTCGTACAAGCGGCGGATCTTCGAAGTATTGCTTGACGTCGGGTTGATCATTTTAGCTTACTGGTCGGCCTACGCATTGACTCTCCCCGGCTTCTCGGACAGCCCCGCACGGGCTCTTTTCCTGCGCACGATACCGATTGTCGTGGTGGTGCGGCTGGCGGCGTTTCTTTTCTTCGGCGTGTATCGCGGCATCTGGCGCTACACCAGCATCGACGATTTTCTCGTCTTCGCGAAGGCAGTTGCAGCGGGAAGCGTTATCAGCATGCTGATCATTCTTTTCAAATTTCGTTTTCAGGGATTCTCGCGCGCGGTGTTCGTGATCGACGCGGTGATGATGCTGATGCTGCTGGCGGGCAGCCGCATGGCGTTTCGCCTCTTCCGGCAATTGCTGCCGTCGGGCGGCACGACAGTCGGACGTCGGGCATTAATCTACGGGGCGGGAGACGCCGGCGAATTGCTCTTGCGCGAACTGCTCAACAATCGCGACCTGCGCTGCGCACCTGTCGGCTTTATGGATGACGATCCGAAGAAGCGCGGGAAGGTCATTCACGGATACCCGGTGTTTGGCGGCAACGGGATGTTTCATCGAATCATCACAGAGCACAACATCGAGCAGGTACTCATCTCGACGCCGAGAATTTCTCATGAACGCATCACTGAGATTCTGCGCGAGTGCGAAGCGCAAAACATCGAGTTGAAGCGCATGGCGATCACGATCGAAAGCATCAGCGAGCAGGAACTGAGCGGAGTTCCACACCAGGACGCAGCCTGAAAATCTTCAGCCGAATGCCGCGATCCAGTTCTCCATCAATCAAAACAATCCGGTTGGATCCGATTCCGGCCCGAGTCCTGCTGATCGTCCCACTCGTGCTAGCGGGAATCGGCGGTTGGCTTGCCGCGCGTTGGTATCTCGCAAATACAATTGCCGAAGTCGTAACGACTGGCGACGCGCCGAATATTGAGCTGGCACGGGTCGCGGTGCGTTGGGCGCCGGCCGATCCATTCGTTCATTGGCGTCTGGGCGTGGCCGCGCAAACCGATTTCAGCGCGCCGAATCTTCAGGAGACCGTGCGCGAATTCGAAACCGCGGTGCGATTAGCGCCGAACGATTTTCGTTATTGGGACGAGTTAGGCCGCGCTTTCGAAATGACCGGCGACTCCGAAGCGGGTGAGATAGCTTTGCGCCGTTCAGTCGATTTGGCGCCCAGCTATTACTACCCACGCTGGCACCTCGGAAATCTGCTGTTACGCGAAGGCAAGTTTGGAGAGGCGTTTCCGCATTTGTTTCGTGCGGCGACCGCGAACGAAGAACTCTGGCCACAGGTGTTCAACCTGGCCTGGCAGGCATACGATCAGGACGTCGATCGAATTGCGAGCGAGGCCTGCAAAGAGTCTCCGGTGCGCGCGATGTTCTGTGTCTATCTGGTCGGCGTGAAAAGATCTGACGATGCGGTGCGGCTTTGGAAGACACTCAGCGCGTGGGACCGAAGCCAGTTGATCGCGCGTGGGCAGGCGCTGCGCAAAGCCCTAATCGAAGCGAAGCAGTTTCGCGCAGCGCTGGAAGTCACTCGCGACGTCGAAGCCGGCGATTCGGCCGTTTCCGGCGCGGAGAAGATTTCCAATGGCGGATTCGAACAGGCCCTGACAATTCCCACCAGTCGATTCTTTGGTTGGACGATCGCTTCGTCAGGGCAAGCCGCGATTTCGATCAACGACAGCGGCCACAATAGTGGGCACAGCTTGCAGATCGTTTTCAGTGCGCCAAACAAGCTGGATCGCGTCAACGCGTCGCAAACCATCGTCGTGCAACCCAACACCCAATATCACCTGGAATGTTATGCGCGCACTGAAAAAGTAAATAGTGCCAGCCCGCCGGTTATCATTGTGCTTGACAGTGCCGACGGCACGCCGCTGTCGAATTCTGCGCCGGTCCAAACCGGAACGAGCGACTGGCAAAAACTATCGGTGGATTTCAAAACCAAAAACAGTGATGGCATTACGATCTTAATTGGGCGCCTGCCGTGTTCGGTCAGCGACATCTGCCCTCTTTTCGGTACAGTTTGGTATGACGACTTCAATCTCCAACACGGAAGTGTCGGAAGCGCTCAGCGTACAAACGGACCAAAAGCCCGTTAGGCAAGTCGCGCGGCAGCAATCCTTGCGGCGGCGGCATACGCTCGCCAGCCGCCTCGCTTTCCTGACGGTGTGCGTCGCGATTGTGCTGACGACGCTCGCCTACGGGACCGTCCACTACTGGGCGTTGGCAGTGTTCGCGGTCAGCGCGGCCGGCCTCGCGGTTTTTTGGGTGATAGACGCCGCAGTGTTGCGGTCAGTGATCGTTCCCATTAATCCATTGCAGTGGCCCATCTTCGGAATCATCGCTTTGGGCCTGGTTCAGTTGCTGCCGTGGCGCGCGCATGACGACGCCGGGCTATCGCTTTCGCCGGTGCGTTCGTTGTCGCTCGATCCCTATGCGACGCGGCTCGTGATTGTGCAGATCGCCGCGCTACTGATCTACTTCGCGGTCACGACGATGTTTGTGGACACGCCGCGGCGGCTGAAGGCGCTGGTGCGCACGATCACGATCTTCGGATTTCTGCTCGCCGCGTTTGGTCTGACGCAATCTTTCACCAGCGACGGCACGCGCGTTTACTGGTTTCGGCAACTGACCCAGAGCACGGCGTTCGGCCCGTTCATCAACCGTCATCATTTCGCGGGTTACATGGAACTAGCGCTGGCAATTCCCCTCGGTCTGCTGGCGAGCGGCGCGCTCGAAAGTTACAAACGACCGCTTTACGCGTTCGCCGCCGTAGTGATGGCGATGTCTTTGGTCGCGACGAACTCCCGCGGCGGCATTATCGCTCTCGGCGCGGAAATCTTTTTTGTCCTGGTCATCGCCGGCTTCAGTTGGCGTCGCAAAAAAGATCAGCCGCGGGCGCAGCGAATTCGCTCGACGCTTCTGCGCGGCGGCGCCGCGATGGGCATCGTGCTCGTATTGCTTGGCGGCGCACTTTTGTTGAGCGGCCCCGAAGTCTTCACGCGGTTCCTCGGCACGCCGATCGCCGAAGACCCAACCACCGGCCGCGCGCATTTTTGGAATGTGACGCTGGATGTCATCAAAGCGCATCCGCTGTTGGGTTCGGGCCTCGGATCTTTCGGCGTGATCTACACGCGTTACGACACGCGCAACGGACTGTATCGGCTCGAGCAGGCGCACAACGATTATTTGCAGACGCTTTCCGATGCGGGCCTCATCGGAGCGATCCTCGGGCTGGCGTTCGTCGTCATCCTGTTTCGCCGAGGTTTCCAGCGGCGCGAAACGCACGATGAGTTTCGCCGCGGCGTCACCACCGGCGCGCTCGCGGGCTGTTTCGCGGTGCTCGTCCACAGCTTCTTTGATTTCACTCTGCACACGACGGCGAATGCGCTGCTGTTTGTGATTCTCTGCGCCATAGTTACGCAGGACACTCGCATCAATACGACCTACGAACTTCACAATCGGAGACGCCGGCAGCGAACGCGAAGTTCCGAGCCAGAGTCGGGCGAGTCTTTGCCGGCGCCCGCCATCGATGTCGCCGCCACGTCTTGAACTCCACGTGCGGGTCCTATCTTAATCTCGATCTTCTCTGCAGCCCTCTGCGTTCCTCTGCGGTTGTTGCCAGGGTTTGCGCAGGAAACCGCGGAGGACGAGCTGAGGTCTTCACAGAGGGGCGCAGAGCAACACTGGATCCAGAACATCACCTCCTGCGTTGTAACTTTTCCGAAAGCCGTTGTAGTCTGTTGCAGCTTTCCCGCCAGTTTCCGAAGGTCAGAGATCAGAGGTCACATGTCAGCGGCCACGGTCCAGCGATCGAAGAGCAGGGGTCAGAGATCAGAGGTTAAGACCGACACTCTGCCCGGCTTCTGCCTTGAAGCCATCCTGCGGCACAACAAGCCAAACACAGTCAGCGAAAAACGCGGCGGCGATTGGGTGCGCGTTTCCAGCGAAGAATTCACGCGGCGCGTGCGTCACATCGCGCTCGGCCTGGCGGATTTGGGAATTCAACCGGGCGATCGCGTCGGTTTGATTTCCGAAAATCGGCCCGAGTGGTCGATTGTCGATCTCGCTATTCTCAGCGCGGGCGCGGTGGTCGTGCCGCTCTACACGACGCAGGCACCCGATCAGATTCGCTTCATCATTGAGGACTCAGGCGCGCGCGCGTTGATGATTTCTGGAGGCCGCATTCTGAAACACGCGCGCGAAGGCTTCGAGGGACTGGATCGTCTGACGGACATAATCGTGTTCGACGCGATGTCTGCCGAAGGACTCAATCGCGCGACAACACTCGAAGCTGTCGAAGCGCGTGGCGCGACAATCGATCGCGATGACGCCGAAGCGTTCGAGCGGCTCTTGGCGCGCGGGCGGTCCGAGGATCTCGCGACGATCATCTACACCTCGGGCACCACGGGCGAGCCGAAAGGCGTGATGCTGACGCATGACAACTTCATCGCGAATGTGCGCTCGATTACGACGGGCCTGCCGATTTCACCTGCTGACGTTTCGCTGTCGGTCTTGCCGCTTTCGCACATTTTCGAGCGCACCGTGTTCTACGTCTTCGCTTTCGTCGGCGTGTCCGTGCACTACGCCGCTTCGTTCGATCAAGTCGGCGAGTTCCTGCGCGAAGTCCGCCCGACGATCATGACCGCCGTGCCGCGCCTGTTTGAAAAGGTCTATCACCGCATCGTCAAGAAAGGCATGTCAGCCGGCGGTGCGAAGGCCAAAATCTTTGCATGGTCGCTCGCCGTCGGCCAACGAGTTGCGGAATTGGAAGACAAGAAGCAACGGGTTCCCATTTCTCTTCGCGCGAAACATGCGGTCGCCGATCGCCTCGTATTCACGAAGTGGCGCGAAGGCATCGGCGGACGCCTGCGCTACTTCGTGTCGGGCGGCGCGCCATTGTCACCGACGCTTTCGTATTCGTTTCTCGGCGCGGGCATAAAAATCTTGCAGGGCTATGGCATGACTGAGACCTGCATCGTGTGTGCGAATCGGCCGGAAGACAATTGCGTCGGCTCGATCGGCAAACCTTTCAAAGGCATCGAAGTCGCCATTGCCGGCGATGGCGAAATTCTCGTGCGCGGGCCGAACGTAATGCGCGGCTATTACGGCAAACCCGAAGCGACGCTCGCCGTAATGCGCGGCGAATGGTTCGCGACCGGCGATGTCGGCCACATCGACGACGCCGGCCATATCTTCATCACCGATCGCAAGAAAGATCTGTTCAAGCTTTCGAACGGAAAGTACATCGCCCCACAACAGATCGAAAGCCTTCTGAAGCAAAGCGAGTTCGTCAATCAGGTCGTAGTCATCGGCGCCAGCCGAAAGTATCCGGCGGCTTTGATCGTCCCCGATTGGGAAGCTTTGAAGAGCGCTTTGCGCGCGGCTGGCGAACCGGTAACCGAAACTCATGAAGCGATCGCCCAACAGTCGGCCGCGGTGAAGATCGTCCAGCTCGACGTCACGAAGATCACCGCGCACGTCGCTGATTACGAGCGCGTCCGCCGCGTGGCGCTGCTGCCGAACGAGTTCTCGATCGACAACGGTGAAATGACGCCGACGTTGAAGGTGAAGCGCAACGTGATTGACGACCGCTACGCGAAATTGATCGAAGAACTCTACCGCGGCGCGTAGCGCAAGCTGCCAGCTTGCGTAACATTTGAAATCTTGAATTTGAAAAGCTTAACGCTTCCTGGAGCGCGAGCGCCTCGCCCGCATTTGTGGTGCGTCGCCCTCAGCGGCGCTGCACCGGTAGCGGCGGTTGCGCGTTTTGCATCATCATTGGTCCGGCGAGGCTTGAATGAATTCGCGCCGCCCGATCAACTCAACGTTAATACGTCTTCTTGGAAACTTTAAGTGTCGCTTGCCCAGGCTGAATGAAGGATCGTGACATATTAGGACAATGCGTCCGCGCCGCAGTTGATGGTTCATTCTTTTCAAGAGTCGGAGTTTCACACTTTGTTCCGCCTCGAACGCTCCGACATCAGACGCGAGATCAAGGAAATGGTGAAAGCTCATGATTCACAAACTCGAAGCAGGCTCATTCTTTGGCGAAACTATTCGTGACCGCACGCTCTCGGGATTAACGTTTAGAGAGTCGCGATATGCACCAAATTTGAAACTGCCGCGCCATGAGCATGAATGCGCTTACTTCTGCTATGTGCTGCGTGGCTCGTATGACGAAACGTGCGGCAGTAGGTTGCAGGCATGCCGGCCATCCTCGCTGATCTTTCATAACCGCCACGAGGCGCACACCGATCGTTTTCACGGCGAAGGCGCCCAGCTCCTGAGCGTAGAACTTCGGCCACATTGGATCGAGAGCCTCAGTGAGGGTTCAACTATTGTGAACGGGCTGTGCGATTTTCACAGCCGTGTTTCCAGTCATCTCGCGGTAAAGATATGGGATGAACTGCGAAACGACGACACCGCGGCACCAATCGCTCTTGAAGGATTGACGCTGGAACTCATTGCCACCACCGCGCGAAACGTCCGAGCCGGTCGTGAACCGGGAATCCCGCGACGGATAAGACGCGCCAAAGAATACCTGGATGCGCATTTCTCTGAACCGCTGCGGCTTTCCCGGCTGGCGGTTGCTCTTGATGCGCATCCGGTTTACCTGGCCCGCGAATTTCGAAGGCACTACCGCTGTACCGTGGGCGAGTATATTCGCAAACTCCGAATTAATTCCGCATGTCACCAGATCGCCACATCCGAGGAGCCGCTGGTGAGGGTCGCGCTTAATGCAGGATTTTCCGATCAGGCAAACTTCTGCAGGACGTTCAAGCGCCATACTGGCAAAACACCTACCGAATTCCGGAGTTGTTCACGAACAAGCTAATTCCAACCAAACTAGTTTCAATCCGACAAGACAAGTTCGCGCTGCGTCCGTCAGAATCTGCGCGGTTAATGCCGTAGTTTTAGAAGGAATGCGATTATGAGGAGAGTCCTGCTGTTTTCCTTTGTGCTCATGAGTTTGACAGGTGTCGCCCGCCCTCAGTCATCTGCAAACCAGATCAGGGCGAGTGACCTTCCTCAATATGACCTCAAGATAAAGGTCCTGCCGGACGCCCACCGGCTCGAAGGTAGCGGCACGATCAAGTTGCCCCCGGTTAATAACATTAGGGAGACGGTGCCGATCGCGTTGAGCGAGTTGATGTCCGATGTCTCTTTTGAAGTTGTTGCGCCACGAGTGTCCGCCGGTCCGGTGAAATTGGAAAGGAAGGAACGTCCCTTTGCGCGACCCGGTTGGGCCACAGTCGTTTGGACGATTAATCCGGCCCAACCTTTCCCAGCCGGCGAGCCGATTGTGCTCCGGTTTTCCTACGCAGGCGGCGGCGACCGGACCGGCTTTGGTTTCTATATCGGACCCGTCTGTTCGTTCGGGGTGGGATTACTAACCGCCTGGTATCCTGTCCTGGAGGATGAACCGAAGGTCCAGCTTAGAGGCTTTCGCGGCACCGGCAACATTCAGTTCAAAGTCCCGCCCGGTTTTACAACTCACGCCGTCGGCAAACTACTGAGCACCAGAACCGAGACTGAGCAGGGCGATTTTCGGTATCGAATCGACACGCCCTCAACCCTTTCATTCGCTCTCGCGAAATATCTGGTCGCCAGACGCGACGGTGCGATCCCGGTTTCGATCCACCTGCTGCAGCCCCGGCCAAATGTCGGTGAGTACCTCGCGCGGACGGCGCAGGTACTGGCCGCGCTGGTCAAGGAGTTTGGCCCCTATCCCTATCCTGACTTCGCCATCCTCGAAGTACCCGCCGACATTAACGCGGGTTTTAGTGGCGTCAATGCCGACGGCTTCATCCTGACAATTGGCGAAACTCTTGACGGCAGTTTCAAGACCGCTCACTACGCGCACGAAATCTCCCATTCCTGGTGGGGCGCCATCGTACAGCGGAAAGGAACTCGAGGTTACTACATGCTGGATGAGGCCATGGCCCAGTACGGATCGTTACGCGCAGTGGAAACTATCGAGGGCCCGGCAGCTGCCGAAAGATACCGGCGCACCGGTTATCCCGGTTTTAGTGAGGAGTATTGCGCTTTTACGTATCTAATGCGCTCAGCGACAGGTTTTGATCACACACTTGCGGATCTGCCGCTCGACACGCAGTTCATGAATATGCGAGTCGCCGACAGCAAAGGCATGCTGGTTTGGGACCTTCTATCGCGCACAGTCGGACGAAAACTCTTCAGCAAAATTCTGACAGACATTATTAGGCAGTATGCGTTTCGCCGAGTCGCCTGGGAGGATTTTTTGATGGCGATTCAAGAGGGATCGGGCCGGGACCTCAGTTGGTTCTATGAGCAATGGTTTCAGCGCACGGGCGCTCCTGACTGGCAACTCACCTGGACGCGGGAAGGAAAAAACGTCAGAGGCCTCGTTACTCAGGCCGCGCCCTTTTATCGAGCGCAAGTGAAAATAGAACTTAAGTCCGGCCGTCAGACATTGACGCGCACACTCAACATCGAGGGCGCCCGAACGGAATTCAGTTGGCCAGTAAATTTCAGAGTCAAGACCGTCACTCTCGATCCTCATTTCGAGGTGCTGCACTGGACACCGGAATATCGCGAGCGGGCGATGCTGCTTGGGGCTTACACAAAAGGAGACATCAAGTTTTGGCGGGGTCAAAACGAAGAGGCGATCAGGGAATTCCAAGCCGGGCTCGAACAAGTGTCTGCCCCTGACCATTATGGCTTACGCTTTCTATTTGAATATGGAATCGCCCGCGCGCTTACCTCTCAGGACAAATTCGCAGACGCAAAAGAACACATTCAGGCTGCCCTGGCCAGCCCAGTCAAGCGCAAGGACGTTCTGCCCTGGGCCTACGTGCAACAAGCGACAATCGCGCTAAGAATGAATGATGAGGTTACTTTTCAAAAGGCGATCAAAGCGGCAATTATCGCGGACGCGAAAGCGGGCGGAACGGGGGCGGCGGATCAAGTAGTGACGCTCAAGCGGATGAAATCCGAAAAGCCTTAGATCGCGCCCTCATCTCTCTCGTGGCTGGAAGCGCGGTGGAACTCTGGAAATGAGGATGAGGGTCCTCAGCGAAGGCTGATGAATTCGCGCTGCCGCGTCAACTTCTATGAAGCCGGGTCTGCGCTTCGCACGATTCAAACCACAAGATGTCCTGTTGACAGTAAGAGCAAACTAAATGTTTATGTGTCTCAAGAGAACTTTGGAATAAAGAAGGATTGCAGATGAAAAGAATTGGTCATGATCGGTCTGTTATGGTTGCTATTCGGCATACTATGGGCCACCACGGATACGGCTCAATTCAAACAGGTGATTGCGTAACGCTCTTTTGGGCTGCGCCGAACCCCGACCCGTCGGGATTGGAACGGAGCGGCAATAGGGCGGAGGCACTATGAAGAAAGCAGCCCTGATAGTCGTAGTCGCGATCGCACTCCTTGCCTGGGTGGCCCTGTGGTTCCGGAACAAAGACGCCGTTGCCACCTCGGCCGCTCAGCCGTGGCCGGGAGAGATGGGGACGCTCTACACTGTCGCCGATCGGTGGCCGCCGCAGAAGGCCAACGACGCGTCTGTGAAGCTGACGGCGCTCGCCAACGCATTGCCGAAGAACCAAGCCATCGAGGATTTTGTGGCGCGTGAGATCACGCGTGGCGAGATCGCCATCGGCGAGCCAACGGCGCTCCCCGACGTCTCCGCGATCCGCGAGCTGCTGCTGCGCGAGCCGATTACCTGGGAGCGCCACGACGAAATAGGCCATCAGGACGCCATCGCGACGCGCGCGATGCAGATGACGGTAGCGAGGGTGCTCGTTGCGGATGCTCTGACAAAAGCGCGCGCAAACGATTCGGCGGCGTGGGACGACCTGCACGCCGTGTGGAAGCTCGCCCGCACGCTGGACGGGCATCCGCAGATGATGGCGCAGACGGCGGCGTTGGCGATGGCCCGGATGATCAACGCGGTCGCGTGGAAAATGCCGCTGCCGGCGCCGGCGTGGTTCGGCGATCTACAGGCGCGCGACAACGTGCAGCCGCTGCTCGAGGCGTTTCAGTTTCAGACGGCGTCTTACTGGAAAAGCGGCGCGCGGATCTTTCCGACGAAATGGCTTGCAACATCAGTCGAACATGATCGCTTGATCGCTGAAGAACTTTTCAGCCTCACCCGGTGCGATGTGAATACGTCCATGAATGAGCTGGGAACGGACCTTACATCCCTTTGGCGCCGAGCGTTCCGCTACCGCGCCGAGCGTGAGGCGACGGCGAACGCGTTGCGCGTGCGCGAGCGGAAGTCAATTGAAACCGGCTCGCGCTGCAGCGACGGCGGGTGGATGTTCGACGGCAAAGTGCTGCGCTTCAGCCGCGAGATCGCGACCGCCGCACCGGATAGACCGATGCCGCTGGTGCTGCTGGTCAAAAGCTCTCTTTAATTCGGAGCATTAATAAATGAATCGAATGAATCCCAAGGTTGATTTCTTTTTTAATAGAGCCAAACAGTGGCAGGAAGAATTTGAGAAATTGCGCAATGTCGTTCTTGACTGCGGGCTGACCGAAGCATTGAAGTGGGGTGTTCCTTGTTACACGTTTGAGAAGAGAAACATAGTTTTAATACATGGATTTAAAGAATACTGTGCGCTTCTCTTTTTCAAAGGCGCCTTGTTAAAGGATGCCAATGGCATTCTGATCCAACAAACGAAGAATGTGCAGGCAGCGCGCCAGATTCGGTTCACCAAGGTTCGGGAAATAGTGAAGATGAAACCCAGCTTGAAGGCCTATATTTATGAAGCCATTGAAGTGGAAAGAGCCGGTCTGAAAGTGCCTCTTAAGAAGACAAAAGAATTTGATGTTCCTGCGGAGTTTCAAAATAAGCTGAACAAAAACCCTTCTTTGAAAAGAGCATTCAATGCACTAACACCGGGGCGTCAAAGAGGATACTTGCTCTACTTTTCTGCACCCAAACAATCCAAGACTCGTGAGTCACGGGTTGAAAAATACATTCCGCAAATTCTCGTTGGAAAGGGATTAAATGATTAGCGCCGCCAAGCGTTCAAAAACATTTCTCAGGAGAGCTTATGAAGAAAGCGATCGTTATTTCGCTCATTGTCCTGCTGTTGAATTCTGCCGGCAGTTTCGTTTTCGCTCAGACCGATGCGCGTACGGCAGAAAAGGATTTCATCGCGGCTTACGATGCTCAAATTCGCAAGACGATCCGGACGTTTCCCGATCTTCCGGGCATCGCGATCGTCGTGATCAAAGACGATCGACCGATCTTTGTGCGCGCGTACGGGATGGCGGATAAGGAAGCCGGCATAAAGGCTGATACCGATACGCTTTTTTACATTGCTTCCTCGACCAAGTCATTTACCGCGCTGGCGGCGGCGATGCTGGACAAGGAAGGCAAGATCAAGTTTTCGGACGCGCTGACGAAATACACTCCGGGCATTCGTTTCAAAAGTGACATCCCGGACAAGATCACGATCCGAGATCTCCTGACGCACACGAGCGGCCTGCGGAACGGGCCGCTCATCAACCGCCTCGCCTTTACGGGCCAGATCGACCAGCGTGAGATCGATCACGTCTTTGCCGAAGGCACCACTT
>DASYTZ010000077.1:0-11419 GCA_036001745.1 Pyrinomonadaceae bacterium
CAACGATTGTCTCAACGTTCGTCTTGTCCGAGCCGGATAGTTCCTCGTCTTTGAAATTGTCGTCCGGGTCGTACCAAGGCTGACCACCGAAGTATTGTTGCAGCCATAGCGTCTTGAATACCCGCCCGTGGCGCGCGTAAACCTCGTTTCGCAACAAGCGCAGCTCGTGCAGGCTCAGCCCGCGCAGCATCGCTTCAGTTATCAACTTGTTCTCGAACAATTCCATGTCGCCAGGAGCAATCGCGACGTGGCGTTGTTGCCGGCGAAGGGTGTCGACCAGCGTTAGATTCTTCTGCTCGATGGCTGAAAGACTCTTCGGGTTGTAATGGTCGGCCGGGCGATACCAGTAGCGCTCGTCGAAATACTGCTGCAACCACGGCTGGCCGTCGAAACGCCTGCCGTGAATTGCTTCGACCTCCGCCGCCAGGACCGTCCATTCCGCGTTCGTATGGGTCCCAAGCTTCCTTCGTGTCAGCGCCTTGTTCTCGTAAAGCCGCATGTCCCCGGGCTCGACGGTTTCATGCTGCGACGCTTCGGTGAGTCGAATTACGTCGAGGTTCTCGCGCTCAGTGTCGTTCAGGGACGAGTTGTTGAAGTCAGTGCTGGGCTTGTACCAGTCGCGGGTTTGCAAGTAGCGCTTGATGTCCGGATCTTTGAAGATGCGCCCGTGCTTGCCGAACACGATGCCGCGCACCAGCTTCAGATCGTAAAGCGTTAACTGGTTCAGGTCTTTGGCGTTGATGTTGTGACCGCGAAAGTCGAAAGTCTCCCAGGATTTCACCTGCGCATATTCGTCCTGCGCCATGACTGACGAAAATCCGCTCAGGAAAATCAGAAAAAGAAGCGAAAGAATTAGGCGGTGCAAACTGAGAGGGGATTTCATGTGTTTACCTTTCGGTGAAATAGACGACCGAAGCGTTTCGTTTTGCGGGCGAGATGTTATCACGGTGACTGGAGCGCAAGCGTCTCGCTTGCGGCCTAAGCGTTTGATTGCAAGCGGGACGCTTGTGCTCCAGTCCCAAACTTCAGATGCGCCGCCTTGCCTACCCGAAGATGTCGCGCACTTTGTCGGAGAGCTTCTTCTCTTCCAGGTCTTTTGTTTCGACCTGCGCGAGCTGTTCGAGCAGCTTTCGCTGTTCGCGCGTCAGCATCGTCGGCGTTACCACTGAGACTGATACGAACAAGTCGCCCCGGCCGCGGCCGCCAAGCACCGGCATTCCCTGCCCCCGCACGCGGAACACGGTGCCGGTTTGAGTTCCAGCCGGAATTTTCAAAGCATCTTCACCGTTTAGCGTTTTCACATTAATTTCCGCGCCGAGCGCGGCTTGGGCGAACGTAACCGGAACCGACGCATAAAGATTGTTTCCCTGCCGCTCAAAAAGCTCGTGTTCAGCGACGTGAATTACGACGTAGAGATCGCCGGGCGCGCCACCGTAAGCCCCGGATTCGCCTTCGCGTTGCAGACGCAGACGCGAACCGGTCTCGACCCCGGCGGGAATCTTCACTTCGATTTGTTTCTCGCGTTCGACCCGGCCCTTGCCATGACAACCCTCGCATGGTGACTTGATCACCTGGCCCGTGCCGCGACAGTTGCCGCAAGTGCGCGAGACAGAGAAGAACCCTTGCTGGAACCGCACCTGTCCGGCGCCACCGCACGTCTGGCAGGACTCAGGCCGAGTTCCCGGAGCAGTCCCCTCGCCGTTACATTTCTCGCAGGTTTCCAGCTTCGGAATGCGGAGCTGGGCCGTCATGCCGGTGGCCGCCTGTTCGAGAGAGATTTCCAGGTCGTAACGCAAATCTGCGCCGCGCTGTTGAGCGGATCGACGAGAACCGGCGCGAGCGCCCGCGCCAAACACGTCGCCGAATCCAAAAAGATCGCCGAGGATATCTTCGATGCCGCTGAAGCCCGGCGCTCCCCACGCCGCGCTCGCCGCGCTCGACACGCCCGCATGACCGAATCGGTCGTAACGACTCCGCTGTTCGGGGTCTGAAAGAACTGCGTAGGCTTCCGCCGCCTCTTTGAATTTCTCTTCGGCGTGTGGGTTATCCTGGTTCTTGTCTGGATGATGTTGGTGCGCGAGCCGCCGATAAGCGCTCTTCAACTCCTGCTCAGTCGCCGCGCGGCCGACGCCTAAAACTTCATAATAATCGCGTTTGCTCGCCATACCGTTTCGATCAAAGCGAGCGGCCAGCAGATGTGCCGGCCGCCCGGCAAGCTACTGACCGCCTGCGGAATTTTATCCGAACTGCGTTAGTTGCTCAATCGGCTTTTTTCGTTTCTTCTTCAGTTCCCTGCTTCATCATTGCTGTCGTCAGCTGCCGCCCGAGACGCTCAACCGCGGCGATGCACATTCTGATTTCGCCGTGCTCGTTGGATTTAGCGGCTGCTTCGGCCTCCGAGAGAACACGTTGACCTGCCTCCTGCTGTTCCGCCTCGAGTAGTCCGCCGAACTCCAGGAATGTCCGCTGGGTGTTCTTTACGAGACTCGATAGCTTGCTTTGCAAATCGATCTTCTCGCGCTCTGACCGATCGCTCTCAGCCATGCTTTCGGCCTCTGTGATGATCTTATCGATTTGATCCTGAGACAGGCCCGATGTCGGGGTAATGCGCATCTGCTGCTCGCGCCCGGTGGCCTTGTCGGTCGCGGACACGGATACGATTCCGTTGGCATCAACTTCGAACGATACCTCGATCTGCGGTACTCCGCGCGGCGCCGGCGGAATGCCGACCAGCTCGAATTTTCCCAGACTGCGGTTTCCGTTCGCCACTTCGCGCTCGCCTTGCAACACGTGAATCTCGACCGACGATTGATTGTCAACCACGGTCGTGAAGTTCAGGCTGTTGCGCAGTGGAATGGTCGAATTTCGTTCGATGATTTTGGTGAACAGACCGCCCCGGGTTTCCAATCCCAGGCTCAACGGCAGCACGTCGAGCAGCACGATATCTTTCACGTCACCGGTCAGCACACCGCCTTGAATCGCGGCGCCCATGGCGACAACTTCGTCAGGGTTAATTTCGGCCGAAGCTTTCTTTCCAAAAATTTTCTCGACCGTCCGTTCGACTATCGGCGAACGAGTTTGCCCACCGACCAGAATCACTTTGTCGATATCAGTCGACTGCAAATTCGCGTCGCGCAAAGCGCGCTCGCAGGGTTCGATGGTTTGCTCCACCAGACTTCCAACTAACTCTTCGAATTCGTCTCGCGTCAGCATTTTGTTCAGATGCTTCGGGCCTGTCGCGTCAGCCGCAATAAACGGCAAATTGAAGCTTGTTTCAGTCGCCGAAGACAATTCGCATTTGGCGCGTTCGGCGGCTTCTTTCAAGCGCTGTAGCGCCAGCCGATCTTTTCGCAAATCGATTCCAGTATCGGTGCTGAATTGGTCGGCCATCCAATTCATGATGCTTTCGTCGAAGTCCTCGCCGCCGAGAAACGTATTGCCCGAAGTCGAGAGAACCTCAAACACGCCCTCATTCATCTCCAAAATCGAGATATCGAACGTGCCGCCGCCGAGATCGTAGACCGCGATCTTCTCGGCTTCTGACTTGCCGAGACCATAGGCCAGCGCCGCGGCGGTTGGCTCGTTAATGATTCGATTTACCTGGAGCCCAGCTATTTTTCCGGCGTCTTTCGTCGCCTGGCGCTGGGTATCGTCAAAATACGCGGGCACCGTCACAATCGCGTCGGTGACTACTTCGCCGAGAAAATCTTCGGCCGCAGCTTTCAAGCGTTGCAACAGGATCCCCGAAAGCTCGGGCGGGCTGAAAATTTTTCCTTGAACGCGCACGTGCGCGTCACCGTTTGGGGAATTCACGATCTCGAACGGCACCGTATCTTGCATTCGTTTTGTTTCTGCTGAGTCAAACTTGCGTCCAATAAGCCGCTTCACCGCATAGACGGTGTTCGCGCTGTTGGTAACGGCCTGCCGTTTCGCAATTTGCCCGACGAGTCGTTCGCTTTTGTCGGTGAATCCGACCACACTCGGCGTAGTGCGGCCGCCTTCTTTGTTGGGCACAATCTGAACTGTCCCACCTTCGAGAACAGCGACGCAGCAGTTCGTCGTTCCCAAATCGATCCCAATTAT
Organism: Pyrinomonadaceae bacterium; assembly: GCA_036001745.1. Lineage (GTDB taxonomy): Bacteria > Acidobacteriota > Blastocatellia > Pyrinomonadales > Pyrinomonadaceae > UBA11740. Next base: position 4,084 of record DASYTZ010000077.1, read on the forward strand.
CTTTCCCATACAAGCAAGGACTAACTGTCAGATTTGTGGGCCGCTACTTTAACCATTGCGGGCCTAAGCAAGCGGTCGCCAATACGATAACCGCGGGCAAGCTCTTCAATTACGGTATCAGGTTCATGTTCATCGGAAGGTTCGGTAACAACGGCTTCGTGGATGTGCGGATCGAATCGTTCGCCGACGGCAGCAATGGGTTGCACTCCGAACGATTCAAGCACTTCCGAAAGTTGCTTGCTGATTAACTCAACGCCGTGGAGAAAATGACGGAACTCTGCGGATTCGCTGGTCTCGACCGACCGTTCCGCATCGAGTGCGCGCGAAAGATTATCCATCACCGGCAGCAGCTTACGCGCCGCTTCGCCGACGACTCGATTGTGAGCTTCGGTGCGCTCGCGTTCCACTCGCTTTCGATAATTCTCGAAATCCGCCTGCCGCCGCAGAAGCGCCTCCTGCGCTTCGGCCAATGCAGTTTGCAGTCGCTTGAGTTCGGCACGGGAAGCTACCAGCTCGGCCGTAAGGGGTCCGCCACGTTCCGCGTCAGCCGTTGGTTCGATCGACGGGTCGGCCTCGGCTTCGGTTGACTCGTCCTGGTCAACGAAAGCGGAGCTAGCTTCGCGGCTCTGGTCTCCTTCGAGCGGGTCGTCTTCAAAGCGAATCGGAATGCGGTTCGCAGCTTGTGATTTTCGGTCTCCCACAATAAACCTTTGCGAAATCGATTCTGATTTAAGGGATTATCGAAGCGGAAACCGTCTCAATGTGGAGACGCTTCATTCGACAGTGCACGCTCGATAAAGCGCGCAAGATAGTTTACCACAGCCATCGTGCGGCCATACTCGATTCTGGTCGGACCAACGACGCCCACGGTGCCTGAAACGTCGCCGTCCAGATGGTAGGATGCGGTGATGACGGCGCAGCTTTTCATTGAAGGAACCGCATTTTCGTCGCCGATGACCACTTTGACTTCGCGCTGCATGCGATCGCCGATCAGGCATTCGTTGAGAATTTTAACCAGCCGCTTTTTCTCTTCGAGGGTCTCCAGGAGTTCGCGTAATTTCTCGCGATTCGCAAACTCTGGCTGCGTCAAAATGTTGAAGGCGCCATCGATGTAGACTTCGCCTGCCGCGGCGTCTTCATCGTCCAAACTTCGCTCGCACAGTAGGATTGCGTTACGTAAAAGCGTGTCGTAGAGCGCCTTCTCCTCTTTCATCCGCGAAAGGATTTCGCGGCGGATCGCTCTGAGGCTCTTGCCGTAAAACTCTGCATTCAGATACCGAGCGATTGTGTCGAGTTCGTCCTGACTGAAACTTTCGTCCAGCCGAATCACTTTGTCTTGAACAATGTTTGAAGTCGAAACAACCGCCACCAGAATTCGATTGTCCGGAAGATTCAAAAAGCTAATGTGCTGTAACCCATTGTCAGACAGGGATGGCCAGACGACGATTCCCACATTTTTCGACAGCTCAGAAAGAACGTGGGACGCGCTTTCCATCAAGCGTCCGGGTCGCACAGTCACTTCTTCGACGCCGCCAATTTCTTCGATCGCCCTGAGGTCAGATTTCGAAAGACGAGTGCCGCTGATGACGTTGTCGACGTAGTAACGATATCCACGATCGGTGGGAATGCGTCCCGCTGAAGTGTGCGGCTGTTCGAGTAGCCCAAACTCGTCCAACTCCGCCATGACGTTGCGAATCGTTGCCGAGCTCCAACCCGATCCGTGCGCAAATTGTTCTGCAACCGCATGCGATCCGATTGGCTCGCCGGTGAGCAAATGCTCCTGGATGATTGTCGCCAACACGGCTTGCCGCCGTGATTCAGGGGTCGGGCGCGTTGATGAGGTTGAGTTGTAAACTCGCTTGATCATAAATGTGGGCGGTCCAACGACGGCGAATCTTCAGCTAATTTCAAACCCGAACGTTTGCGCGGGGTCAGTATAGCCAATCTCAAAAGCACCGCAAAGGCTCGTTTCAGCGGCAGTTCGCACGCTTTGGGTTCGTCGGCCTCGCCAACCCGAGATCGATCATCGTCGAGCTAAACCATTGACCCCCCGAAGCTTAGAACTGTGGCGAGAAACCGGGAGAAGTCTCGTACACCTCTTCGGCAACAGATTCTTTTGTTTTTCTAGGAATTTCTCGCATTCTCGCGGCCGATTTGACCGCCAAACGAGTGGCCCATAAGATGGCTCCGTCAGGCACACCGGTTATGTCCCAGAACAGTTTGCACCTTCAACGCGTGTTCAGCGACGCGTTTCGCAATCTCGACCCAAAAGGCCGCCGCTTCCGGCTCAACGCCGCTGACATCGAGGTGCGCTTTTATCCCTACGCGGGACTCCACCACACAATCCGAGTCCGGTCGAGACGGGTCTATGTGCGGCTGTCGGACATCTTCCAAAGCGCGCCACAGGAAGTCATCCGCGCGCTCGCGTTCTTGCTCGTTGCCAGGCTGCTCTCGCGAAAGGCGCCGCCCGCCCACGAAAAGACCTATCGTGCGTATGCGTTCAGCGCCCAGGTTTTGCGCGCTTCGGACATCGCCCGCCAAAAGCGTGGCCGCAAGGTTGTCTCGTCGGCAAAAGGTAAAGTTTACGACCTCGACCAGTTATTCGATCGTCTTAATCGGCGATACTTTGACGGCGAGATTGAGACACCCGTGCTGACATGGTCAAAGCGGCGAGCGAAGCGCATCCTCGGTCATCACGACGCTGTGCACAACACTATTACGATTAGCAAGGCGCTTGATTTACGTGAAGTGCCGGAATGGTTCGTCGAATACATCCTTTATCACGAGATGCTGCACATCAAACATCCCGCGAAGTTGATCAATGGACGCCGCTATTACCATACCCCGGCGTTTCGTTCTGAAGAGCAGCGCTTCCCGCGTTATCAGGCATCGCAGGAATGGTTGGATCGAGTAGTCCGCAAGAACCGCGAGTTGCGCGCCCGCGCAGCATAAACTCGTCGAGATTTATCTGAAGATCGAATATATTTGGCGCCGCGCTCCTTTTCGGTGAAGATGAGCTCGCATGTTGCCTCAGACGGGTGAATGCTGGAAAACCGCGATGACTCAAATGCGACGAACGTACTTAGTCTCGGCCATTGCGCTACTCGTTTGTTTTGGGTTGGCACATGGCCAGGAAACCAAACCGAACAGCGAGAACCGTTCAAGTACTGATGAGCGTTTGCGGGAAAAAGCCTTTGACCTCCTTGAATCGCTGGCAGATCAAATCGGCACTTTGCAATCAGCGGAAAATCGGGCGCGGTTAGGTTCGAACATCGCCGCATCGCTTTGGAGTCACGACGAGAAGCGCGCGCGAAGTCTTCTGGTTTCAGTTAGGAACGACATCAATACGGTTTTACAGAACACAGCCGATGGACAATCTGAAAGTCAGACTCGCGTGGTGTTTCTTCAACTGCGAGTGGATACGGTCGAACGGATTGCTCGGTATGACGCCGACTTGGCGCTCGAATTTCTCAAAGCCACTGAGCCGAGTTCAGACGTGTCGCTGCCATACAATCTGGCCGAGACTGAACGCGGGTTGGAAATGCGACTGGCAAAACAGCTTATTAACGAAAGTCCTGAGATGGCTTTGAAACTCGCACGCAAAATGCTGGCGCGCGGCTTCTCCTACGACCTTGCGACGTTGCTGCGCCAAATGAACCGGAAACAAAAAGAGCAGGCTTTGATTCTGTACAAAGAGATCGTCGCGAAACTGAGCGATGCCGACATCCCACGCGATTCAACCGCGTATTATTTTGCACTCGACCTAGTCCATTCGTTCAAGCCGCCCGCGGCTGACGAACAAACCTTTCGAGAGCTTATCGGCGTCTTCATCGCGAGAGCACTGGCGGCGGGATGTGCCAACAAGACTTCCGTGGAGGACGAAAACGGGTGGTTTTGCGAGCAGGTGGGAAGGCTATTACCGAAGATCGCAAAGGTTGATCCATCAGCCGCGGCCAAACTAAAGCACTGGGCGCAAGAAGAGGTCGACTCGCAACCGGGGTGGTCGCCTGAGGCTTACGAGGAACTGAACGAAGTTGTCGAAAGCGGCACGCTCGACGATGTCCTGGCGCTGGCGGCCAAGTACCCAGAGATGAAGAACGTGATTAACGAGCGCGCCATGGAGAAAGCCCTGATGGCCGGAGACCTGGAGCGGGCAAGAAAAATCGCCGAAGGGCTCGACGATTCCGAAACGCGTCAATACCTGCTCGCGCAAATTGATCGCGCGCAAAAACTGGCGGCGATAAATGACGAGAAGCTGGCGGAAGTTCAGCAGACGCTCAACACAATTCCCGGCGCCGAACAGCGGCTCAGGTACTTGATGGCTATGGCAAACCAGATCGGCGCGAACGATCAAAAAGCGGCCCTGAAGCTGCTCGATCAAGCAAATCAGATAGTCGACAATCTGAAACCGGGCAAACAACAAACTGAGGCGCAGGTCGGACTAGCGATGATGTATTGCCTCGAAAAAAGTGAGCGAGGATTGGCAATCATGGAGTCCTTGATGCCCAAGCTCAACGACCTCGTGACAGCCGCAGTAAAGCTGGACGATTACGAGAACCACTACCTTCGCGACGGCGAATGGAACATGAGCAATGAAGGCACAGTTGGCCAACTCCTCACCACGATGGCTCAAAACGCGGGTTATTTCGCGTGGTGCGATTTTGATCGGGCGCTGAGTGCGGCTGCTCAATTCGAAAGGCCGGAGTTGCGTATGATGGCCCAACTGAAGCTGGCGCAGGCCGTACTCGCCGGCCCACCCAAGCGTTTGCAAGTGGCCGATCCTCTGATGCGCTACGGTTACACGCAATGACGAGGTTGCAAATGAATTCAGCATGCCGAGCGTCAGCTTAAACGCACCCGCTGAATTATTTCGGAACCCGCGAGGCTTCTTCACGTTTATACGTTCAGGTAGGTGGGCTCCTCCTGAGAGCGGGCAAAGAAAGCCAAGGCGGTCCAACGAGTTGCTGAAGCGGATGTTGCTCGCTCTGTTTTTTTACCACACTGGACAATCCTGCACTGCCCTCGCTAGACTACACGGTTTGCAAACAAGCGCGGATCGATAACTATCTGCGCCGCAAATAAAACTAAGGAGCAATCGGTAGTCAGTAATGGCAATTCCAGCAACCCAAATCCGTCGCGGTATGGTCATCGTTTTTGAAGGCCAACCGTGCAAAGTCATCGAATTTCGTCATCACACGCCCGGAAATCTGCGCGCAATGATTCAAACCAAGCTGCGCAATATTCGCACCGGCTCATCGTTTGAACATCGCTTTCGTTCTGTCGACACAATCGAGCGCGCCTCTCTCGAACAGCATGAAATGGAGTACTTGTACTCTGACGGTTCGCATCACCACTTTATGAACACAGAGAACTTCGAACAGGTGGCTTTGAGCGATGACGATTTGGGCGATGCCGCGCAGTGGCTTTCGCCGGGACTGAAAATTCAGGCGGAATTTTATGAAGGCGCACCGATCGGAGTCGATCTGCCACCCTCGCTGGAGCTGACCGTGACCCAGACTGAACCATCTTTGAAAGGCGCCACCGTTTCTAACGTAAACAAGCCGGCGACCCTGGAAAATGGAGTGACGATCCAAGTCCCACCATTCGTCAACGAAGGCGACCGCATCCGTGTCGATCCGGTCGAAGGCCGCTACATCGAACGCGCCAAGTAGTCCTCTTGTTCAGAGTTCAACCTTTAGGTTGCGCTTGCAACGAAAGACAAACTAAAGTTTGTACTCTAAACCCGTGTACTTACTCTACAGTCTTCTTCTAACGTTCGGCTTTGTCCTGCTGCTCCCAAAGTTTGTTATCGACGCTCTCCGCAGCGGCAAGTATGTAACCGGACTTCGTCAGCGACTTGGCAACCTTCCGCGCATCGATTCAAAAGGTCGGCCGGTTATCTGGTTGCACTGCGTTTCCGTCGGTGAAGTGCAGGCAGCAAAATCGCTGGTACGTTCGCTTAGCCAGACCTTTCCCAACTTCGCGCTGGTAATCTCCACCACCACCGTCACCGGGCAACAAATCGCACGCAAGATTTTTCGCGATAACGCGGTCGCGATTTTCTACTTTCCGATTGATTGGGCCTGGACCGTGCGACGCGTGTTGCGCGCGGTCAATCCCATGGCGATCTTGATAATGGAGACCGAGCTTTGGCCGCGCCTGTTTCTTGAAGCGCGCCGGCGAGCGATACCTTTCGCTGTGCTGAACGGACGAATATCCGCCGCGTCATTCAAGCGATACAAATTAATTCGGCCGTTTATCGCGCGCGTGCTAAGCAACTTGACGCTGGCAGTGATGCAGAGCGGGAAAGATGCGGCGCGAATTCGTGAATTGGGAATGCGCGACGCACGGATAGCTGTCTCAGGCAATCTCAAATTCGACAGTGCTTTGGTTTCCGCGAACCCAAATGCAACCAGCGAAATTCGCAATCGGTTCGATTTCGCTGATGGCCGGCCATTGATTGTCGCTGCCAGCACGCACGACCCCGAAGAAACAGTGGTGCTTGATGCATTCAGGAGAGTCCGGCAATCGCATCCAGCCGCTCGGCTGTTGTTGGCGCCACGACATCCCGAGCGATTTGCTGAAGTCGCCGCGTTACTCCACACCTCGGAATTTTCCGTCGCTCGGCGATCCGCCCGGGCTGCCAGCGACGATGCTCATGCGGACATCGTCTTGCTGGATTCGATTGGCGAACTAAACGCAGTTTACGGGTTGGCCGATGTTGCTTTCGTCGGCGGCAGTATCGCGCCTTCTGGTGGCCACAACGTCATCGAACCGACGGCGCACGGTGTTTGCACTATAACCGGTCCGCACACTCAGAACTTTTCGGCGATCACGAATGCAATGCTCGCCGAAGATGCCCTGATTCAGTTGTCCAACACTTCAGAGCCCGCGGCCGGACTCGCACGCGTCTTAGACGAACTCCTATCTGATAACAACCGTCGTCGGGAAATCGGCGAGCGCGCTAAGGCCGTCTGCGAACGCAACCGAGGGGCTACCGAACGCACGATCGATTTGATTTCACAAATCCTCGCAAAGTCCGGACAAGCCGCTCATCAAGTCCCCTTCTCGGCCATTCACGCCACGGCCGCCAAATGAACCGCACCTCGACAATTGCGCTCGCGCCATTGAGTGCGCTGTTCGGCGCGGCCGTGAAGGCGCGATCCGCCGGCTATCGCAACGGATTTCTAAAAATGCATCGCGTTTCCGCGCCAGTTATCAGCGTCGGCAACATTACGGTGGGTGGAACGGGCAAGACGCCTCTGGTGCAGTGGCTGGCGCGCCGCCTCGCTGACGGCGGCCGTCGAGTCTGTATCATCACGCGTGGTTACGGTCG
>DASYTZ010000078.1:0-31211 GCA_036001745.1 Pyrinomonadaceae bacterium
AACAAATTGTCCTCGACGCGATCAAACTCGCAGTCGTGACAATTCCAATCGTGATCGTCGGCGCGTTTCTGTGGTGGCTGATGAATAAGCTGCAAGCGCGCTTCCCTGCTCCCGCGGCGCCGAGTGTGTTTGCGCCGGCACCGCCAAAAGCTCAACCAATTCACTGGCCGACATTGCTGATTACCACGCTTCGTTTCGTCTTGTTCGGAGTCGCGTTTCCTTTGGCCACGATTCATTTATGGATTGAAGCGTCCGTGTGTGATGTGCGCGCATCATTCGCCGGTGGCCTCAAGACTATTTTCGGGACGATCGGCCGCGCGCTCGCTCGCGCGTTCAGTTCCGATTCAGTTTTCGTTTACGGACTGGGATTGATTCTGTTTGTGCTTGGTCCTTATCTGATTCTGTTCGTGCCAATCACTGTCAAAGGCACGAAGACGGACTTCGCGATATTCATTTTGCGACTGGCGCTGGCGTTCGTGCTGACGTTGATTGGCTGGATTGTCACGGTCATGACGCTTTTGCGCGTCAGTGCGACCACGGAATCGGTTGAAGTCAAAACGCCAGCAACGGTCGCTGGGTCACCCGCGTGATGGTTCGGCCTTTTGAATTTTTCGGACGTCCGACTCGCGCTCATGCATTACTGCTCACGTGCGTGTGCGCAGCCCTGCTGCTGTTCAATCTGCCGAGACAGCACGCGGTCTGGCCTGCGCTCACGTGGCCAAACTTTTCAACCGCCAATGAAAACGAAGTCGACTCGGCGCTGCAACAAGCCGCCGAAGACGCTCTGGGTCAGCGTGAAGGCTCGATCATTATCATGGACGCGCAGACCGGGCGGGTGCGCGCGACGGTGAATCCCGAAGGCGCTTACTCGCAGGCAATGATGCCTGGGTCATCGATCAAGCCATTCACGACGCTGGCGGCTTTGCGTGCGGGGTTGATCGATGAGGACTCGCGGACGGTCTGTCCCGGCCGATTTACTGGTCTCAGCTTTTCGCTGCCCTGCGTCCATGCCGATCACTTGCCGCCATTCAATCCTTCGCAAGCCATTGCGTATTCGTGCAACTACTACTTCGCGACGCTGGGCCAGCGGTTGGGCCGAGACAAACTCACTGAAACGCTGCGCGCGTTTCGTTTCGGGCAGCCGACCGGTCTTGCTGAAGATGAAGCGACCGGCGTCGTCAAACCCTGCGAATCCGGAGATGCAGCGCGCATTCGATCCGCGCAAACTGATCAGGCCTCGCAACAGGCCGATTGCGCTGCCCGCGAAGCCCTGGGCGAGAGCGATCACATCCAGGTCACGCCGATTCAACTCCTGACCGCTTATGCCGCAATGCTGAATGGTGGCCACTTGTTTCAGCCGCAGACGGCGACCGCAAATAGTTTCAGCGTAATTGAACGCAGCCAAATCAACATTTCACCGGCAGAACGACGGACAATTATCGAAGGAATGGCCGGCGCGGTTCGTTACGGCACAGCGCGCGGCGCGAAACTCGATTCGGTGCCGCTCACAATCGTCGGCAAAACCGGCACGGCCCAACCGCCGAAAGGATTTCGCACTAACGGCTGGTTTGTCGGCCTTGCGGGCGCGGCCGATGCTACTCGTGAACTTGAGCCTGCGGACATTCAACTTGCTGTGATCGTTTTTCTCCCGCGGGCACATGGAGCCGAAGCGGCAACAATCTCGCGACCGATATTCGAGGCGTATGCCAACGAGATCAGCCACAGAGACACTGAGGCACAGAGAGCGTCAAAAATAGATAGCTCCGTCGACGCTACAGATGACGCCGCGTCCCCGCGTCTCCCCATCTCCGCGTCTCCAGTTCGGGTTCACCTGGTCCACGACAACGTCACGCGTGAACTGTCGCTGGAAGATTACGTGCTTGGCGTGATGCGCGCGGAAGGCACGATGGAAACTGAGCCGGAAGCTTTGAAAGCACTTGCGGTCGCAGTTCGCACGTTCGCGCTTAAGAACATCGGCCGCCACGCGAAAGATGGTTACGACTTCTGCTCGACGACGCATTGCCAGCGATTCGTCGCCGATCGCGGCGCTAGCCCGACCGTCAGCGAGGGCTCACTGATCGATGCCGTCCGCGCGACTGAAGGACAGGTGCTGCTCGACCAGCGTGGCGAACTCATCGATTCATACTTCGGCGCATCGTGCGGCGGAGAGACAGCGAACGTCGCGACGCTCTGGGGCACGTCCCCCGCTAAACATCTTGAAGGTGTGCGCGACGAGTTCTGCGAAACGGGTCCGCATGCGCATTGGATTGACACGATTAAGCGCGCCGATTTGCTGCGGGCTCTGCAAAGCGATTCGCGCACCGACGTTGGCAATCGATTGGATCAGATCACAGTCAGCAAGCGCGATGAAACCGGCCGCGCCGAATTCATCACCGTCGAAGGCGAGCAGCGAAAGGTTGTGCGCGGCTGGGACTTCAAAATCATTGTTGGTCGCGTACTCGGCTGGAACATTTTGAAGAGTTCGCGCTTCGAAGTTTCACACGCAGCATCGAATTTCATTTTCCACGGCAGCGGCTTCGGTCACGGCCTCGGCCTCTGTCAGGAAGGCGCGCATTTGATGGCCGCGCGCGGCGCGAGTTATCAAAGGATTCTGGAGAAATATTTTCCGGGCACTGCGATTGGCAGTCGCGATCGACCGGCGGCTAATAATCGCGCACGAGCGAATTTAACCGCAGAGGAATCGGAGGTTATCGCAGAGAACGCAGAGAAAGATCTCGGCGCGCCTCAGCGAAATCCTCTACGCCCTCTGCGGTTAACGCTTTTAACTCATCATGCTCGTTCAGCAAAAACAACCACAATTTCCTCCGAGCATTTCCGCGTCACCTATCCCGCCGATACTGATCGCCGCGATGCAAATCAGGTTCTGACAGTTCTCGAAAATGCACGCGCGGATTATTTGCGTCGAGCAGCGAATGCTTCCGTTGCGATTGACAACTTACCTTTACTTCAAATCCGCGTTAACGAATCGACTGGAGATTTCGTCGGGCGCACGGGCCAGCCCTGGTGGGCCGCCGCCGCGACTAAAGGAAATAAGATTGAGTTGCAACCGGTTTCAATTCTGAAACGACGCGGGGTGTTGAATACGACTCTGAAGCATGAGCTGGCGCACGTAGTCATCGACATCGTCAGCCGCGATCGCGCACCGCGTTGGCTGGAAGAAGGTTTCGCGATTTATCTTTCAGGCGAAGGCGCGATGTATTCCCGCGCACGCCGGGGCGCACTCTCAGACGAGGAACTGGAGAAAAGGCTCGAACATCCGCGTTCGCAAGCTGATATGCGCGCCTCTTACGCCGATGCCTATCTGAAGGTGAATGAGATGGTTCGCAGTCAAGGCGAAGCGAGCGTTTGGAAAAAGCTGGCACGCGACTAAAACGTTTTCACCACAGAGGACACAGGGAAGAACTAATCAGCCACAAGAAGGCACAAGAAGCACAAAAGGCAATCAGCGACCCACCAATCCGGAACTTTTCATTTTGTGTCTTTTGTGCATTTTCAGGGCTGATTGTTTTTGCTTGCCTCTGTGTCCTCTGTGGTTATTTCAACGCTTACTCACAAACGGATTGTCTTCGATCCAAAAACGCCAGGGCTTTGTCACCCACTTTTCCGCGTAATCAATTCCGATGCGTGGTCCTCGCGCGATCTGGCGTGGTGAGACGGAAACGCCTTCTTCAATCCAGACGCGATCGCCGAGCAGATCGGCTTTGTCTAACTTCCGATCGATTCCGAGCGCCACGCACAGCCGACCCGGGCCGCTCGTCCGCTCGTATTCGGATCGATCGGGCCGCCGGCGGCGGATGATGTTGAGCCCTTCGATCGGTTCGAGCGCACGTACGAGCACTGCGTGCGGGATTTCTTGGATATTGGTTACGACGTTGAATTGGTTGTACATGCCGTAAACGAAATAGACGTACGCCGTGCCGCCAACTCCGTACATTGTTTCCGTGCGATTCGTTCTGCGGCCGCCGTAAGCGTGCGACGCGCGATCCTCCGGCCCGCGATACGCTTCCGTTTCGACAATGATTCCCGCAACGCGCTTGCCACTCTTGTTTGGAACCACGAGTTTCTTGCCGAGCAGCTCGCGTGCGACTTCGAGGACGTCAGAACGTGTGTAGAATTCGCGAGGCAGTTTGTTATCCACAGATTACGCAGATTACACAGATTACACTGAAAACAACTAGCCACAAAAAAGCACAAAAGGCACAAAAAAGATCAGACCGAATCAACATCAAGAGAAACCAAAGAACAAACGTCCAACTTGGAGCTTTAAGGGTTTTCTCTTTTTGCGCCTTTTGTGCCTTTTTGTGGCTGTCTTATCTGCCTTATCTGCGTAATCTGTGTAATCTGCGGATTCTCGTCACCTCATCCGCCACAACATCACCACCGTAATCACAAATCCGATCACCACAATCGCGCGACGAATAAATACTCGTCCGACCCGTTGCGCTGTGCGTGCGCCGACATAGCCGCCGAGCAAAGCTGCGACCGCCATCAACAGGGATCGTGGCCAGGAAACCAGATGCGAGATCGAGAATGCGACGACGGCGACACTGTTGATGCAGATACCGAGAAAATTCTTGATGCCATTGGCGCGATGAATGTCGTGCAATCCCAGCAGGCCCATCGCGGCCAACATCCAAATGCCGTTGCCGGCGCCGAAATAGCCACCGTACATCGCGGAGAAAAACTGGACAACGATGGCGATAGTCCACCAACTTTTCTGTGAACCCGAAGTCGGTGACGGGACGCGGAACCAGCGGTTCACCGGCCCTTGCAGCATAAACAGAAACGTCGCGAACAGAATCAGAAACGGAACCAGCCGCGCAAAGATCGGCGACGGCGTCACGATCAAGAGCCACGCGCCCACACCACCACCGACAACGCTCACTGCGCCGAGCCGCATGAGCATCAAAGAGCTGTCGCTCATCTCGCGGCGATAACCGAACAGACCGCCAAATAACCCGGGCCAAAGTGCGACCGTGCTCGTCGCATTCGCGACTTTCGGATCGAGTCCGAGCCAAATCAAAAGTGGAAAAGTGAGCAGCGTGCCGCCACCGGCGATCGAATTCACCATGCCCGCCGCAAAGGCAGCAGCGAACATCAACGCGCCGTGGAGGAGAGACATGCGCCGTAGTGTAAAGGGCAAGGGGGAAAGGGCAAAGCGTTGATCGGGTAGCTGTTTGTTTGCTCGCTCTCCCTCTGGGAGAGGGATGGGGTGAGGGATTTAGCGCGGCGTACGCCCTCACCCTTGCCCTCTCCCAAAGGGAGAGGGGAATATAGAAAGGACAGTGAGGATGTGCCCTGACTCACAATGAAAGCGGTGAAGATCATTTCGTTTGGCGGTGTCGAAGGCCTGGAGGTCGGCGATGTTCCAGATGCGCCGCAACCAACCGCGGATCGCGTGCGCGTTCGAGTGCGTGCGGCGGGATTGAATCGTGCCGACATTCTCCAACGTCTCGGTCGCTATCCCGCGCCACCCGGTTATCCGCAAGACATTCCCGGATTGGAATTCGCAGGCGAGGTTGAAAGTGTTGGCGAAGAGGCGCGCACATGGAAAATCGGTGATCGCGTTTTGGGCATCACTGGCGGAGGGGCGCAAGCTGAATATGTGACAGTACCGGAAAGCACGCTCGCGCGGATTCCTGACAACCTCGATTGGGCCGAAGCGGCTTCGATTCCCGAGGTCTTTGTGACGGCGCACGACGCCCTCTTTACCCAATGCGGTTTGCAGATCGGAGAGCGCGTGCTGATCCATGCGGCAGGTTCCGGCGTGGGCACGGCCGCAAGTCAACTTGTCAAAGCCGCCGGCGCAATCGCGTACGGGACTTCACGCACGCCCGAGAAACTTGAGCGCGCCAAAGAATTTGGACTGTCTGAATCAATCGCGGTCGAAAACGATCCATCAGCGTTTCCTGAGGCAGTGAAGGAATGGACAGGTGGCGAAGGCGTCAACGTGATTCTCGACCTGGTCGGCGCGGCTTACATGAAAGCAAATCTTGAATCGCTCGCAACGAAGGGCCGGTTGATTTTCGTCGGCACGACGAGCGGCGCAAAAGCCGAAATTGATTATGGGATCGTGATGCGCAAGCGTCTGCGCGTCATGGGAACATCGCTGCGGACGCGTTCAATTGAAGAGAAAGCCACAGCCACGCGTCTGTTCGTGCAGCATGTTCTGCCGTTGCTCGCAAGCGGCTCAGTGCGGCCAGTGATCGATAGAGTTTTTCCGATGGATGAAGTGCGTGAGGCACACCAGCAAATTGAATCGAACGAGAGCTTTGGTAAGGTTGTATTGCTGATTGACTAATCTAGGCAGTGTCGCGCATGCCCGCGACTTCCCGCCGGTCGGTATTCTTTCCGAGGCGTTCAGCCACCTCGCTTGTCACAATGCAGAGACCGTGACGCCCTTCCGTCGCCAGTTTGTGCACCAGCCGGCGCGCTTCTTCGTGCGTTAGCTCACTCGCTTCGCAGCCGCGTTCGCTAAGCACCGCCCAATTTTCGCTTTGCAGATCGCTCGTCATTCTCTTTAAAGCACTCCCGTTATTGGTAGTGCCCTGTTTTGATTCTCTGCGCGCCTCTGCGATGCCTCGATTGTTCCTCTGCGGTAAAAGTCTTTCTCTCTTATTAACCGCAGAGGGCGCTGAGGCTTCGCGCAGTAGCGCAGAGAAAGCTGAAATTAGGCCACCACTCCTTATCTGCCTTTGAATTCTGGCTTTCGCTTCTCGAGGAAAGCGTTCACGCCTTCGTCTTTGTCCTCGCTCGAGAAACAGAGCGCGAATATATCGATCTCGCGACGCAGGCCTTCGTCAAGATTCGATCGCGACGCAAGCTTCACGGCTTCTTTCGCCAGGCGCAAAGCAATCGGACTCTTCTCGGCAATACGATTCGCGATCTCCATCGTCTTTGCCTCGAGCTGATTAGCAGGCACGACTTGATTCACCAATCCATATCGAAAAGCTTCTTCGGCATTGATAATCTCGCCGGTCAGAATCATCTCCATTGCTTTTCCTTCGCCCACCAGACGCGTCAGCCGCTGCGTGCCACCGCCACCCGGTATGATGCCGAGATTGATTTCCGGTTGCCCGAACGATGCGGTGTCGCTCGCGATGCGAATGTCGCAAGCCAGCGCCAACTCGCAACCGCCGCCGAGACAGTAACCGTTCACCATTGCAATCACGGGTTTAGGAAAAGTATCGATGGCATTGAACAGTCCGCGCTCCAGCATAATGGCGCGCTGTGCGAGCGCGGTGCGCCCGGCGAACTCAGCAATGTCAGCGCCGGCGATAAATGCTTTGCCGCCCGCACCGGTGAAAACGACTACGCGCACTGAATCATCGTCGCGCAGCTCGTCAAGAACCGCCGCGCCTTCCGCGCGCGTCTGAATGTTCAGCGCGTTGCGCTTTTCCGGGCGATTGATTGTGATGATCGCGACGCGCTCGCGGCGTTCGACCAAAATGGTCTCGTAACTTTGACTCACTCTAACTGGCTCCTGTTTCGATAAAGTTGCTGAAGTAAATCACAAAGCGGCGCGGAAAAGCGAGGCGCTAAGGCTGTGGATTGGAGAGGGTCAGGTTGAGGACGGCGTTTCATCACTGGCTTGTTCATCGGCGACCCAGGCGACGAACAAACGCATCCAGTTTTCCGAAGGTTCGGCGATCTGCACACCGACACGCGCCGTGCCGTAGATCGCCGGGGAAATGCGGACGACTGTTGCCGTCGCTTCGGTCGGTGATCCATCCGGTTTGTGAGCGCGAATGTAGAGATGTTCGCCGATGCTTACTTTCTGATTGAGGTGAAACAGCGCGCCGGAAGTTGAGATGTCGTCCGTTTCCGTTGGCTCGCTCCAGGCGGCGCCATCGTCCGCGCGGCCCGAGACGACAATCGGCAGGCGCAAAGCCATTCGCAGGGCAAAGCGTCTTTCCTCGTTCTGGTAAGGAGTGCTCATGACCGTTGCCATCCTGATGTCACCGTAACGTCAAACAGTATACGCTCTCCGCGCCGGTTCCGGCTCGTTCCAGTTGTAGAAGCCTTCGCCCGTTTTCTTGCCGAGTTTTCCTTCACTGACTAGACGCCGCAAGATTTCAGGTGGTCGAAAAGTTTCAGAGCGGAGCGTCGTGTGCAGGTATTCAGCGATGCTCAGGCGCACATCGAGGCCGACCAAATCCGTCAGCTTCAGCGGCCCGATGGGATGGTTGTAGCCAAGCTCCATCGCAGTGTCGATGTCGCGGGCGCTGGCGACACCCTGCTCGACCATGCGCATCGCTTCGAGGCCCAACGTCACGCCGAGGCGGCTTGATGCAAACCCGGGAACATCGCGCACGACGATTGGCTCTTTCTTCATACGCAGGGCGACCTCGCGAACTGTTTCGGTCGTGTCGTCGGAAGTTTGTTTGCCGACGACAATCTCAACCAAGCGCATGATGTGAACTGGATTGAAGAAGTGCATGCCGACCACGTTCGCCGGACGTTCGGACGCTTTGGCGATTTCAGTGATCGAGAGCGATGAAGTGTTGGTGGCGAAGATGCAATCGGTTCGCACCAAGCTTTCGGTCTCGCGCAGAAGATTCTGTTTCAACTCGATTTTTTCCGGCGCCGCTTCAATGACGAGATCGCTTTCGCGAAGATCCGCGATGTCGGTCGTCGCGCGAATTCGCGCGAGAGTCTCCGCGCGCTCCGGTTCAGTTACCTTTCCGAGCTGGATACCCTTCGCCAGGTTGCGCTCAATCGCTGTTCTGCCGCGTTCAATTGCGGCGGGGTTAATATCGCGCATGACGACTTGGTAACCGGCGCCAGCCGCAACTTGCGCGATGCCATGACCCATCGTCCCGGCGCCGAGCACACCGATACTCTGGATTGGGCGAGCCGAAGCTGTCTTGTTATCTTGGTCCGAGTTCCTATTCAACTTATTCTCGACGCCGAACCAAAGGTGGACGCCAATTCAGGCCACGATGTGGCTGGGGCCTGGCTGGTTCGACTAACTCGTACAGCACTAGTTATACTACACGCGCAACGCAAAACGCCAACAGTTTTCCAGCGCATATTGTGTCAGAACCCGGAGCGATAGCGATGGGATCGTGATGCAACGGAAGTAGTTGGCGACCTTTCGACCGGCCGCTTTTGCTCCCGGTTCTGACGCGACAGAAGGAGACCTGAATTGGCCACAGAAGAACTTCAACGTCAGGTAGTGATCATCGGTTCCGGTCCGGCGGGACTGACGGCTGCGATTTACAGCGCGCGCGCGAACCTGAAGCCATTACTTATCGACGCTCCCGCCGATACTGAGAAGCAAACCACGCCCGGCGGACAGTTGATGATTACGACTGACGTAGAGAATTACCCGGGCTTCGCCGAAGGAATTCAGGGTCCGGATTTAATGGTCGAGTTTCGCAAACAAGCCGAGCGTTTTGGCACAGAGTTTTTGGAAGAGTGGATTGAGAAAGTCGATCTGAGCAAGCGACCGTTCAAACTTTTCGCCGACAACAAGATCATCAAAGCCGACACGCTGATCATCGCTTCCGGCGCTTCGGCGAAATGGCTCGGAATACCCGGCGAAGAAAAGACTCCACTGGGCTTTGGAGGGAACGGCGTCTCAGCGTGCGCAACCTGCGACGGCCCTTTGCCGGCGTTTCGCAACAAGCGACTAGTCGTCGTGGGCGGCGGCGATACCGCGATGGAAGAAGCGACGTTCCTGACGCGCTATGCTGCGCGCGTGTTCCTCGTTCATCGCCGCGACAAACTGCGCGCGTCAAAGATCATGCAGGACAAAGCGTTCGGCAACGAGAAGATCGAGTTTCTGTGGAACACCGAGCTGGAAGAGATTCTCGGCACGCAGGAACAAGGCGTGACTGGCGTGCGTTTGCGCAACGTGCAGACTGGCGAGACGCGCACCTCTGATTGCGAAGGGGTTTTCATCGCCATCGGCCACAAGCCCAACACCGATCTTTTCAAAGGGCAAATTGAAATGGACGACGTTGGCTATATCAAAACGTCCCATCGTTCCACCGCGACGAACATTCCGGGTGTCTTCGCGTGCGGCGATGTTCAGGATTCAGTCTATCGGCAGGCGGTCACCGCGGCAGGCACGGGTTGCATGGCCGCGATCGATGCGGAGCGCTACCTCGATCATCTGCCGGTTGAAATGCCGACGGGTGATGAGATCACCATCGAAGGCGAACACGTCACCGCCGATCGTCGCTCGATTATTTTGCCAACGGGTGAAGTCGTTCCGAACGAGCCTGAGCAACCAATGTTCGAAGACTGCCCGGGCGGTTAGCGGCAACGTCTACAGCAGCACAATCGAATCATCTTTCGGGCGTCGCGACGGCCCAGGTGCGGGAGTGATTTCTTCCACGAAACTCGGCGGTTCCACAAATCCTTCGGCACGCACATTCGGACAGAAGTCACAGTAGTAACCCAACTGCTGTTTCCGATCTTCGCAATCGTTGCAGTCGAGTATCTGTCCGGCCTTCATCAAAGCATCGAGCAAAGGAAGCAGCCGACGGCCGCGCTCGGTCAGCTCGTACTCTACTCGACGCGGTAAGCCGCCGTAATTGACGCGCAGAATCAGCTCGTCCTTTTCCATTTCCTTCAGGCGGCCCATCAAGGTGCGGCTGCTGATGGGATGGAGCTCTTCGAGGAGTTCAGTGGTGCGTTTTGGCCGCGCGAACAGCTCGCGCACTACAAGCAGTGTCCACTTATCGCCGATGAGCTGAAGCGCTCCGGCAATTGGGCAGCCATCGATTTTGCGTCGTCGCACGCGCTCGGGGTCTCGCTTTCGCGGCAAAGCTTATCACAATTGCCGACCAGACTTGGTCCGAATACCTCAACCAGCCCGACTTCTTGAAATCGATGGAGCTTTGCACCACAATGCGCGTGGTTTCAGCAGCGTTCCTGGCGCTTAGGTCGGCTTACTGATCTCAACATTCCTGGGCCCGAGCACCCAAACATGATCGGCAAAACCATCTCGCACTATCGCATCGTCGAAAAGCTCGGCGAGGGCGGCATGGGCGTGGTCTATATCGCGGAAGACACGGTGCTGGGCCGGCGCGTTGCGATCAAGACGCTGACGATCAAACCGGGCAAGAACGAGCATCACTTTCGCACGAGATTTTTGCGGGAGGCGCGTGCGGTCTCAGCGCTATCGCATCCCAACATCGCGACCATTCACGATTACGGCGAAACCAAACGCGGGCAGCCATACATCGTCATGGAGTTGGTAAAAGGCCAGACTCTTGGCGACGTGATGTCGAGCGGCTCGATGACGATCGCGCGCGCTTTGGAAATCATTCAGCAGGTTGCCGAGGCTTTAGCCGAAGCGCATCGGAACGGCGTCGTGCATCGCGATATCAAACCATCGAACGTGGCCATCGATCATCGCGGCGAAGTCAAAGTATTGGATTTTGGTCTCGCGAAACAGCTCAACGTCGACTCCTCGAGCTCAACGGATCCGGAGCGACAGACGCTGCTGACTTCGCAGACACAGGAAGGTGTCATCGTCGGCACGCCGCTATACCTGTCTCCCGAGCAGGCTCTGGGCGCGGAGATCGACGCGCGCAGCGACATTTTCGCTTTGGGATCGCTGCTCTACGAATGCATCGCCGGCCGGCCACCATTTGATGGCTCGTCGCGCATGGAAATCTGCACAAAAGTCATTCGCGACGATCCTGTTCCGCCGTCAACACTGAATCCCGACGTTCCCGCAGCGCTGGATGGAATCGCCTTGAAGGCGCTCGCGAAAAAGCCGGTTGAGCGCTACCAAACTGCAAGCGAAATGGCCGCGGATTTACAGAGCGTGCAGTCAATGTCAGGGATGACGGCCGCCCATCGCACGGTCCCACGGCTCACGTCGCCCGCGGATGGCGACCGTCCGACAGGCGCGCTGGCGACCCTGTCCGACATTTTTCGGCGCCCGCGCATTTCGGTTGGATACGTCGTGGCCGGAGTACTCGTTGTCATCGCGGTGGGATTCATTGCCTGGATGTTGTTGCGCCCCCGGCCGTACGTACCGAACCCGGAAGCGAAGCGCCTCTACGATTTGGGCGTCAGCGCTTTGCGCGAGGGCGCGTTTTTCAAATCGAGCAAGATACTTCAGCAAGCCATCGCGACTGACGATCGTTTCGCGCTCGCGCACGCTCGACTGGCCGAGGCATATACGGAGCTGGACGTCTCAGATAAAGCGAAAGACGAATTGATTCGCGCGACGGATCTGGTGCCCAACCGTTCCGTGCTGGCGTCCGATGATGCACTACGTTTGAAGGGGATCGCAGACACGCTGAAGCGCGATTTTGCCGCAGCGGTTGAGGACTATCGCCAACTTGCAGCGCAGTTGCCCGCCACCGAAAAGGCATTTGCGCTGGTCGACCTCGGGCGTGCCTACGAAAAAAACGAAGAATGGAACAAAGCCATTGACAGTTATCAGCAAGCCACCAAACACGATGGGCAGTACGCGGCCGCGTTCCTGCGCTTGGGCGTGGCGCTGCTACACAATCAGAAATTCGCGGAAGCCGTCACGGCTCTCGATCAGGCCAACAACATCTTTCGCATCTCGAACGAAGTGGAGGGCATAACGGAAACGCTTCTCCAGCGAGGGATACTCCTGGTTAAGCAAGGCCGGCTGGCGGAGGGCGAAGCGGAGTTGCAACAGGCTTTACAGCGATCGCAAGCGCTGGAAAACAATGACCAGCAAATCAGAATCTTGCAACAGCTAAGCTACACATTCGCCTACGCCGGCGACGTCGAAAAATCCCGGCAGTATTCGCAACAGGCGATGAAATTAGCGCAGGCCAACCAAATGGAGAACTTAACTACCGCGGGATTAATTGAGATCGGCAATTCATATCTGGTGAAAGGAGATTTCGCTGAGGCAGAAAAGAATTATTCCGAAGCACTGCGCCTGGCCCAACTTTACAAAGGCAAGGTAAACGAAGCTCGCGCGTTCCTTTCGTTGGCTAATTCACGGCAAGCCCAGGGTGATCCAGACGCCGCCCGCGACTACACGCAGCGGGCACTGGCTTTCTATCAACAAGGCGGTTACGGGACTCAACTTTTGTATTCGTACTTTTTTCTTGGCAGGGCCTACGAGGAAACGGGCGATTACGACGCCGGTGAACGATATTTTCAAGACTTGCTTCAATCCGCGGCACGCGTCGGTGATTCGCGATTTGTGGCTCTCGCGCACGAGGGTCTCGGTCTGGTGTTCCTGCACACCGATCGCCTGGTTGAGGCGCTGGAGCATTTCAACGAGGAGTATCGCCTCGCTAAGGCGATGGACACGAAAATAATTCTCGGTTTCGCGGCTGACAATTCTGGGGCGGCGTTGTGGCGTTTGGGAAAATACGAAAACGCGAGCAAGAACCTGGCCGAAGCCGTTGCTCTCGCGGCTCCCGGCGGCCAACAATCGTACAAATATCTTCTGGCTGACGTGACCTGGACAATGGCGGACGCGGCGCTGAGTCAGCGAAAAATACCCGAAGCGATAGACAAGGCTCAGAAAGCGCTGGCGCTCGCAGGTTCTGACAAAGCGATAACAGTCCGCGCCGGTTCGACATTAGGCGTCGCCGAGGCTCTGGCGGGCAAAACTGCGGCCGGTCGAAAACACTGTGAAGAAGCGGTGCAATTGGCGCGCACTTTGCGCAATCCGCTGCCTCTCTCGCAAGCTCTATTCGCTTTGGCAGAATCGACGCTGGCCGCCGGCGATGCACAAGCGGCGATGAACGCCGCGACCGAGGCACAGCAACGATTCACCGCCGCGAAGCAGCATGAGTATGAGTGGCGCGCCTATGTCATTGGTGCGCGCGCGGCAGAAAAGTTGGGAGATAAGAGCAGGGCGCGCCAGCTTGCCTCCCAAGCAACCGATGTCTTGAGCGCCCTTGAGCGGATATGGGGGACCGATAACTACCAAACTTATCTCGGCCGCCCGGACGTAAAAGAGTTACGCGCTCAAGTCACTGCCAAGCTAAATCCCTGACTGGCGGATCAAAATTAGAGGTTAGTCGGGATGATGCTCCCGCCGTTTGCTTTCTTCTTCCCGCCTTTCTTTCCTTTTTTCTTGGTCGGGATGATGCTCCCGCCGTTTGCCTTCTTCTTGCCGCCCTTTTTGGCCTTTTTCTTTGCAACCATGTCGATTGCTCCTTTCGAACTTGAGATCGGAACTAAGGTTTTATCCAGGATTTGCGAGGAAAACGGCGTAAGCCTATTCAAAACTTGTTCGTGTGTAAAGCTTTTTCTGCGATGCGAAGGCGGTTGCGGAAAGTTTTTCCCTTTCGAACAAGTACGTTTGATCAGTGTCAGGATCGAAGATTGATGTTGTAGGTTTTGATCTTTGAGTTAAGCGTGGTGGGATTCATTCCCAGCAGCCGCGCCGCGCGAGATTGATGACCACCGGTTTGATCGAGCGCACGCCGGATGAGATCAATTTCAAATCGGCGTACTTCATCGTAAAAATTTACGCCACGGGTCACGTCGATTCCGGACGATGCTCCGGCCGCTTCACGCGCCACTGCCGCGGCTGCCTGCGGATCGGCTATCTCGCGCCGCAGACATTCTTTTGTGATTTCGTCGCCGGGCGCAATCACGACTGCACGCTCGATCGCGTTCTCCAGCTCGCGCACATTTCCCGGCCACGAGTAGTTTTCCAGCAGCAAGAGGACTTCCGGATTGATGTGTTCCGACACCTGTCGGCCATTTTCTTCGTTGTATTTGCGGGTGAAGTGTTGCGCCAGCGGCAGGATGTCTTCGCGCCGATCTCGCAAAGGTGGCAATTCGATTGGCACGACGGACAAACGATAGTAGAGATCTTCGCGGAACAGCCCCTGCCGTACCGCTTCTTTCAAATCGATGTTGGTGGCGGCGACGATCCGGACGTCGACGCGGCGCGGAGTTGTGTCTCCCAGCGGCGTGAATTCCCTTTCCTGAATCACGCGCAGCAGTCGCACCTGCGTCTCAGGCGGGATGTCGCCGATCTCATCGAGAAAGATCGAGCCGCCATCCGCGACTTCGAACAAGCCCTTCTTCGCGGCAATTGCGCCCGTGAACGCGCCACGCGTGTGACCGAACAGCTCAGATTCGAGCAGGTCGGAAGGAATGTTCGAGCTGTTCACAGTAACGAATGAGCGACTGTTACGCGGACTCGCTTCGTGAATGGCTTTCGCGATCAGCTCTTTTCCCGTGCCGCTTTCGCCGGTGATGAGCACGGTCGAACGCGCGGGTGCAACTTGCTCCACCAGGCGAAATACTTCCTGCATGATGTCTGACCGGCCGATGATGGCGCCGCGATCGACTTCGCGGCTCATCGCCTGGCGCAACGATCGCCGTTCTTCTTCCTTGCGGCGACGCTTGATGCCGGCGGCAACCTGCGCCTTGATGTGATCGTTTTGAAAAGGCTTGCGGATACAACCGAAGGCGCCTTTTTCCCAGGCCGCGATCGCGGTGTCGAAAGTCGCGTACGCGGTAATCATCAAGACGACCGCATCCGAGTCCAGCTTCAGAAATTCTTCCAGCGCGCGCAGGCCGCCGATGCCCGGCATCGACACGTCGAGCAAGACCACGTCGTATGGCCGCTTCGTGTACGCGTCGAGACCTTCTTCGCCGGTCTTCGCGAGATCGACGCGATACCCTTCGGCCGAGAGCAACGTCTCAAGTACGTCGCGCATGATCTCTTCGTCGTCTACGATTAGGATGGAACCTTTTTTCGCCATGGAATCGGCAGGAATCTGAACCTGCTGTGCAATCAGGCCGTGATTATCACCGAAACCGATTCGAAAAGGGAACTTGGGATGAAACGAAGGAGAGGCAGGTGCGCCTAAAGCGCTGCGGTCTTTATGCGTGCACGCGGATCAGTGGTAGGAAGCGTAATGCGGAAAATTGAGCCGCTTCCGGGAGTGCTGGAAACGCTAATGTGGCCGGAATGCTCCTGAACAATTCCGTAAGTAACCGCGAGACCGAGACCCGTGCCGCCACCGATACCTTTAGTGGTAAAGAAAGGATCGTAGATCTTCGCCACGTGTTCCGGCGCGATGCCGACACCGTTGTCAGCCACCTCAACGACCACCAGGCCATCTTCGCCGTTGCGAGTCTTCAGAGTGATGCGGCCTTCGCCATTCGAAATCGAATCGCGCGCATTCAGGATCAGGTTCGTAAACACCTGTTGCAACTTCACCGAGTTGCCGTGAACCTGGGGTAGCTCATCGCCGTAGTCGCGCACGACGTGAATTTGGCTGCGTCGGAGCTGCGGCTCGAGCAATTGCAGCGTGTCATCGAGAACCCGGTTAATGTTCACCTGCGAAAACTCTGCGGCGTTGCCCGTGCGCGAAAAGTTCAGCAGATTGTTGACGATGTCGGTGGCGCGATCCGCCTGACGGCGAACCTTCTCGAGCAATGCGTGCTTTGGATCGTTCTCGGACAACATACCAAGTAGCATCTGGGTGTACGACGAAACGCCGGTCAACGGCGTGTTGACTTCGTGCGCCACGCCGGCGGCGAGCAGACCGATTGATGAAAGCTTTTCGCGCTGTTGAAGTTGCTCTTCCAATTGCAGGCGCTGAGTAACATCCTCAAAAACCACGAGCGCGCCGGTTTGCTCGTCGGTATCAGCGTACAAGGGCGCGAGCGCGACATTGAGGACGACCGAACGGCCGGCGCGAGTGACTGTGTGCAACTTGTAAATCTGCCGCGTTTGGTTCAGCCGCCAGCCGTCTGGCCCAAGCACCTGCCGCAAAGTGTCGGCGAAGTCTTCCACGAATAAATCTTCGACGTTTTTTCCGGTTGCCTCCTCGCGCGAAATCGAGAAGATGTCTTCCATCGCCGAATTCAACCGCGTGATATTGCCGTTCAGATCAACCGCAAGCAGCCCGACATTGATCGATTCGACGATCGATTCGTTGAACTCTTTGAGCAATTCGAGCTCAGCAGCGCGGTGCTTTTGCTCCTGATAAAGCAGACTGTTCTCGACCGCGACGGCGATGTAGCCCGAGACCGTGCGGAGGATTTCAACGTCCTCGGATGAAAGCAGGGCGCCGTCAGCCGAACGACCCAGTCCGATCACGGCCACCATGCGGCCACGCACCACGCACGGAACGTAATAGTGCAGGGTCCGTCGCACGAAAGGGCCACTTTCGGTTGTCAGCTCGAGATCGTCGGCGCGGACGACGCCGGTTTCAGCCGAGCGCGTCCTTATCATGTCGCGAAAATCGGGCGGCGTGCTCAATTCCGAAAGCCCGGCAGTGCGCGCCACCCGATAGCCGGACGGTTCGGATTGGTCTTCAATAAAGATCGCCACCCGCTCGACGTTCATCACTTCGCGCAGCCGAGAAATCAGCGAATCAAGCAATGGATCGAGGGCCGTGCTCGCCGAAATTGTGCGGCCGAAATCGAGCAGACTGTGGCGCAGGTCGTATCTGCGTCCATAAAAAAGCCGGTCAACGTGCTCTTGCAGAAAATTCTTAATCGGCGCTGCGATCATCACAATGACTGCCATCAACGCAATCGAAGCGAGCAGCTTCAGTGTGATCTCACCCGAGGACGAAACCCCTCCACCCAACGCGTACACTCCAAACGCGTAAACAACCGTGCCGATTGCCAACGCAATGGCCAAAGTTGTCGCTGCATAAACCGCGGCACGACGGACAACAAGTTCGACGTCCATCAGCCGGTAACGTACGACGGAGTAGCCGAATGAGATGGGAATTAGCGCCAGCGGCAAGAACGCGAAGTCTATAACCGGTCCGGCCGTGTCAGCCCCCAACACGTAACCGAGCGCGTAGAAGATGCTGAAAGGAGCAATCGCCAACACAGACCCCCAGACGACCCACTTCAATTGTTGTCGCGCGACTGTGTTCTTGCTGATGATGAAACGGCGAATCAGAACTAAGGCGCTGATGGCCAGGGCCGCCCAAAAGTGTACAAACGCGATCGTATAGAACCTTCCGACGAAGGCGGGTGAATAATCCAAAAACCTGGCCGCGGCGGGAATTAGCTGCACGATCTGATCGCGCAGAAACATTACGGTTTGCACAGAGACCAGTAACAATGCCGGCAGATACAGATACAGGCTCCGCCAGCGCCTTTCGTCGAACAGGCGATAACGAACCGGGTAGATCGCGCTGAAGTGCAGGAACAACGGCGCGAACATGATGAACGCCGCGTTATCCAAAATCGCGACCGCTAGATCGAGATCTCGATAGGCCCCGGTGGCTCGATAGAAATGAAAGACGAAGGCGACCAAACACAGCGTTGCGAAGTGCAAGACGTAGGGCGCACGTCCACCTTGCTTGAAAACGACAAACAGGCCGATGCAGAGATAGACCAGTCCGATTAAGTTGATGTAAATGTCACGCGCCGTCCATGTTTGAATTGAGCCGAGATTGTCGAGGTCAGCGTAGTAGAAACGAGTTTCCGCCGGGAAGGAAGGCCGTTCAATCAGGTAGTGAATCTCGCCGCCGACGCCGGCGCGATCGAGATAGATCTGAATTCGGGTAGCACTCCCAATAGGCTCGCAGGTTGGCCCGGTTATGCTGGGCGGGCACGGCTGGCCGTTAGGGCTGATCGCGTGCAGGCGATCGCCGGGGATGACGCGCGCGCGCGCGGCGGCTGAGTCAGGTTCGACCGTCCGGGCAATCACCCCTTGTGCTGTGTCTACCCAACTAACGCCATCCCACGGCGGCAATTGATGACTGCTGAGACGCTGTGAAAAGTTCAAGGCGCCCGCCACAACGAGCAACGCCGTAGCGCCTAACAGGAACCATGTTCGGCCTGTAAGTACTGAACGCTTCATCGAATTCTTCGAACCAGCCCCACTAATCTGACTCAGGCAATGCCTGACGGTCGTGATGCAGAGACACTAAAACGCTTATTTCAAAGCAACCGATGTTCCAACTAACCCATGCTGTCACAAACTTCACTCCCGGAATCGACGTTCAATTCCTTGCTGGCTTTTTGCTTCCTTCCCACGGCCGGAATACGCACAGACCAGCCGCGGTCTAATAAGCCCGTCCGATTTTTCGTATGCGTCCGAGATTTTGGAGAAAACCCGCGAGCCTTGCGACTGAAGTGGGCGGGAGCAAAAACAAAGACGCGCGGGTTTCGCGCGTCTCAGAACCGAACCGAAATCCCGCCGCGTACCGACCGTCCGTTTGGTCCCACTAGCAAAAGCGTCTCTCCGTTGCTGGTGGTCGTCTGCACATCGAGCAGATTACGTGCATCGACAACTGCCTGCGCACGTAGGGGCAAACCAAAAGTGGGAAGATCCTGGGTGACCTGAATACTCAAAGAAGGATCGTAAACTGCCAGTTGACCCGCAAACGGATCGATTGCGAATACTGTGGCATCCGGAGAAAACCTGAGCACTGTTTGCACGTGTGTGCCTGTCGACCAATCACCGGCAATCTGGAGCGCGACCGAATGGAAAAACCCACCATCGAAAAGCTGCGCGGGATTACGAATACCCAGCGGTGAGACTCGCTGGCCTCGTCCAAACGAATAACCGGCTGAAGCACTCCACACATGACTCAAACGATTCGAGTAGACCACGCGAACGCCGCGCGCCGATCCTTCCTGATTAGCAACTCTGATCAGAGCCCTCGCGCTGTCACCGGAAAAAGCGGAAACCGGGGTCGCCAACAAACCAACCCCTCGCCCTGACGTCATGTCGACGAATGCGGTCGCTTCGACACTCGAGTGATTATTCAATTCACGCTCTAACCCGATCTCCAGGCGGCGGCTGCGCGCCATCACCGCGCGTCCGCTGACGTATGCGACCGGTTGATTTGCCGGACGCTTGAAAACGGCATCGCCGCTTTCGAAGCTGGCGACACTTTGGACATCGGTAGTGTCGGCAGCGCTCGCGTAGGCGGCCTTGACTCTGGTGCGCGCGTTTGCATCGAATTGAATTCCGATGCGCGGAGTGAAAGCCGCGTCGTTGCCGGCGCCGAGGAACCTCGAGTAATCAACACCGAGAACTACTACGAACCCATCGCGAACAATCCATTCATCGATCGCGCGCACCGACATCTGGCCTAAACTGTTGGGTGATTTGTTCTTTGCGAATGCATTGAAGGTCGGCAAGTGCGCCCCACCCGCGGTCACGCCGACACGATGACGATCGTTAACCCGCAGATGCGCGCTCGTCTCAAAGCGTTGCGGCGCGGATGATCCAACGCCAGTCTGGCCCGCGAAAATCAAATCGATCCGCTCTGAAGCCGACAAGGCCACCGCAAAGTTGATCCCTTGATAACTCGAAGAGAACGGGCTCGCAGATTCCGCAAAGTAGGTTTCGACAACTCCCTGCGGGCGCGCGCTGCTCTTTCCACTTGCATCGCCATTTGTGGCACTGACTTCATCACTCGCAGCGGCTTGCTCCGATTCAACGGCGGCCACGGTCGCGTCCGGATTCTCATTGGCCTGGAAAATCGAGCGTTGCGTTTGCGCCGCGCGCAGACGCCACTTCGCGTTGTCGCGGTCACTCCGCTGTTCAGGATAAGTTCGCCCGGCGCCGAGTGGCTCAAGGTTGAATCGATAGGCGATTTCGGCTGACGGCGCTACCGTGACGGACGAGAAAAGAACTTCGCTGAATCCTGTGGCAATGGCCTTGAGTGAATAACGACCGGCGGGAATCCTGGCTGAGAAGCTGCCATCGGCAGCCGTGCGTGTTTCCTTGACGATTTTGTTCGCGCCCTCGCGGATCATCTGAATCAGGGCGCCGGCCAACGGCAGGCCCCGATTGTCGCGAACGGTGCCGGTGATAGTTGCGAGGCCGCGAGTGCCTTTGCCGTAACTCAACGAACCAAGCGTCGTCAGAATCAAGGCAATCGCCACCAGCGGCGTGCTAAATCTGAAGATCTTTCTCATCGCGGTTGGACCTCCGACCGAAACTCGCGCGGTACCACGAACTGTGTACGAAAAAGAACTGGCTTGCATTAGCCGAAAGAAGTTACGGTCGTTCGATTCTCCGCTTCGTCTGTCAGATGCCTTGAGCGGCATAATTCCGTAAAGCCGCTTGGGCGAGGGAGACCTTCACCCGCTTGAATGCCTGTAATTCTCAGCCACCGCGCGCCGTGATGTCAAGCAAAGTTTGCGCCTCAGCCCGCACTTTTCCGCCGGAAAACTGTAAAGCCGAAGCCAATTTTGCGGCGCGTTTTGGGCGTGTTAGGATGGTCATTCTTGATGAATTGCCGCCCGTTTTTCCGCAATCAATGATCGATCAAGTGAAGACAACCCGACTTCCGAATGGTCTGACGATCCTTACGGAACACATGCCGGGCCTGCGTTCCGTGAGTCTTGGCATTTGGGTGCGGCGCGGCTCGCGGCATGAATCTCCGCAGTTGAACGGCATTTGTCATTTCATCGAGCACGCCCTGTTCAAAGGCACGCTCACCCGCTCTGCGCACGAGATCGCCACCGAATCCGATCGGCTCGGCGGGCATCTGGATGCTTACACGACGCACGAGATGACCGGGTTCTCGACGAAGGTTGTCGACAATGCCTTGCCGGCGGCGTTCGATTTGATCGCCGACTTGATCGCGAATCCGCGCTTCGACGAGGCCGATCTGAAACGCGAGCAGAACGTCATCCTCGAAGAGATGAAGATGATCGAGGACACGCCGGATGAATTGCTGGGTGAACTCTTCAACGCGGCTTATTTCCCAAATCATTCGCTCGGGAGGCCCATCGAAGGCACTGTCGAAACTGTTTCAAATTTCGATCGCGAAAAGACCACAGAGTTTCATTCACTAAACTATGGGCCGGCAAATCTGGTCATCGCTGCTGCCGGCAACATCAGTCACGATGGCTTGGTTAATTTGGCGACCAGGGTCTTCGGGAACAGCAACGGCCATGTTGCGGATGGTTTCAGCTTGTCGTCGCCGGCACCGGCTGCGCCAATCCTGATTGAACGGAAGAGCGAGCTTGAGCAAGCGCATCTGATCATCGCCGCGCCCTGGCCTTCGTCAAAAAGCGAAGATCGTTACATCGCCAGCATGTTGGGAACGATTATCGGTGGCGGAACGTCGAGTCGGCTGTGGCAATCTGTTCGTGAAGAGCGCGGGCTGGCTTATGCGATCGGCGCCGGCGGGAACACCTTCACGGACGTCGGCATTTTCACGATTTATGCTGGTGCATCGCCGGCGCACATTGATCAGGTATTGGATCTCTCCTTGAAGGAACTGCGCCGCGTCGTACGCGACCATGTAACACCAGGTGAACTTCAGCTGGCAAAGGAACAGGCAGTATCGACCATCCTGCTGAGTTTGGAATCATCCAGCGCGCGCGCGGGGGCTTTAGCACGCCAGGAAATCGTGCATGGCCGGAGAATTCCGCCGGACGAAATCATCCAGCGGATTGAAGCGGTCACCGAGGAAGATATGCTGCGTCTGGCACAGAGATATTTCACGACCGATTCACTGGCCGTGGGCGCCTTGGGAAATTTGAACGGCTTTGTTGTCGATCGATCGCGTCTGGAGATTTAAGTTGCCACAGAGCCACAGAGACACTGAGAGAAGCTGGAACACAATCCTGTGGGACAATCAAAGCTCAAGCATTTCGACCTGTTCCATGATGCTTGGCGAACCAATTTTTGAAATTTCTCCGTGTCTCTGTGCCTCTGTGGCTAGTTCTTCCCGTATAATTCTCTCGAAATGAAAATTTCCGTACTTGGCAGCGGCTCGACGGGCAATGCGGTGCTGCTGGTGGCTAACGGCACGCGCGTGCTTGTTGACGCCGGCCTCAGCGCGCGCGAGATCGCTCGCCGCATGAATCAGCTCGGCGAAGATCCAAATCGTCTCGACGGAATTCTGATCACGCATGAGCATGGCGATCATGCTGGTGGATTGCGTGTGCTGATGAAAGATCTCGACTGCCCGGTCTACATGTCAGCGAAAACGCGCGACGCGTACGTCCTCGAGCGACGAAATGTCGCGAGTGATGAACCGCGCCGGCGCGCAGACGCTTTACGCGAGCGGATGATCGAGATCGATTCCGGCTTCGACTTTCGGATTGGGCAAATCGATTTTCATCCTTTCACGGTGCCACACGACGCAGTCGATAACTTTGGTTTCACGGCTACACACGATGGCGTGAAGGTCGCTACGGTTATGGATTTCGGGCATATCACGACGTTGATTACACAACAACTGCGCGGCTGCGCTGCCATTGTGATCGAATCTAATCACAGCCGCGACATGCTGAAGACGGTCGAACATTATCCCTGGGAATTGAAGCAAAGAATTCTTTCTCGCCTCGGCCACCTGTCGAATGAAGACGTCGCGGAGTGGCTGGTCGATGGCTTTGACGGTCAGGCGCGCCACATCGTGCTGGCGCATCTTTCGCAACGCGCGAACAATCCATATCTCGCGAAAATCACGGCCGAAACGGCGCTGTTCGAGCGTTCGCCATTGTTTCGCGCAGATACCGAAATCATTTTGTCTTTTCCGAAAGAGCCGACTGCGTGGATAGAAGTCTAGAATCAGGGATGAAGGATGAGGGCGGAAGGATGAAAGCCGCGCACCTGATTCTTATCCTTGCCATCTTCGGTATTCTACCTGCTAGTTGCAGTCAAGGCGCGAGACGAACAGGCATTCCCGCCGACGCGCAAGCCGCGCTGGACACGGCAATCCAGGATATCGACGCGGGCCGCTACGAAAAGCTTTACAATGATGCCGCCGACGAATGGCGTAAAGACACGACGCTCGAAGAATCGAAAGCGACATTCCAGCGCTTGCGCGATAAGCTCGGCCGCGCGCAGGTGCGCGACCTGGACACGGCTCGCGAAGAACAGACGGGGACAGCCCCCGTCCCCGGTCATTCGCTGATCGCGATTTATCACACTTCGTTCGAACACGGTGACGCGATGGAAACGTTCACGTTAATCGAGCGGGGCGGGAAATGGTACTTGGCGAAGTATTTTGTCAGCTCGACAGCGCTGAAGTAGTGAATCGTAAATGGTAAATCGTGAATAGAGTTTGCTTCGTCCAATTCTATTTACGATTCACGATTTACTATTCACCATGATCGAACGATACACCCTGCCCGAAATGGGCGCGCTCTGGTCTGAGCAGAACAAGTTCCAGAAGTGGCTGGACGTGGAGATTGCCGTCTGCGAAGTGCACGCCGAGATGGGCACGATTCCGCGCGATGCGCTGGAACAGATAAAAACGCGCGCAAAGTTTTCGGTCGAGCGCATCAACGAAATCGAAAAGGCGACGGATCACGACGTCATCGCCTTCACGACGAACCTCGCCGAATCAATTGGCGAAGCTTCACGGTTTGTTCACTTTGGTCTGACTTCTTCGGACGTGGTCGACACGGCGAACGCGCTGCTGCTGCGCGACGCCTGTGACATCCTGCTGAAGAAGATCGATGCGCTGCTCGAGGTCCTGAGGCGTCGCGCCTTTGAATTCAAGAACACGCCACAGATCGGACGCACGCATGGAATTCATGCCGAGCCGACCTCATTCGGGCTGACGTTTGCGCTTTGGTACGACGAGATGCGGCGCAATCGCGAGCGCTTGCTGAATGCGCGTGAAGCGGTCGCGGTCGGCAAACTGAGCGGCGCCGTCGGATCGTTCGCGCATCTTGCGCCCGAAGTTGAAGAGAAAGTTTGCGCGCGGCTTGGGTTGAAAGCCGCGCCGGTCTCGACGCAAATTGTTCAGCGCGATTCATACGCGGAATATCTTTGCACGCTCGCGATCATCGCTTCGTCTCTCGACAAATTCGCTTTGCAAGTTCGTCACTGGCAACGAACCGAAGTGCGCGAAGCGCAGGAGAGATTCAAGCAAGGACAGAAAGGCTCGAGCTCAATGCCGCACAAGCGCAACCCGATCCTTTCAGAACGCATCTGCGGCATGGCTCGCGTCGTGCGCGCCAACAGCATCGTCGGTTTGGAGAACGTCGCGCTCTGGCACGAACGCGACATCTCGCATTCGTCTGCCGAACGCGTCGTGCTGCCGGATTCGAGCATCGCGACGGATTACATGGTTCACAAAGCGGCGTCGCTGCTCGACGGTTTGATTGTGTATGCGGATCGGATGCTGGAAAACCTGAACGCCACACGTGGCCTGGTATTCAGCGGCGAGTTGCTGCTGGCGCTGACGCAAGGCGGCGTCGTGCGCGAGACCGCTTACGAGTGGGTGCAGCGTAATGCGATGAAATGCTGGGACGAAGGCGCGGATTTCCGAACGTTGGTTTCAGCCGACAAAGAGATTGTTGCTCACCTGTCGCGAGAACAGATCGAGGCCGTGTTTTCGTTGGACAAATATCTGCGGAATGTTGATGAGGTCTTCGCGCGGGTGTTTGTGTCAGAACCGGGAGCGATAGCGACCGGATCATCCACTCAACGTTGAGCAAATCATTCCCCTGGCTACCGCTCGGGTGCTGACACGCAGTTACTTAACCCACTTATCGGCCATACCGCCGATGATGGGCAGCTTGAACATCGCGCCCTGGTAAGCCTTGACGGCAGATAAAATCAAGCCCAGCAGGTAGACAACAATAAAAACCAGCCAGAGCAGGCCAAATAACATCCCAACTAATCCACCAACTGCCCCGCTCTCCGTTGCCGCTGCTGCCGCCGCACCGCCTACCAAAAGAATCGCGCCGATAATCCAAAGCGCGATCATGAGAACGATCATTCCCACATGCAGCAAAATGGACTGCAACGCGTGAAACTTAACGAAGCGATTCTCTTTCTCAATGATGAGCGAAATGATCGCGATAATGCCAATCGGATAGCCAAGAGCCGCGGCTACATTTCCATCCAGACCCAGGGCGGACTTACCGGTATCCATGTTGATGTTCTCCTACAGAGTTAGAGTCGTAGAGCGTTTAGCACTGACGAGCTTACTTATTGACAATGTTCCAGGCGATGTTGCCGATAATCGGCAGCTTAAAATACTGACCCTGGTAAGCCTTAATGGCCGCAAGGATCAGAGGAATCGCCAGCAGGAGTCCAACAATTATCTGCACTAACCACAATCCCAGAGATCCCAGAAAGCCGATCATGTCAGCCAGGGCAAATTGGACCAGCACCTGCAATATTTTGAAAACGATTCCGAGAACCACAAAGAAGGCGCCGAACAACAGGGCCTGCATCGCGTGAAAGCGAACCAGCCGGCTTGTCTTTTCGATCAGAAAAAAGACAAGGCTGATGATAATTCCCAGACCGCAGCAAAACATGGTCAGATAACACAGCATCGACGCAAGATTCGCGTCCATTCCGAGGCTGCTCGCGCCCACCGGTGGTTCGGATAGCGGCGGCGGAGGCGGTGTGTATGGCTGAGACATCTGAACTTCCCCTTCTGAAAAAGCCTGAAATGCCTTGCGATGTCGGCGGAGATACTATGACATCGGCTACCGTTAACGCAACGTTTTGCCGTATTATCTTTCGTTCTTCACGGATTGTCCGACATGAAAGCGAAAGTTTACGTCACGTTGAAGCCAAGCGTCCTCGATCCGCAGGGTAAGGCGATCAAGCATTCAGTCGAGTTACTGGGCTATCAAGGCATCAGCGACATCAGGCAGGGCAAGTATTTCGAGATCGCGCTTAACGGGGGACTGACGGAGGATGATGCGCGCGCCGAAGCGACGCGCATGGCACGTGAAGTTTTGTCCAACCCGATCATTGAAGACTTTCGCGTGGAGATTGAAAAGTAGCGCAAGTTATTAACTTGCGGTCGGAAGCTGCGCAAGTTAACAACTTGCGCCACAGCGTCATGAAATTCGGTGTCATAGTTTTTCCGGGCTCAAATTGCGATCACGACGCTTACCACGTCATTTCGAAGCACGTTGGCCAGCCGGTTGATTTCATTTGGCATCGCGAGACTGATTTGTCTGCTTACGACGCGCTGATTATTCCTGGCGGATTCTCGTACGGCGACTACCTGCGCGCGGGGGCGCTCGCGAGCTTTTCGCCGGTGATGAATTCAGTCAAAAAATTCGCGGCGCAGGACAAGCTCGTGCTCGGTATCTGCAATGGGTTTCAAATTCTCTGCGAGGCAGGCCTGCTGCCCGGCGCACTGATTCGCAATCGCGAGCTGCACTTTGTCTGTGAGCATGTGAACGTGCGCGTCGAGACCATCGACACTCCTTTCACGCACGAACTGACGCGCCGGCAAGTCCTGAAGATACCGATCGCTCATGCGGAAGGCAACTACGTTTGCGACGGCGCGACGTTTGAAGAACTGAAGAGCGAAGAAAGGATTGTCTTCCGTTATTGCGATCCACAAGGCAACGTCACGGATGAAACAAACGTAAACGGATCGCGCGACAACATCGCCGGGATTTGCAACGCAGGTCGAAACGTTATGGGTCTGATGCCGCATCCCGAGCGCGCTTGCGAAGACGCGCTCGGCTCGAGCGATGGTCGCGCTCTATTTCATTCTCTGGTGGGAGCACTTGCAGCAGCCGCGTGAAACCACAATCAACAAAAGCGCAGCAGTTTGGGACGACGCTGAGATGAAGCGAGCTCTTCCTTTCATCATTATCGCCATTGTCGGCCTCATGGCCATCTTTCTGATGTTCTCTTCAGGCGGCGCTTGGCTATTCTCGAAAAGACCGCAACCGGCAACGCCGGCGAGTGGGCCTTCACCGCAGCCGGGCTCGGAACCGCCGGGCGCGGTTCCGCCACACGTGCGCGGCAACTCGAACGCTCCGGTGACGGTGGAAGAATTTGCAGATTTTCAGTGTCCGTCATGTGGCGCTTATTACCCGGAGCTGAAGAAAATCGAGGGCGAATACGGCGAGCGTTTGCGCGTGATATTCCGCGAGAATCCCCTGTATCCGAATCATCAGTATTCCGTGATCGCCGCACAGGCTGCGGAAGCCGCGGGATTACAAGGCGAAGCGCAATTCTGGGCGATGCACGACAAGTTGTACGAGAACCAGAAAACCTGGAGCGAAGCCAAAGACGTGACTCCGATCTTCGTGGATTACGCCAGACAGATTGGATTGAACGTCGATCAATTCATGCGCGACATAAACGGTGAAGCGGTGGCGCAGCGAATTTTTCAGGATGGCAAACGCGCCCACGCTTTGGGCATTCAGTCCACGCCAACGTTCTTTGTGAATGGCAAAGAAGCAACCGGCGATTCATGGAAGCCCGAAGGATTGCGGCAAATGATTGATGACGCGCTGCGCGCGGCGGGACAATGATTCTGACGAACCGATAGCGCTCATGACACCCGCAAACTCGCCGTCTCGCACGAGCATCTCCTGGACCTACCTGATCGCTGCGCTGATCTCACTCATCGGCCTGACCGACGCGATATATCTCACCGTTCAGCACATCACTGGCGAGAGTCTTCGTTGCACGATTATCTCAGGATGCTCGGAAGTTCTGAGCAGTCCGTATGCGCAAGTCGGCCCGGTGCCACTCGCAGCAATCGGCGCGGCCGCCTACTTCGTCGTGTTTAGTCTGGCGATCCTCGCGGCGTTCGGTTATCCATTCGCGAAGCCGCTGTTAAGGATCATTGTCCCCCTCATGTTCGTGATGACGCTTTGGCTGCTGTATTTACAGGCGTTCGTAATTCATCACTTCTGCCAATACTGCCTGCTGTCGGCGGCAGTGACGACCGCGTTGACGTTGATCGTCTTGTTGTCGGCATTGCGGAAGAAAGCAGCTTGACCTGCATGCCTGGCGCAAACCAAGCGGCGGCTTGCCACGTCTAACTAACGCTTGCTAATCTCTGACTTCAAACGAACCATCCGAAAGGAGTTTTCCAGATGAAAAAGCATTACCCGTTATTCGTTCTCCTCGCTTCTCTTTTGGTAATTGTGTTGGCGGCGGTGGCCGGCAGCGGTCGCGGCGACAATGACTTGCCTGCGCCGCCGGCAATCGGCAGCGTGATTGACGATTTCAAACTGCCGGACGCGGATGGCAAAGAGCATTCGCTTAAGTTGCTGGCCGGATCGAAAGGCGTGGTCGTGCTTTTCATCGCCACCAAGTGTCCAGTATCGAATGCCTACAACGAGCGCATGGAACAGCTCGCAAAGGATTATCAAGCGAAGGGCGTCAATGTCGTGGGGATTAATTCGAATGTCACTGAGCCCGCGTCGGAAGTGAAGTCACACGCCACTGAGAAGGGCCTGACTTTCGTGATTCTGAAGGACGACGGCAACAAGATCGCCGACCGGTTTGGAGCGACGCGCACGCCGGAAGCCTACGTGCTCGACACAAGCATGAAACTTCTTTATCACGGCCGCATCGACAATTCGCAAAATCCCGCGAACATCACCGCAAGTGATTTGCGCGGGGCGCTCGATGAAATGCTGGCAGGCAAAGCAGTCAGCAAGACCGGCGGCGCGGCGTTCGGCTGCTCGATTAAGCGAGTATCGTAGATGCGTCTGTCACTTCTAAGCGTCTTACTCGTGCTCACGTTATTCGCGGGCATCACGGCGCCTGGCCAGTCGAATGGCACAGGCGCCGCAAGCGCGCCTGAGATCCGCCTGATTGATCTCGACGGACTCAAAAAATTGCTGCAACGCGACCCCAAAGACGCGCGACCGCTGCTGGTAAACTTCTGGGCCAGCTGGTGCGATGGGTGCCGTGAAGAGTTTCCGGACCTGGTGAAGATCGATGACGACTATCGAACGAAGGGTCTGAGTTTCCTGTCGGTCACAGTTGACGAGGTCGAAGACAAGGCACTGGCGGCGAAGTTTCTGGTAGAAATGAAAGCGTCCATGCCGGTGGTGCTATTGAATGTTCCGGACAAAGAACCGGCGATTCATGCGGTTGACGTAAATTGGGATGGCGCGTTGCCGGCAACTTTTTTGTTCGACGCCCAGGGAAACGTGATTTACCGACACTTCGGCAAGATCAAGCCGGAAGAACTGCGCGCCATAATTGATAAAGAAGTGGGCCGTAAGCAGTAGGCACGGAAGAGAACTTTGCAAAAAAGACTGGGCGTTGTTAGGCAAGGGTTTCTTGGCTCCGTTAGGAGCGCAATATTTGTAGACCCAGCGGTCAAGAGTCAGGATTCAACTCGGCGCGGCATCAACGCGATGCCGCGCCGAG
This sequence comes from Pyrinomonadaceae bacterium, assembly GCA_036001745.1. Lineage (GTDB taxonomy): Bacteria > Acidobacteriota > Blastocatellia > Pyrinomonadales > Pyrinomonadaceae > UBA11740. The sequence continues at coordinate 30,011 of DASYTZ010000078.1, forward strand.
TTGCTTAGGAGAGGACCTACAAATATGGCGCTCCTAATGGAGCTGAATACTTAATTCTGCTTTCAGTTGACGACTGAATCATGGAATCCATCACCACCGAATTAATTTCCGCTCACAATCTCACTCCCCAAGAATTCAATCGCATAAGAGAGCTGCTCGGACGCGAGCCGAACCTTGTCGAGCTCGGTGTCTTTTCCGTCATGTGGTCCGAGCATTGTTCGTACAAATCTTCGCGCCTTCATCTGAAGCGTCTGCCGACCACGGGCGTGCGCGTAATCGTGCCCCCGGGCGAAAATGCCGGCGTGGTCGACGTCGGCGATGGCTGGTGCGCCGCTTTCAAGATCGAATCGCACAACCATCCTTCGTTTATTGAACCGTTTCAGGGCGCAGCGACTGGCGTCGGCGGGATTCTGCGCGACATTTTCACGATGGGCGCGCGGCCGGTTGCGGCGCTGAACAGTTTGCGCTTCGGCTCGCTCGACGATCCAAAGAATGGCCGGCGCAATCGCTCGCTACTCGCCGGAGTAGTCGCCGGAATTGCGCATTACGGCAATGCGTTCGGCGTGCCCACCGTCGGAGGCGAAGTCGCGTTCGACGATGCGTACGCGCTGAATCCGTTGGTGAATGCGTTCGCGCTCGGACTCGTGCGCAAGGATCAAATCTTCTTTGGCAAAGCGACCGGCGTTGGCAATCCGGTTCTTTACGTGGGCGCGAAAACGGGGCGCGACGGAATTCACGGCGCGACGATGGCGTCCGCCGAATTCGACGAAGAGGCTTTGGAAAAACGTCCGACTGTGCAGGTGGGCGATCCCTTTCTCGAAAAACTTTTGTTGGAGGCTTGTCTCGAAGCGATGCGCAGCGGCGCGATTGCCGGCATTCAGGACATGGGCGCGGCGGGCCTGACTTGCTCGACGTGCGAGATGGCCGCGCGCGCCGGAACCGGCATCGAGATTGACCTGTCATTAGTCCCGCAACGCGAAACCGGCATGACCGCTTACGAGATGCTGCTGTCGGAATCGCAGGAGCGGATGCTGATCGTGGCGCACAAAGGCCGGTCGAAAGAGGTCGTTGAAATTTTCGCAAAGTGGGATTTGGATGCAGTCGTGATTGGCCACGTGCGCGACGACGGCCGCATGCGCGTGATGCACGAAGGCGAACTGGTTTGCGACGTGCCGGTTAAGGCGCTGACTGATGAAGCGCC
>DASYTZ010000079.1:0-3804 GCA_036001745.1 Pyrinomonadaceae bacterium
GATGACTGCCTTTGCCGCTAGCCGTCGGGCATCCTGCAATTCAACACCGAGAATTCGGCCGTCTTCAACCAGCAAATCAGTAACGAGGCCCTGGCGAAGACTCAGATTTGGTGTCGCCTCGAGAGTGCGCCGCATTTCAACGCGGTATAGAGCCCGATCGGCTTGCGCTCGGGGCGCCTGCACGGCAGGACCACGCGACCGATTGAGCAAGCGGAACTGGATTCCAGTTCGATCGATAACGCGCCCCATGATTCCGCCCAGCGCGTCGATCTCACGAACCAGGTGACCTTTGCCGATGCCGCCGATCGCGGGGTTGCAGGACATTTGCCCGATGAGATCCAGGTTGAGAGTCAGCAGCGCCGTGTGGGCGCCGAGCCGCGCAGCAGCGGACGCAGCTTCACAACCGGCGTGGCCGCCTCCGATAACAATGACGTCAAAAATTTCGTCGAAGATCATTTCAAGTAATCAGTTTATCGGCGCGATGCGAACCTTACTTGCCGATACAAAATGTTGAAAAGATTTGCCCAAGTATTTCTTCAGTCGTTGTCTCGCCAGTTATCTCACCAAGGAATCTTAGTGCGTTATGCATTCCAACCAAAGCGATCTCCTCCCGCGCCCGCTCGCGGATGAGATGTTGTGATGATTCGATTGATTCGGCGGCGCGCACCAAAAGATCGTGATGCCGCGCGTTTGTGATCATTAATCCTTCGGCAACGCCATTGCCGTTGACAAAAGGTTGCAGCATCGCCGCTCGCAGTTCGGCAAGTCCATCTTCAGTCAACGCGGAAACTGCAACGGTAGAGACCCGCTCGTCGTTATCGCGTCCTCTCGCGGCAACAGCCTCCGCAGAAAAGTTTGGAAGGTCACTCTTGTTCGCCGCTACGATGTGACTCTTGCTCGCAGCATGACGGATAACGAATTGGTCTTCGTCGGTGAGCGGCCGCGAACCATCTACGACGACGACCAGCAAGTCGGCATCAGCGGCGACTTGTCGGGTACGCTCGACTCCCATCGATTCGATTTGATCAGTTGTCGCCCGCATGCCCGCGGTGTCGATCAACCTCACGGGAATACCGTCAATGCCGATCGGTTCGGAGATTGTATCGCGAGTGGTGCCCGGAATCTCGGTTACGATGGCGCGTTCATGTCCCAGTAACTTATTGAACAGACTCGACTTACCGGCATTTGGCGAGCCCACAAGCGCTACCGTCAAACCGTCGTGCAATAGCCGCCCGTGCGCGAAAGTATTGGCCAATGCCCGCAACTCAGATCGCAGTTTGCCAAGTGCCTGGTCCATCTCTGCCTGCTCGAGCTGAGGCAAATCATCCTCGACAAATTCGAGCGATGATTCGAGCCGAACAATGATCTTGAGAAGTTGTTCCTTCACTGGCTGAAGCCGATGCGAGATCTCGCCGCCGAGTTGACGCGTCGCCTGTTGCGCGGCGGCGTCCGTTTGTGCGTCGATGAGATCGCGAATCGCCTCAGCCTGAGTAAGTTGCAAACGGCCATTCATCACGGCGCGTAGCGAGAACTCGCCAGGATTGGCAAGACGCGCATCCAGTCGCAGGACCGTGTCAACGATTCGTCGCAGTAACGGTGGAGACCCGTGACAGTGGAATTCGACCACGTCTTCGCCAGTGAATGAATGTGGCGCTTTGAAAAAACAGACGAGTGCCTGATCCAGCGCGTTACCGGAAAACGGATCGAGTAGGCTGCGCAGCATCATGTAATTTGGTTCGGGCGCAGACGATTCGGAATTCGTCATGCGATGAAGAATGCGCAGTGAGTCGGGACCGCTAATTCGAATCACGCCGATGCCACTACGTCCGGGCGGAGTTGACAAGGCCACGATGGAATCAGTCGCAAGACTCATGAATCAACAATGGAGGGAAAAACTTTACGAAGCGGACGCGGAAACTTTCGCACTGACGCGAAGGCGACGGGCATGGCCTTCACCTACGGACTCCGTATGCAGATCAGGCTCGTCAGCCAGCGTGAGATGAATAACGCGCCGCTCGTTGCCATCCATCGGCCCAAAGACAAACGCCGAACCCGTTGAGCGAACCTGGCGCGCGGCGTGGTGGGCCATTGCTCGCAGCTCAGCTTCGCGGGCCGCGCGATAATTGTCAGCGTCGCAGACGATCCTTTGGCCCTTTGGCAAACTACGGCCGACGGCCTGGTTGAGAATTTGCTGAAGTGCGTCGAGCAGCTCGCCACCCTGATTCAACAGCAAACCATTGTCTGCACCGTCGATTGAGAGCAAGCAGCCCTGGTCGGATTGGCTGGCAGATGCGTGTAGATCGAAACCCGCTCCGCGTAGGATCGCGTTTGTCAACTCTTCGGCTTTTGCGCAAATTTCCTGCATTAGTTTTAGCCCGTGATTCTACCGCAGGAGTGGGCTAAGTGACTACTGAACGTCACGTTCGTCAGCGAGGTAAGCGGGAGTTAGTTCGATTCTTTTTTCCGCACATAGATTTCGCCGCGTTGAGTCAGGCCCGCTTTGGTTGCGACTGCGTAAAGTACCGAGTCTAGAGTTTCTTTGTTCTCGAGCTTAAAGCTCGTGATGCCGGCTGCTTTGCTGTCAGGATCGTCATACTGAATCGTCAGGTATCGAACTTTGGTTTTGACGAAGCTTGCGGGAATGCCATAAAGCGGCACGTGACTAATGACGGTGGCTGCGGCCGGTTGTACGGAGTGGCTATCTCCATAAGCTCCAGTAATCGAGCCAAATGGAATTGAAAACAGTTCCTTATGTTTCCCGTCACTGAAAACCAGCCTGCTGTTTGTTGCGTCGATTGTCAGGGTGCCGGTTTTCTTGTTGGGGAAGCCAAACACGCCACCCTCGTACTTCGCTTTCACGGTTGCCGGGGCGGGCGGTGGCGTTGCCGTCGTCGTCGGTGTTTTGTCCTCGGTTACCGCGCGCGGTCGTTGCGCCGCGACAGTTGCGGTGAGCATCACCAGGAGTCCAACCGCGACGGTTGAGAAGCGCAAATTGTTTAGCATAAGAAATCTCCGAATTCAGGTGCCGGCAGCTCTTCTAAGGACGCACAAACATCAATCTCGGGTTGCCACCGGCTGTGGATTTGCGTTGATATCCTGACCACTCTACTAGTGGCGCGCTCGGCTAATTTGCTCTTCAGAGAACGTGTACCGAGTCGTTTTCAGCTTGCCCTTCAAGAAGGTGTAGACGACACCTTCTTTCAGATTTCGAAAGATCAGCGCCTCTCTAGCTTCTTCACGGGTGAAATTGCGGTTCTTCGTCAAGCCGAGCGACTCGGGTGTGTCCGAAGAACTTTCGTGCTGAAGAATGATCTGCAAAACCGTTCCCGCAACGTCTTTACGAAGGTGTTTTGTGCGAACGAAGTTTTCGTCGACAAACGTCACGGACGCAGTGCCGCCCATGACTTTGAAGGTCAGCGCACCGCCCGGGTTATCGCTGATTGGCGTGCCGAGGATGCGCAGAACGTCGGCGCGACGCGACTTGAAAGGTTCAATGCCTTGCCACGATCCCGCTCTGGCAAATCCCGGCAGAAGCAGCAGCGCCAGGACGACAAACGGAGTTGCTCTCCAACCTCTCAGCGCGCGTTTCATGGAAGCGATGCTAATGCACGTTTATGGTTTTGCAAAGGGACGAACGCGATCAGCCGACTCTTTCAGATCCGCGTCGCCCGGCATCAATTGCAGGCCTTTTTCGTAAGCCGCGAGCGCCTTCGCGTATTGCTTTGAAACCTCGTAATCGTAGCCGAGCATGCGATAGATGTTCACATCATTCGGTGTCTTCTCAGCCGCTCGTTCGAGCGCGGT
>DASYTZ010000080.1:0-1673 GCA_036001745.1 Pyrinomonadaceae bacterium
AGGGCCGCTGCGCGTTTACCTGATTTGCGATAAGCAGGACTATGACGCGATCGGGTTGCTCTCGGATCACCTGTTCGATCAAGGGTTCGAAGTCACGCTGCCCTTGTTCGAAGGCGATGAAGCGGAAGTCCGCGAAGATCACAAAGAGAGTCTCATGCTGTGCGATGCGGTCGTGATCTTTTACGGCAATTCGAGCGAAGGCTGGCTGCGAACGAAGCTGCGCGACCTGCAAAAAATTCCCGGATACGGCCGCACTAAACCGATGCTGGCCCAGGCAATTTACACCGGCCCGCCGGAAAATCCCGCGAAGCAGCGTTATCGAACGCGCGAGGCGTTGCTGCTCAGAAACTTTGGCGACTTCACACCCGATGCGATCCAACCATTCATCGAAGAGATCAATAAGGCAAAAAGGTAGAAGCAATGACTAACGAGCGTTTCACTAATCCCTTCCCCGGATTGCGCCCGTTCGAGTCCAACGAAGACCACCTGTTCTTTGGACGCGACGGGCAGTCCGACGAATTACTTCGTCGGCTCAGGCGCAGCCGCTTTCTGGCCGTGCTCGGCACGTCGGGCAGCGGCAAGTCTTCGCTGGTGCGCGCCGGCATGTTGCCATCTTTGTTCGGTGGCTTGATGACGCAAGCCGGATCCGATTGGCGCGTGGCGCTGTTCCGCCCCGGCCACGATCCGCTTGGTAATTTGGCGTCGGCTCTGGCGAGCCCGCAAGTGTTTGGAACCAGCGGCGACGATGATGCCGCATTGCAGAAAACGATTGTCGAAGCGACGTTGCGCCGCAGCGCTCTAGGATTAGTTGAAGCGACCCGGCAGGCGCGCATGCCTGCCAATGAGAACCTTTTAGTTGTCGTCGATCAGTTTGAAGAAATCTTCCGGTTCCGCCGCATGTCGAAACGCGTCGGTCCGGAAGACGAAGCGGCCGCTTTCATCAAACTTCTTCTCGAAGCAAAACGCCAGACGGACGTTCCGGTTTACATCGTGATTACGATGCGTTCGGATTTTCTCGGCGACTGCGCCCAGTTTCGTGACCTGCCCGAAGCAATTAACGATGGCCAATACCTGATTCCGCGAATGACGCGCGATCAACGGCGCGAAGCTATTACAGGTCCGGTTGCCGTGGGCGGTGGTGAGATCTCAACCCGTCTCGTTAATCGTCTGCTGAATGATGTGGGCGACGATCCGGATCACCTGCCGATCTTGCAGCACGCGCTGATGCGCACGTGGGATTTGTGGGCGCACGATCGCCGGAATGGTGAACCTATCGACCTGCGGCACTACGAAGCCGTTGGCACGATGACAGATGCTTTGTCGCGTCACGCCGATGAAGCCTACGCGGAATTGCCCGACGAGCGCAGCCGCGCGCTCGCGCAAAAGATTTTCAAGAGCCTGACTGAGAAAGGTCCCGACAATCGCGAGATTCGCCGGCCGACACGTGTCAGCGAGATTGCCGCGATTGCCGAAGCGACGCCGGCAGAAGTCATCGCGGTCATCGAACCGTTCCGCCAGGCGGGACGATCTTTTCTGATGCCGCCGGCAAGCGTTGCGCTAGCGGCCGACTCACTCATAGACATTTCGCACGAGAGTTTGATTCGCGGTTGGGAGCGCCTGCGCAAGTGGGTGGACGAAGAAGCTCGTTCAGCGAACATCTATCGGCGCATCGC
>DASYTZ010000081.1:0-4308 GCA_036001745.1 Pyrinomonadaceae bacterium
GTCTTCTTAATGGTTTTTGCCTTTGTGTTTGTCTTGCCACTTTTACGGGTTATTGCCATGGCGTTCCTCCATTCTTATATACCCACGGTGCTTACCGACACTTCTCTGTTTCAACGCCGCGCCAGCCTATTCAAGTTCACCTTTGTTGTAAAGGGTTTTCTCGAGCGTCACTCTTCAGCCAGCGCGGCTCGCCAACTTTCTCTCACAGCGGCTCGTCGCACCCAAATATTCGCAACGTGTCGCAATCGCGCGCAGGGCCGATGCTCGGCGCGTCGCTGCACATGCTCTTTGCGTTCTTCAAGTTTTCGTACATCTGATCGGCGGCATCGCCGGCTTTCGAATCCTCTTCCTGGCGCGCGTAGCATTCCGCCGCCCAAGCGTAGAGCACCGCAGCGGCCACATATGTGTCCCGCGTGCACTCTTCCGCTTTGACTGATGGCGGCGCGCCGCTGTCAGACGCGTTCGATGGACATCGCCAGCTACCGACGCGCGTCAGAAGTTTGCGCACCCAGTCACTGTGCCTGCCGTTGTAAGTGAAGTTTTCCATCGCCGCCGTTTCGCGCACTGATTCGCTGACTGAGACAGGCGCGAGCGTGGCCGCATGCGTCGTAACTGGCTTCGACAGCGAGTTCAACGCGAAGACCACCGCGGCGGCCGTGACTATCAATGACAAGAATGTTGCTCCGATTGTTTTGGACATTTTCTTTCTCCTTGTTTTTCGCCGGCTCTTGTTTCAGCCGGATGAATTGAGACTTCACTAATTCGACTTCAGCGCGTCCGCGGCAGCTCGCGCCGCGGCCTCGTTGCTGAAGAAAAGGGTGATCTTCGACACACTGTCGGTCAACGCGCCTGTATCTCTTTCCGTTCGCTTCGTAATCGTTCTGCCGTTCGTGCGAAGCGTCACCATCCAACGATCGGCGGCGTCCGTCGGCTGCACTGAAATTGTGTCGGGCATAACGTCGCTCGCGCGCAGGTTGTAGGTGACGCGACTGCTCGCGTTGGATTCGGAAGTAAGCGTGACGGTAATTTGATTCTGATTGAAATCAACCGTTTGCAGCGTGATCGAGTTGTCAAAGTCACGCACGCGCTGATTGTTCCAGGCGCCGCCGGTTTCAGCCACGTCGCCACTGTCGAGAACACCGCGCGCGTTGTTCGGAAGATTGTTGAAGGCCGTCTGCACGTTTCCGTCTGCGGCTTGCATCTCGCTGTAGAGCGCCTCGATGTCCGACATCGTCGCGTTCATCGTCGCCGTCGTTTCCGCCAGCTTGGCGCGCAATTCTTTCTGCTTTTTGAAAACGTCCTTCAAAGTGTTGGCATAGTCCTTCAAAACGAAACCTACTGCGCGATACGGGTTACCGACCTTCTTCTCGACTTTGTAGAGGGCCTTGGTGACCCTTTTGATCTCGTCGATCATTTTCTGCTGAAGGTCATCGGCAGCCCGCTCAATTTCGTCTTTTCGATCAGCATCGTCATCACGCGCGGACGTTCGCCCACCGCCACGGTCACACGCGACTTTGCAGGTAGGCTTGCCCGGCCGTTGATAATTCATCGGCCAATCGTCAACGGCGCCGTTGAAGAACCGGGCATACTGCATGTCGAAATCCTGGTTCTTCTTTAGCTGACGCTGAACTGATTCAAGCGTCTTGCCGGTAATCAAGCCCCATTCTTTCCCGTCCTTCTTGTACAGCTTGATCTGCCACTCATCGCAGGTGCACTCGCCCTTCAGGCAAATGCCGGCAGACTGTCCGTGACAATCCGTAACCGGGAACTTGTCTTCGTCGCTCTGGGCGAACGCCGGCTTAGACAGGCACAGTGCCAGAAAAGCGAAAGCGCAGCAGAAAATCAGCCGCACGATGCGACGTTCGCCCGCAATTCTGTTTGTCGAGTTGCTGATCATGACCGTGGGTCCTGGATTCAAGCTCGTTGCGGCAAAAGTCTTGGTTCAAGAATCGGCAACGCTGCCGACACTCTTACCGTGTGCCGCACGTTCGTTCGGTGTCGATCTCGCCCAGTCAACGCTCGGTGCGGCCGGTTAATGTCGAACCCGATGACCGTCGCCAAAACTAGAAACGATAGGATTGTGGCCAAAATTGTTTTCGACATTTTTTCTCCTTTGCCAGGTGCGGCGCCGGTTTGTGTCCGCGCACCTATCAAAGACAACGTTCGCTCAACACGACAATGACAAACTCAATCGCTCATGTCGCAGCCAAATTCGTCGACTCGGTCAGAGGCAGCCGACGTTCGGCAGCAATCATCGTCAGCAGAATCCGGATCGCTTTCCGGTTCCGTCAGCTCAATGCTCTGAATTTCGATTGCGCCAGAGATTTGATTCGCCGTGTACCCGTTAATCGGAAACGTACTGAACTCCTGCGCTCCGAAAGTGAAGTACGGATCGATCAGTTCGATGTCAACAATCTGTACGTAGCCGGTCGGCTGTCCCCAGTTGTTAAGAACATCTGCCCAATGAACGCCGACGGCGACCATCGCATGTGTGCGAGTCAGAAAAATGAAAGGACGGCCCGACTGAATCGATTGAATTAGAGGCCCGGCGTACCCTTGATTGCCGTAGAAGGCCCGCGCCTGGATGGCAATTGTCGAACCATCGTCGCGTCGATAGACTCCACGAATTGCTGCGAGAATCGTTTCGATATTTCCCGAAGGCAGACAAGGAAGCGTGGGACCGTAAATTTTTTGCACGACCAGTTTTTGTGGCAGTTCGATGCCCTGCGATTTTGCGACCATCTCCACGCTAGCTGCCCAACACCAGTTGGGACACTCCTGGCCGGCGGCAATCGATACAAAATCCGGGATTCTTGCGCCTTGCACCGGACCATAGACTTGCGCGTGACACCGGTAACCGGCGCCGAAGATGACGGCTACTGTGATGACCAACAAAGCTTGACGTAAGGTTCGGGTATTCATGGTTTCTTCCTCGATTCGCTCTTGTGTAAGAGCGAGTGTCGTGCCGCACCTGCGTTGCTGGTTCACAGTTAACAAATCCTCGCATTCGCCAGAAGATTCGCAGCACTTCGTTTCGATCGATTTGCGATTACCCCCGGGGAAACATATCCGTTTTGTTAGCTTCACTATCATTTCTGATATGCTTTCGGCGCGATGGCGCCCCACCTCATAGCGATTTCCGGCAACCTCAAAGGCACGACATTTGGCCTGACCGCGGATGAGGTTTCGATCGGCCGAGAAGCTTCAAATTCAATCCGTCTGAATGATTCTTCAGTTTCCCGGCGGCACTGCCTGATTCGACGCAAACTGATTCAGCCAGCGACAGAACCGCAGCCCGGTAATCAAACCAGCAACGATGGCGGAGCCTCGGCTTCCGAAGACACTCAGTTCACGATCCTCGATCTCGAAAGTTACAACGGCACTTTCGTTAACGGCGTGCCGGTGCATGAGCACACGCTCGCGCATGGCGACCAGATTGCTCTGGGCGACCTGCTCCTGCTGTTCCTGGTTCATGAAGCGGAAGCGGGAACAACTCTTCCTACGCAAATCGGTGAACAGGATTTGATCACACGATCCACAGTGCGGCTGCGACACGAGGACGCGCTCTACTTGCGTCCCGACACGATCGCGGCCGAACTGCCAAAATCCGATCGCGTCGGCCGCGATCTCGCCACGCTGCTGAAAATCAGCAACTCGATCGGAGCGATTGCGGACCTCGCAGAATTGCAAACATATCTGCTCGACGCGGTGCGTGAAGTAATTTCCGCGGAGAGGGCGGCGATCGTCCTCTGCGATCGAAACAGCTCGGAGACTGGCTCGATTACCGGCTGGACCAAACACAGTGGCCCGGATAATTCTCTCAGACCCAGCCGCAGCATCACTCGACAGGTCCTGCGCGAAGGCGTCGCGCTCTTGAGCAACGATCTATTCGACGACAAATCGTTGTCAGCGCGGGCGAGTCTCGCTGAAGCTAACGTCTGTTCGGTCCTGTGCGTGCCGATGGTGGTTTTGAATCAAACGGTGGGGGTGATCTATCTCGACACGAGCGACACAACGGCGCGATTCGACGAACACGATCTACAGTTGCTGACGGCGATCGCCGGCATTGCCGCGATGGCGTTTTTGAATGCGCGACAGCTCGCCTCGCTCGAAAGCGAAAACAAAAGACTACAGCACGAACTTCATCTCAAGCATAAACTGGTCGGCCAGAGCGAACCGCTGCGGGCCATCTTTCAATTCATCGCCAAAGTCGCGCCCGCTGATTCGACCGTTTTGATTCGCGGCGAGAGCGGCACCGGCAAAGAATTGGCTGCGCGTGCGATTCATTCAAACAGCTCGCGAACGACA
>DASYTZ010000082.1:0-2778 GCA_036001745.1 Pyrinomonadaceae bacterium
CACGTGCCCGTGCCGATCACGCTGGGCGTGGTCAACCCGATCATAGTTTTGCCGGAAAGCTTGTTGGCTGAAACTGATCGGGACCTGTTGTCGTCGGCTCTCGGCCATGAGTTGGTGCACGTTGCCCGCCGTGATTACCTGTGGAACTTGCTGTTCGAAATCATTTACTTGCCAGTCGCGTTTCATCCGGCTGCTGCGGTCGCACATCGTCGCATTCGCCAGACCAGAGAGCATTGCTGCGATGACATTGTGGCCACCAAGCTTCTGAACGCTGAGATCTACGCGCATTCACTGATGAGACTAATTGGCTCAGCGCCGCTGTCGCGGCGACTCATGTCGGACACGACTATTGGCCTGAACCAATCGGACATTCTGGAGGTACGTATCATGTCATTACTGAAATCAAAAACTCGTAAGCCGCGCCATTCACGAATTCTGTTGATTGCTGCTGGGCTTATTTTGGCCACGCCTTGCCTCGTCGGCGCGAAGTTGGCGCTTGGAATCGACATTTATGCGCAAGAACCATCTGCCGCAGAAAGCGCGCAAGACAAAGAAGCTAAACAGCGACAAGAAAAAGCGTTGCAGGAGTTAAAGCGGCAGGCGGGTGAGCTGAACGAGAAACTCAAGGTTGCGGACGAGGCGCAGCGCAAGGAGATCGAGGCGCATCTGCTTGAAGTGCAAAAGAACCTGGAGGAACACGAGCGCGCGCTCACGGATTTTCGCCGGCAGCAAGAGAGCCTCGAAAAACTTCGGGCTTCGCTTGATGAGTATGCAAATAGCGGAACGGCTGATGTTGAGCAATTGAAGAAGCTTGAAGAACAGCTTGCGAAAATCGAAACAAAAATCCCGCAGACCGATGCTCTATTGCGCGAAGTACAAGAGAAACTGGCCGCGGCAGAGAAGTTCGGTCAAAAAGATCGAAAGGCGAAGTTGATCTACCGCGTCGAGCCTGAATACACGGCCGACGCGCGTGAGAAACAGATCGTGGGCACGGTCTTGTTAGGCGTCACAGTTGGTCATGACGGCTTGCCCCAGAATATTCAGATAAAACGATCGCTGTTTCCCTCGCTGGACCAATCAGCCGTCGAAGCGGTCCGCAAGTGGCGCTTTGAACCCGCGTTGAAAGACGGCCAGCCGGTGTCCATGTACATGCTTGTCGAGTTTTTCTTTTCGCCCGACGGAAGCGGTGCTGACGCCTACCGGGAAAAGGAAGAACGCGAGAAGGCTGAGTACCGCGAGAAGGAATATCGGGTCCGCATGAATGAGAACGAAGCCGCCCGCCGAGCCGAACGCGAATCCGAAGAAAAGCGAAATACAATACTCGCGACATTGGCGCAGATTTCGATGGACCAGGCAATTCAGATTGCTACCAGTAAGAGTCCCGGCAAAGTTATCGAATGCAGTCTGGTCGGCGAACAGTGGGAGAGTGCGGGCGAACTTGCCAAACCGTCGCTTGTTCTTTATCACGTTGTGATTCTTTCGAATGAATCGTCTCCGGCGAGAACTCACGTTCTGATTAACGCGATCGATGGCAGTGTCTTTCGCGTGAGCAAAGAAGAGAAACGTGAAGATGAGGAAACCGTAGCTTACGCGACCAAGCGGCGCGCCGTCGAAGGCGGCGCGTTGAATGACAAAGCGCTGAGCCTGCCCAACCCCGAATACCCTACCATCGCGCGCGCTGCCAAAGCTTCGGGCCCTGTCACGGTCGAGGTGATAGTGGACGAGCAGGGAAACGTTATTGACGCTAAGGCAATTTCCGGTCATCCGCTCTTGCAGAACGCGTCGGTCAAGGCGGCGTGGCGGGCGAAGTTCGCGCCCACCTCGCTTGAGGGAAAGCCGGTGAAAGTCACTGGCGTAATCGTTTACAACTTCACGGCGCAATGAATTGCCTAGTAGCTTAGTCGTTAAGTGAACGAGGCGGCCATGGCGGCCGCCTCGTTTCATTTTTTCGACTGGATCCTTCGCGAGCTATTCGGGCGAGTGCTCATCCGCCACGCGATACTTTTCCTTCTCCTTCTCACGCTGCAAATACGGAATGCCTCTCTGCATCCACTCGGGCGCGGGCGCGCCTTTCAAGAAGTGATCGAAAAATTCCTGCATGCGACGCGCGTAATCCTTCTGATTGATGCGTTTGCGCAGCCCATGCTTTTCGCCGTTGTAGCTGAACATGTAGACCTCTTTGTTCATCCGGCGCAGGCCAAGATAGAACTCGATGCCCTGATACCACGGCACCGCATCGTCTTCGTCGTTATTGATCAAAAGCAACGGCGTCTGGATTTTGTCAGCATGAAAGACCGGCGAGTTTTCCAGAAAGCGCATCGGATATTCCCAAAGCGAACCGCCAATGCGCGACTGCGAATGTTCATATTGAAACTGTCGCGGCAGTCCCGTGCCCCAGCGAATCCCGCTGTAGGCGCTGGTCATGTTCGCGACCGCCGCGCCGGCCTCGGCCGCTTTGAAGCGATTGGTTTGCGTGACCATGTAGGCGATTTGATAACCGCCCCAACTGTGGCCCTGGATGCCGATGTTGTTTTCGTCGACGAATCCTTTGTCGACCACGGTCTGGACGGCCGGCAGGACGCATTGCAAAGCATCGCGGCCTGGATATCCTGTCTTGTAAACGATGTCTGGCATGAAAATCAGATATCCATTGCTGACGTAGTAAGTCGGATTGATCGAAGTACCGGGGCCGGGATTTCGGAAAGCATGCAAGCCCTGCGAAAGTCGTTCGTAGATGTAAACGATCATCGGATACTTCTTCTTTGGATCGAAGTTCTC
>DASYTZ010000083.1:0-9999 GCA_036001745.1 Pyrinomonadaceae bacterium
TTCACACGGTTTGCAGCCATTGCCTCGCCGTTGCCCGAACCGCCGAGGACGACGCCCCGGTCGGCTTTGCCGCGCGCGACGGCAACTGCAACGGGGTGGATGAAAAGCGGATAATCGACCGGCTCCTCAGAGTCGGTTCCAAAATCCGTGACGTCGTGCCCCAAAGTCCTGAGGAATTCCTTGATCTTTTCCTTGTATCTAAAGCCGGCGTGATCAGAACCAATGGCGATTCTCATTTGTATGTCCCTGGTCGTTTCAACATTGACGCTCTCATCCGCTCGCTATCCCGATTTGTCGGGGTTCTGTACCTTCGCCCGGGGATGAAATCGGTCATAAGCCTTGCGCATGTGCAGGTCCGTGATGTGTGTGTAAATCTCCGTCGTTGAAATGTCGCTATGGCCCAGCAGCGCCTGCACCGAGCGCGAGTCCGCGCCGTGTTGCATCAAGTGCGTTCCAAAGCTGTGCCGCAAAGTGTGGGGCGAGATATCCGGCACCTGCGCTTTCGCGGCGTACGTCTTGATGATGCTCCACGCGAGTTGCCGAGTCAGCGCGCGACCACGATTCAAAAATAAGATCGGATTATTGCTTCCCAATCGATCACGCACAGCGATGTACCGCTGCAACCAATGCACGGCGCTCTTGCCGATCGGGATGCGCCGTTGCTTGCTGCCTTTGCCGTAACAGCTAACGATCGCACCGTCTAAATCAACGTCCGCAACTTTCAGGCTGCATAACTCGGACACGCGCAAACCGGCAGCGTACATCAGCTCGATCATCGCGCGGTCGCGAACACCCACTTCGGTTTTAATGTCCGGTGCGCGCAGCAACCGCTCCATCTCCTCTTCAGTCAAAAACTTCGGCAGATGCGAACTTTGCTGGGGCGTGTGAATGTCTTCCGTTGGGTCGCGCGGCACGTGGCGATCCAGCATCAGAAATCGAAACAAGCCGCGCGCGGCGCTCACGGCGCGCGCAATCGAGGACGGCGCCAATCCTTCGCGCGACATCGACGCAATCCATTCGCGCAGGTCTTTTCGCTCCAGCCGTTCGATGCGCTTTCCTTTGTCCGCGGCCCAGGCGTGCATACTGCGAATGTCGCGCGCGTAGTTGTTGAGCGTGTTCGCAGAGAGACCTTTTTCGACTTGAATGTAGGTAAGGAATTCGCGCGTCAGATCGCGTGTGACAGTGCGCTCGGACATCGCGACGATGGTAGCACAGAAATTGTAACGCCGGCTGCAGCCTGCGCGCTAAAAATCTTCGCGCACCAACGAAAACACTATCGCGTCCTGCGGCTCGCCGCGAATCAACAAGCGCTTGCGCAGAATACCTTCTCGCGCCGCGCCAATTCTTTGAGCGACGCGTTGGCTGGCGATGTTGGGAATGGCGGCGAGGATTTCAATGCGTTGCAATCCAAGCTTCTCGAAACCAAATTGGGCAACCAGCCGGGCCGCATTCGACGCGATGCCTTGACCCGCTGCGCTCGTCCGCACCCAGTAACCTAGATTCCCAAATTGATGCACACGATTGATGAAGTTCAACCCTACGCCGCCCAGCAAGCGCTGCGGATTGTCTTTGGCAAAGACCGCGAAGCTGTAATGCTCGTCGCCCTGGGCGGCGGGATTCCTCGACGTTATGAATTCGCGGCTCTCTTCGATCGAATAGTTTTCGTGACACCACGGCAGCCACGGCGAGACTTCGGCAATCGATTCGCGCACAGCTTCAAACAGCCGCGGGACATCGTCGTCGCGAAAGGCGCGCACAACCAGATATCCATCTGTCAGTTCTACGTTCTGCACTTTTAGTTATTTGAATGACTCAGCAAGAAGTGACAGCACCGGCGCATGAAGCTGTCCGATCGCGCCGATACCGATGAGTTATCGGACGTCTGCGCCCAATCCCGATAGCATTGCGCGAGATAATCAGCGTGGGCGGCAATTGGCGTCGTTTGAATTCGTTCGCAGGCGATTCGACGCGCTCGAGTATGTCGTAAACCAGCGCAGCGTCGTGGCCGGCCGCGATGATCTCTTCCGGAGACTGCTTCTGCTCAAAATAGAGTTTAAGAATTGGATCCAACACGTCGTACGGCGGCAGAGACTGATCATCAAATTGTCCCGGCGCAAGTTCCGCGGACGGGCGCTTGTCGATAATCGATTTGGGAATAACCTCGCGGGCTTGATTGTAGAGCCGCGCCAATTCGTAAACTTCCGTTTTCAGCACATCGCCGATCACCGCCAGCCCGCCATTCGTGTCGCCGTAAAGCGTGCAGTAACCAAGCGCCAGTTCGGATTTATTTCCCGTTGAAAGCAAGAGGCGATTCTCGGCGTTGGAAATCGTCATCAGGATATTTCCGCGCAGACGCGATTGGAGGTTTTCGACGGCGTTTTCGATCGCTCGATCACGCCTTCCCGGTTCCGGCTCAGGCAGGCCCAGTTCATTTCGCAGCGCGTGAAACGCTTCGATGATCGGTCGCTCAATTACTTCCATCCCCAGTCGCTGGCCCAACTCCACGGAATCTTCAACGCTCTCGCGCGAAGTGTACGGCGAAGGCATCGTCACCGCGAGCACGTTCTCTGGCCCGAGCGCTTCACCGGCGAGTGCGGCCACGACCGCGGAATCGATGCCGCCTGACAACCCGAAGACGGCGCGCTGAAAACCATTCTTCTGCGCATAATCACGAATCCCAAGCACCAGTGCCTGACGAATCGTGCCGATGTCATCTCCGGGCAAGCAGCGCGTATCCGGCACGCCGCAACTGAGTTCAACCGTCTCGACAAATTCCTCGAAGGGCGGCGCCTGAAGAATGATTCGCCCTTCAGTGTCTGAGATAATGCTCGCGCCATCAAAAATAATTCCGTCGTTTGCACCGATGAGATTGACGAACACGATCGGCACGCCCGCAGTTTTTGCGCGATGCGAAACCATGTCGCATCGCACGCGCATCTTGCCTTTGTTGAAGGGCGACGCGTTGATTGACACGAGCAGGTTCGCGCCCATTTCGATCAATTCCTGCGCCGGATCGTTCGGATAAAGCCGCTGTTTCCAAAACGTCTTGTCGTTCCAAAAATCCTCACAGACGGCGATGCCGAGTTTCGTGTCATCCAGATTGAACAGGCGGCGCTCACGCGCGGGCTCGAAGTAACGCGGGTCGTCAAAAACGTCGTACTCCGGCAGCAGAGTTTTGTCGGCAAAGCCAAGCAGCTTGCGATCACGAATCACTGCCGCCGAGTTGTAGAGACGCCGTCCGGTAGGTTGATCGCTGGGCCGCACGGTTCCAACAATCGCAGTAATCCCAGCGGTCGCTTCAATGATTTCATTTAGCGGATCGAGCGCGGTACGCACCACGTCCGGATCCAAAAACCAATCGAATGATGTGTACCCCTGAATAGTAACTTCGGGAAAAACAATCAGGTCGGATCGATCCTTCTTTGCCTGTTCGATCGCGCTGAGAATTCGCGCGACGTTACCTTCGTAGTCTCCGTTGGTCGTGTTGATTTGGCCGATTGTGACGCGCATCTGTGACGATTTTAGCACTTATGCTGCCGGTCACGGAGGCACAGAGACACTGAGAGCCATAACAGATGGTCTGGCAGGTTTTCTCAGTGACTCGGTGTCTCTGTGGCAGAAACTTCGCGTCAGGGCGAGTACAATTCGCAATTGTAGAAGGGCGCCAACGCCGCAATCAGCGCTGCTTCAAAACTCATCGAACGCGTCAAAAGATCGCGCGACAGCACGCCCCACGCGCCCTGACGACTGCGCACATCTCGCGCGCCGGCAACTTCATCGATGACGATGCCGAGTTCTCTCTTGCCTTCGATGACGCTTTTCACAATCGCCGGTGGCACAGCAATCGACGGCGACATGCCAAAGCTGCTACGTTCGCCGTCCGTCGCATAGGCCCAGCCGCGTAGAAACGTATGCCATTCGCCCTCGACCGAGATCGAGTGAAATCCGCCTTCCAGTCCAACGTATAGATCAGCTTCCAGTTTTTGTGCGACGAGCAACTTACGCACCGCCTCCGCGCGGTCGCGCGCGCCGCTCATCAACTCCCAATCAGTCAAAGGCATCGCCGGCGCATCTGTCTTGACCGGCCGGGCAACAACGGTGGCATCGCGCCAGCGCGAATCAATCTCGGCAATGCGCGCGATGCTGGCGCGCACGGCCATGATTTTCGCGGCACGATCAGAACCCAACGCGACATGCGTGATGCTTCGTTTCAGCGTAGTTGACATTCAGCGTCGCGCGTTGTTGTAATCGAATCGCGTTCAGAGTTCAAGGTTCAGGCCGGTAGCTGTCATGTCAGTTTCCGAACTCATCTACGACTGGAACACAGTCGAGCCGCAACTGAAGAAGCCGGATCGTCACATCGGCTTTGACGATGAGACTTTGCGAGACGGCTTGCAGTCGCCTTCCGTCTGCGAGCCGCCGGTGGAGCAGAAAATCGAGCTCCTGCACTTGATGGACGCACTCGGCATCGACACTGCTGACATTGGGTTGCCCGGGGCGGGCGGCACCCACGCCGCGGGCGTCGAAGCGATGGCACGCGAAATCGCCGAAAAGAAATTGAAGATTCGGCCCAACTGCGCCGCACGCACACATCGCAACGATATCATTCCGATCGCCGAGATTTCCCAACGAGCCGGCATTCCGATCGAAGCCTGCACCTTCATCGGCTCTTCGCCGATTCGGTTTTATGCAGAGGAATGGACACTAGACAAACTGCTCAAATTAACGGAAGACGCGGTAACTCTCGCGGTCAATGAAGGTTTGCCGGTGATGTTCGTTACCGAGGACACGACGCGTGCGGATCCGGAAACGATTCGCGCGCTTTACACGACGGCGATTCGCTGCGGCGCGCGCGCACTTTGCGTCTGCGACACCGTGGGCCATGCAACACCGGACGGCGCGCGTGAAGTCGTGAAGTTCGTCCGCGGCATCATCGACGAACAAGGCGAGAAGGTTCGCCTGGATTGGCACGGACATCAGGATCGCGGTTTGGGCGTCATCAATTCCATTGCCGCGATTCAGGGTGGCGCCGATCAAGTCCACGGCTCAGCGCTCGGCATGGGCGAACGCGTCGGCAACACGCCGATGGATCAGTTGCTGGTGAACCTGAAATTAATGGGCTGGATCAATAACGATCTCACGCGGCTGCGCGAATATTGCGATAAAGCGGCCGAAGCTTGTCACTGGACAATCCCGCTCAACTACCCTGTTTTCGGGAAAGATGCTTTCCGCACAGCCACGGGTGTACACGCCGCCGCAGTCATCAAGAGTTACAAAAAGGGTGACACCGAACTCGCCGATTTGATCTACTCAGGAGTCCCCGCCGGACAATTTGGTCTGAAGCAGGTGATCGAGATTGGCCCGATGAGCGGCAAATCGAACGTGCTCTTCTGGCTTGAGAGTCACGGGCTCGAGGCCAGCGAAGAACGCGTCAATCGGATTTATGAATCCGCTAAAAAAGCTTCCGCAGTTCTGAGTGAAGATGAGGTGTTGGCTTTAATAAAATGACTGGACACGAGATTTAGAATTCCTCGCTCATGGCGTCAAGTTCTTCCAGGCCGCCCACATTCCCATACAAAACACTGCGTGGATTGTTGTTCAGAGGTTTTCGAAAATAGAGGATGCCAATGTTTTTTGTGATCATTTTTCTTAATCTTGCACTCAACAGCGCCTCATCTGCCGCCTTGCCGAAATTGATTGGGTCCATTCGGGCCGTAGATACAACCGCAAACTTATCATCTTCGCGATAATTGAAGGCGAAGCGCCCGGCGTACTTGCGAATGTAGATATCTTCCTGGGTTAAGCCGATTACGATTGGGCTTGGATCGCTGGGCAGGTTCGCAGACTTTTCTCTTAACAAAGCAATCAAAGCCTCTGCCACAATTTGGTTTCGGCTCCTGTCTACAAAGCTTGCATCCAACGGTATTCGCGGAAGTTTCTCAATCCTGATGCTGAACTTGTCCTCGTAGTGACTAACCAATTCGTCGATAGCCTGGTTGGGAAAATCACCGAGTGCCACGAAATATACTCTGCGAGGCTTTGGCGAAAATGAACAAGATGAAAAAAGAACGAGCAGCGCAAGCCCGAACGTAACACAGACTCTTGTCCGAATGAATGCCATGGAAGGTTGTGGGATTGTGCCGCGCGCAGAACGAATTCGGTGCGTATTTAGTTGATCGGGATCGTTATGGTCGCCGAACCTGGCTTGCCTGGCGGAAAACGTTTCTGTCGCGCAATCCGCAACGCAGTTGCGTCTCCGCCAGACGCCGCCGTCACTCGCCCATTCTCATCGTAGGTCACTTGAACAGTCGCTCGCTTGTTGGATATCGCGCTGCTCGAAGTCGGGGGCGGAACAGGTTTCGTTGGCGAGTCAACATTGCCAACATTCGGATTGCCTTGCTCGAGCGCTTTCGCGCGTTCTCGGGCTCGGGCTTCGCGCTGCCGCTTGGCTATTTCGGCCGCGTCGGTGTTTGCTGAAGGCTGGGCCTCTGGCGCGGGCGTTTCGGATTGAACCTCATTCGATGTCGTCGGCGCGGGCGCGGTGGCGGCGCTCGCTTCGCTTGCGATACGCGCACCTTTCTTGTGCGTATACCAACCCCATGGCACACCCACGACAGCAATTAGCACAACGACAGCGACCGCAACCATCGCCGGATTCCAGCGACGCCGCGCGAAGGAAAGACTTTCTGACGCCGAAAGCAAAACTCCAAACGCCTGGACGTCTTCCGCCGAATCGGCCGACGCAATACTTGATTTTTCCGGAAGAACACTTGGCTTGGTCTTGGAAGCTGATTCGGTGTTCGGTTGGGGAACGCCCTCGTGCGCTTCCTCGGTGCTGTTTACAGACGGCTTCCGAGGGACGACGCCTTCGTCCAGTCGCCGCAAACCTTCCAGGACTACGGATGTCCATGGTTGATTGATCGAATGTTCGGGTGCTTCGAACGCGGAACTGAACGTGAAAGATGCATTGGGCTGAGTCAACGCGTAATACACTGCGTCGATCCCACGCAGGTCGCCAAAGCGCGCGTGAATGACCGCGCCTGATTTCAGATAAAAGTAACCGGCGCCGACGGGGTAGATTACTTTCAGGCGTCCAGTCTTTCGCTGGTTGCAAAAAAACTCGATCAATTCGGCGAGCGAAAGATCGTTAAGTTCTCCAGTGAGTGCCATTGGGGTTCCTCTAGTTAGGCGTGAGCCGCGAACGGCTGATCGGCAATTGGCTATTGAGGCAGTTTGAAAACGTAGACAATCTTGCCGGTGACTCTTACCGCTTGTCCCGACAGCTTGCTCGGCGTAAACCGGGCACGCAATGCAGCCTGAACAGCGCTGTCGCGGAAAGCACCCGGGCCAGTAATGGCTTTGGCCGACGAAACCTTACCGTTCTCATCGATTACTACTTCAACTTCGACTGTGCCCGACGCGTGCATGCGGCGAGCCGTTTCAGGATAGACCGGCGCCGGCAGGCTTATTGCGCTGCCATTGAGCACGCCTCCTGAAACAGGCGGGCGCGAAGGCCGCTCCGGCGGACTCGGCGCATTGTCGACCGTAACTTTCGAATTATTTATGAACGAAACGTTGCGAACGTCCGCGACCATCGGCTGGAACGATTGTCCCGTAAGCGTTATCGGCGAACGACGCGTCATTTGCAATGGCGCGACAATCGTTTGCTGTGGAACTGATTTTACGTTGGCATTTCCGCTGTCTCTCGCCGGTGCCGAAACAACATTGTTCGATGGTTGCAGCATCTTTGTTAAGGTCGCATCGAGATAGTAGGAAATCGTTCGGTAAGTTATTTCAGTGGGCTCAAAACCTATTGCGCCATTCTCGACGACAGCAACTGAAGTCGTCATCTTGGTCCAGTTACCCAGCGAATCATATTCGTATTTGTAAATCTCCTTACTCAGCATCGAGCCGTCGGTTCCCATCAACGTCATCTCGTTGATGTTGCCTTTGTCATCGTACTTGTAAACTTCGCGACCGGTCGGTGCTGATCCCGCGACCGGAAAATATTGATTAACCGTTTTCGCGCCTTTGAGATCGTATTCCGCGGCTTCGAGCAACACGCGTTTGCCGTTCTCGATTACTTTACCATCAGCACTCGTAACTTTGATGACCTCCGTCCGAATGCGTCTCACCGGTCCGAGCAATCCGTCGCGCCCGCGATCGTTGTCGTTCGCGCCGGCGGAAGTTGGCTGCGGCTGAAAACCGTTTGCCTTGGCTGTCAGTGGGCTCTGCGCTGCGATGACAGCAGTCTGGGTCGCTAGTAACAGAGTCAAAGAGAGAATTCTGCCAAATGTGATCATCGATGTGTGCTCCCGGAAGAAACGAGGAGGCGGTTGTCGTGCAGGGCAAGGAGGAAACGCCCGCAGGCCGTTCCTAGCCAATACTACTGTGTTGAACTGGGTTTGTCTAGGGCAAACAAGACTAGGTTGCCGGTGAAAAGCCGAGCTTTTTTTGGGGTTTTTGGTTTATGGAATGTACCCAGCAATCCGACTTCCAATTTCGTCGATTGCCCTAATGGGATGGGTCCTACCGGTTGCGTCATTACAGATTATCGAAAACGCGAGGATTTCGCCTGACGCTGTGGTCACGTAACCAGATAACGAGTGGTCATATGTCAGCGAACCCGTTTTCGCGACGATTCGTCCGGCGACGTTGTTGAGTCGCCCTTCAAGAGTTCCATCGCGTCCTGCGATCGGCAACGAATCCTGAAAGGTCTTGCTCCACCCGCTCTGCGCAGCAATTGCAAGAAGGCGCGCCGTGCTTTCCGGCGTAACGAGATCCAAACGCGACAGACCCGAGCCATCATGGATTGCCAGCGCCGCCGTGTTGATGCCGTGATCGTTCAGCCACTTTGTGACTACCGCCGTGCCTGCGACGTCGTCGCCGCGCGAAGCATTCTTGCGCGGGTCTGAGTCCGGTGCCGTTGCTCCGCGTTCTTTCCCCAACGTGCGGAGAATCAACTCAGCATAGAGGTTGTTGCTTTCCTTGTTTGTCTTACGAACCACGTCCGCCAACGACGCGCTTTCGATGAATGCCAGCTCGACTGCGTTCCGCGGATCCAACTTCTCAGACTCAGCAACGCGAAAGTCGCGACCACGAACGTCGCCATCAACCTGAATCCCGCGTGCCTTCAGCAACTGTTTGAAAATGGTCGCGGCGTGTAGCGCGGGATTGTGGACAGATAGAAACGCAGAGAATGCTCGGCCGCCAATCGGAAACTCACCCCAGACATGAACGTCGTTATTCGAGAGGCCGCGGTTGATTCCGATCGTCGTAGGCGCGTCACGCGCGCCGGTCGTGGCGCTGTTTGTCAGTGCAAAGTAACTATCGTTTGGGTTCACGACTACGCTGGCAGATGCAGATATTTTATTTGCCGGACCCATCGTTACTTCGACACTGTTTTCGTCGATCGATAGCGCGCTCGGTTCCGCGCCGTAGTACCACTGCAAGTCATTCCACTGCCAGCCATCGCCATGCATCTCGCCGCGAAAATACCCTTCGTCCCCAACGATGTTGCCGCGGACGCGGCGCACGCCGCGCACGTAGAGTTGATCGACCAGCGCTGGCAAGCTTTCCTTTTTCTTCGAATCGAGGTCCGGAGCGCCGCGACCGTACAGGATCAAATCACCATCAATCACGCCGCTGGCGTCGGGCTGTTTCACCGCGTAGACGGAAGTCCGCCAACGATAATCCGCGCCAAGCAGATCGAGCGCGACGGCGGTCGTGTAGATCTTCATGTTCGACGCAGGCGTAAAGAGTTTGTCGCCGTTGTTGGAAACCACAATGCGGCCATCTTTCGTTGACACGACGAACACGCCCCAACGCGCCTGCGCCGAATCGCTCTGAGCAATTGCTTCTTCAATGTCGCGCGACAGTGTCGGGTCGAGTCCGCTCGTCTTTCGTTCGGTCGTAAGTTTAGAAGGCGATGAAGTGTTTGAGGGCGCTTGCTTCGCGTTGCCGAAGTTTTTCGCGCCCGCCAGCCAGAAGACAACTGCC
>DASYTZ010000084.1:0-20182 GCA_036001745.1 Pyrinomonadaceae bacterium
TTGCTGTCCTACAATGCCGTCCATCAGCCGACTGTCCTGGCATCGCGCAGCGTCTCCCCGCAGCGTTCTTTCAGGGTGAAGCTGTGCTGAACTCTTCAAGGCAGCGCAGACTCTTTAAAGTAGAATAGCCGGCCGAAATTCGTTTCGGCTTCAGGGGCGCACTGATGTTTCCCCTCACGCGCAACTGTTGACGCATCGCCGGTCATCGAATCGAAGGCTTAGACGCTTTCGCCAGGATGGGGGTTCTTCATGAAGCCGCGTCGCCAGTCAGCACTTGCCATTCTTTTATTCTTCGCTGTTTTTTGCCTTGCTGCGTTGGCAGCGTCTCGAACCGGAAGCGCTCAGAAGAAACCGGTCGAAAAACCATCGCCGACGCCGACCAATGAGTTACTGAAGGTCGAGCCAGTGCGCCCGCAGACGCCGACGACGCAACCAGAGCTGCCGCCCGCGACCAACCAAAAACCGCGAACGGCTGATGGCCAGCAGCAAAAACCCGGAAATGAAGTAGACGAAAAGATCCCGGTCATCACGAACACCGACCTGATTACTTTCACGGTCACGGTCACCGATCTCTACGGCCGATTTGTTTCAGGGCTTTCGAAAAACGCGTTCTCGATCTTCGATGATAAGCAGCAACAGGAGATTACCTTCTTCAGCGACGACGATTCGCCGGTGTCGGTTGGCGTAATTTTCGACGTGTCCGGGTCGATGAGCGGCGACAAAGTGCGGCGCGCGCGCGATGCCCTGGCCCACTTTATTCAGACCAGTCACGACCGCGACGAATATTTTCTGATAGCTTTCAATTCACGAGCGCAGTTGCTGATGGATCGCACGCGCGATGGCAACTCAGTGCTCGACAAACTGACGTTTGTTCAGACGAAGAACAACACCGCCCTTTACGACGCGTGCTATCTGGGCGTGGAACGGGTGCAGCGCGGCACGCACGCAAAGCGCGCGCTGCTGTTGATTAGCGACGGCCAGGACAACAATTCACGTTACACCTTCAATGAGTTGCGTCGTGTGCTGAAAGAATCCGACGTCGTGCTTTATGCGATCGGAATTCTCGGTGGCAGCGACGTGGGCAGCTCGCTGGGCATGGAGGGCCAGAGCATTCTGGACGAGTTGGCCGGCGTCTCCGGAGGCAAAGCTTTCTATCCACGTGGCCCGGCGGAGATGGACGACATCTTTGAGCAGATCGCTTTGGAGCTGCGCCATCAATACTCGATTGGGTACCGGCCGGGAAACTTTGTGAATGACGGCAAGTGGCACAAGATCAAAGTCAAGCTCACTCCGCCGCGCGGTTTGCCTCGCTTGTTCCCGCGCTACAAAGAAGGGTATTTCGCGATCGCGAATCCGAAATGAATTACGGTCCCAGATTCCAAGTCCAAAGTCCAAAGTTCGGTTAGGGAAGTGGCTCGTAGATTCGACCTTGGACTTTGGACATTGGACTTGGGACGAAGTTCAGCCAACGCAAACTCGTCTCTCCAGCATCCATTACAATCTCTCCTGGCCGGCGAAATAGGTTTGACATTAGGCTTTTATTCTCACAAGGTAATCTTTGATGAGCTTTCGCATTCTTGAGCTTTTTCAGTCCCGGCGCGGCACTCTCGCCGTCTGGTTGAGCGCCCTGGCGACGCTGTCGTTAATAGTGGCCGGAGTAACCAGCGCTCAACAGCGGCCGCGCACGACCACCGCGGCGCCAACGGCAACGCCGACTCCGCAGCAACCTGCGCCCACGCCCGCACAGACGGGCCCGGGCCGCCGCATCGCGCCACAACTTGGCGAGCCGCCGCCACCACCGATTTTGAAACCGAAGCCGACGCCGACGCCCGATCCGAATTCAGCGGAAATCAGCGAAGGCGACATTCTGAAATTCAATGCCGAACTGGTGACGTTGAACGTTCGTGTGATCGACCGCAACAACCGGCCGATCAATGGCATTCGACAGGATGAATTCAAAGTCTACGAAGACGGTGTGCCGCAACCGGTCTTTTCTTTCACACAGGAAGAAGTTCCAGTGATTTACGGAATGGCGGTGGACACATCGGGCTCTTTACGCGGGGCCTTCGATCAGGTCATCAGCGCCACGAAGACAATCATCGAGAGCAACAAACCTGGCGACGAAACTTTCCTCGAGCGTTTCATCAGCAGCGACAAGATCGAAACCGTGCAGGATTTCACCCCCAGCAAAGACGCTCTGATGGACGGCCTCGACACGTTGTTCATTGAAGGCGGCCAAACTGCCGTGATCGACGGCGTGTATCTCGCGGCTGAACACATTGCCGAATATAAGAAAGGAACCGGTGACGATCGCCGGCGGCGCGCGCTGATTGTCGTAACAGATGGCGAAGACCGCGCGAGTTACTATACCCAAGAGCTACTGTTTCAACATCTGCGCGAGCAGGATGTGCAGATTTATGTGATCGGCTTCGTAAACGAGCTTGACGCTGAGAAAGGTTTGATTCGCAAGAGTCCTCGGGACAAAGCAGTGAGCCTAATTAACAAGCTGGCGACCGAAACCGGTGGACGCGCTTTCTTTCCACAATCGATTTCCGAGCTGCCGAGCATCGCCAACGAGATCGTGCGCGACCTGCGAACTCAGTACGTGATCAGCTACGACCCAACGAACAAAGCGCACGACGGAACTTATCGCACGATCAAAGTTATGGTGAATCAGCCGACCGGCAGCGAGAAGCGCATCGCGCTGACCCGCTCCGGCAGAACCGCAACTGCACCAGGTGCGACGGCCGGGCGACCGACAACCCCGGCGAGCAATGTGCGGCAGCCCACGCCGACGAACACGCCGCGCCGCCCCCCGCAATAACCCGAACTATGTTTGGTTTTTTTGCAGCGACGCCTGGAGTATTTTCAAGGCGCTGTTGAGTTGATCCATCTGCACGTCGCGCGCGCGCTGTTTTCGCACTAGCTCTTCCAGCATCAGCTCGCTTTTCAGGTTCACCTTGAAATCCTGCTCTGCGGCCAGCCGATCTTTTTCCGCGGCGCGGTTCTGCGACATCATGATGATGGGTGCCTGCAGTGCGGCCGTCATTGACAGCATCAGGTTCAGCAGGATGTAAGGATACGGATCGAACTGCGCGCCTCCTTCACGGTGGCCATAGTGCACCAGGATGAACGTGTTAAATGCCATCCACCCAACCAGAAAACTTAGATAGATAATGATGAAGGTCCAGGAACCACCGAATGACGCTACCTTGTCGGCGATGCGCTGACCAATCGTCGCGCGCTCTGCCATCTCGACGTTGATGTTGCGCGCCGCCCGTTGAGTTACGAGTAAATTCGTCTGCCTCATCCGCGCGGCAATTTCGCAGATCACGTCGATCGACGCGTCCGGGTGCTGCATGAGAAACTTCTGGAAATCATCGCTGCTCAGCCGATGCAAGTGCGTATCGACAATGGCCGTCGCGCTGCTCGACCGTTCGCCGCGATCCAAAACAGCTAGCTCGCCAAAGAAGTCTCCCGGCTTCAGTTCGGCCAGCGTCACTTCCTTCACGTCCTCGTCGAACACCCAGATGCGCACAGTCCCAGTCTCGAGTACGTACAACGAATCGCCGCGATCGTGTTCGCTGAAAATGGTTTCGCCGGCTTTGAAATTTACCTGATCGACTTCTTCGGCGAGGTTCTCGAGCTCGTGCGGCTCGAGCCGTTTGAAAAGCGGTACGCGAGCCAGGCTCTGTGCTTCTTCGCTTAGTTGAGTCAGATCTTCAGCCATATCAGTTTCCTTGAGGATGTTCCGGGCTACTGCTGGATAAGACGATCCAGCAGCGCAGAATCGATTGCAAATGGATCGACCGCCGGCTCGTTCCTGGTCGTGGCATCGACTTGTTTGAACAGGTTGACGACAGACGGTCCGAGTTCTTTATCGTCGGAATTTATTTCGATGTAATCCGGCGAGTCGAAAGGTGTAATGAACAGGTAGCGCGGCAAATGCTTGTCCTCGATTGCCGCCGGCCCAAGAATCAGCAGGTTGTTATTCCATCGCGCGAACCGGTGCGCCGAGCCGGCTTGCCGTTCCCAGCGGAGCTCGCCATTTTTGGTGAGTGCTTCAATCTGAGCAATCAGCTTTCTCAGGCGTTCGGTCGTGGCGGCGTCGCGCTTCATCATCACCAACTTAACTTTTCGGAGGCGAGATTACACCATTGATTGTCTAGTCGAAAAGTACTTTTATGGATGACGCCTCCACTATGTCGCTGCGATTTCGACAAGCCTACTGCTTGTTCCAGGTCAGAACCATCGCCACCGCAGCGGCAAACATGATCGCCACGGTAGCCCAGCCCACAAAGTTCGCGGCTAAACTATTTGTCTTGTCGCCCATGATCTTTTGATTGTTTGAGACCAGCATGACGATCACCAGCAACGGCGGCGACAGCAGTCCGTTAATAACCGCGGTCCAAAACAGAGCCGCCATGGGATTGATGCCGAGAAAGTTTATTAACAATCCGATTAACGTCGACAGAGCGATTATCAAATAAAACTGCTTTGCCTCGCGCGGCTTGTCGTTCAAGCTGCACTCCCAGCCAAAAGCTTCGGCTACAGCGTAAGCGCACGAACCGCTCAAAACGGGAACGGCGAGAAAACCCGAACCGATCAATCCAAACGCGAACAGAAGCGAGGCCGCGCGGCCTGCCAACGGCGTCAGAGCTTGCGCTGCTTCAGCCGCAGATTGAATGTTGGTTTTGCCGGAAGCATGAAGCGTGGCTCCGGCGGCCAGGATGACGAAATAAAAAATCAGGTTGCAGAAAAACATGCCGACGTTCGTGTCCCATGCGGCCGCTTTCAACTCGGCATACGTTGCACCCTCGCGTTCCTCGAGCGTGCGGCGGCCCATCTTCATCTCTTCTTCCACCTCTTCGCTGGCTTCCCAAAAGAAAAGGTAAGGCGAGATGGTCGTGCCCAGGATCGCCACCAATGTCACGAGGTACTTACCGTTCCAGCTCAAATGGGGAATGAAAGTCGCTTTCAGAACCTCGCGCCACGGCGGGCGCGCGAGGATCGCAGCACCGATATACGCGAACAATGTCAGTGTCAGCCATTTGAAAACACGGGCGATTGCCCGATATGAACCCCAAACTTGCACCACCACGATAAGCACGGCGATCGCCACAACCAGCCAATGAAGGGGTATCGGAACGATAAGATTTATTGCCGCGGCCATCGCGCCAATGTCTGTGCCGACGTTGATCGTGTTAGCGATTAGCAG
Organism: Pyrinomonadaceae bacterium; assembly: GCA_036001745.1. Lineage (GTDB taxonomy): Bacteria > Acidobacteriota > Blastocatellia > Pyrinomonadales > Pyrinomonadaceae > UBA11740. The sequence continues at coordinate 5,219 of DASYTZ010000084.1, forward strand.
CGCGCCGACCGCCGGGAACAGCACCGCTCGCGAGTAATGCCTTCGCAGCACTCCGGCCAGTCCCATGCCGCTGACCATCCCGATTTTTGCGCAAAGGAATTGGACCGCCGTCATCAGCGGAAACGTGAGGATTGCTGTCCACAGAGTCGCAAAGCCCAGCGAAGCGCCGGCCATTGAGTAGGTTCCGATTCCCGAAGGATCATCGTCAGCCGCGCCGGTAATCAGGCCAGGGCCGAGAGCGTTCAGGAGCCGTTTCAACGAACCCGGTTTCGAGCTTTCAGGTTGTTTCGTTTTCGTGTTCGGCATAACGCGAGATATTGATCGTTGCAAAATCTCTCACGCAGATGCAGATGGCGCGAGAGTAACACATTGCCAGTGAGCGCAAAGACCTTGCCGCCTCAGAGAGTTTGACTGGCTGTCTTTGTTTAGCATATCGTCCCGCCGCGTTCTGCGTGTGTTCTTCAGTAAGATAGATGCCGACAATCGAAACTGAGCGACTGCGGCTGCGCATGTTTCGTCCCGACGATCTTGATGATCTGGCGGCGATGTTTGCCGATCCTGAAGTCGTGAAATACGTTGGCGAAGGTAAACCTGCCGGCCGCGAAGAAGCCGCAAAGGCGCTCGACAGCATCATTGCGAATTGGAGCAAAAACGGCTTTGGGCGTTGGGCTGCAATCGACAAAGCCACTGACGCTTTCATTGGTTTTGGGGGCCTGCGTTCATTGTTCGGCACGCCCGAAGTCGTCTACCACCTGGCAAAAGAAAACTGGGGCAAAGGGTTCGCAACCGAACTGGGGCGCGCCGCGTTGAGGTTTGGATTCGAAGATCGTGGATTCGATCGGATCGTGGCCATCACGAAACCGCTGAACGCGGCGTCGATTCACGTCCTCGAAAAGCTTGGCATGAAGTACGAGAAGCACGCGCACTACTACGATCTTGACGTGGTGCAATACGAGATTGGCCGTAACGAATTCAAATGGGACGGTTCGGCCTACACTTTGCGCGCTGAGTAACTCGCGTGAGTCCCGATCGACGCCAGCATCGCGGCGCGCATCCCGCCGACCGCGGACTATTCAGCGACACACAACTCCCGTGCTTGCGAGCAGCCGTCGCCGAGTTGTCATGGCTGCTCACGCGAAGCTACACACCGAAAGCTGCTCTCAAATTAGTCGGCGACAAGTTTACCCTGACTGACCGTCAACGTCTTGCCGTCGCACGGGCCGCTTGTTCAGATCAAAATCTCGCGACCAGAGCTTCAACGAACATTTCGGTTGAGGGTGTTGTGGACCAGCAAATCATTATCGACGGTTTCAATTTGATCATCAACATCGAAGCGGCGTTGAGCGGAGGGGTGTTGCTGCTTTGTCGCGACGACTGCATTCGCGATCTGTCGAGCGTCCACGGATCGTATCGCGCAGTCAGTGAGACTGAATCCGCCATCGTCTTGATCGGTGAGCAGCTGGAGCAGCTGCGCGTGCAGTCCGTTGAGTGGATTCTGGATCAGCCGATTTCCAACAGCGGCCGTCTCGCGAAACTGATGCGCGAAGTTGCCGCGACGCGGGGCTGGCCGTGGAGAGTCGATCTGCTTTTCAATCCCGACGAACGGATCGTTTCGTCTGAAAGGGTCGCGATCACTTCGGACAGCGTGGTTCTGAACCGAGTGGCGCGGTGGCTGAATTTCAAGGGCTATCTGATCGAAAAGCGATTGCCGAATAGCTGGATAATCGATTTGAAAACAAAAGAGGCGGGCAACGCCCGCCTCTAAAGTGCGCAAGTTAATTCTAAGCGTTACTGCTGTTCTTTACTCGCGATGTTCCGCTTTTGACTGCCCAGTTGTTTCATCAGATCTTCAACTGCCACATCCAGTTGGCGATCGCGGCCGGCGAGGTTGTCCTCCGGCAAATTGTCCACGCGAATGTCAGGCTGCACCCCATAGTTTTCCATGTTGGTGTGTTTCGCGTCCGCGAGATAAACGCCGACGCCAGGCGTGCGCACCGTAGAGCCATCGATGAGTGAATAACTTCCCGTGCCGATCACCGCGCCCATCGTCGGAGTCCCGATGACCTTGCCCAAGCCAAGCGCGCGGAAACCAGCCGGGAACATCTCGGCGTTGGAAGCGGAACGCCAGTTTTGCAGCACGACCTTCGGTCCAAAGTAACCGGCAAATGGACGACCGCTGGCTTCGACCCCACGCGGTTGCCAAACCTGATATTGCCGCTGGACGAGAATCGCGAGCAGCTCCTGCTCGATGTTGCCACCGCCGTTCCAACGCTGGTCGATGATCATTGCCTCCTTGTTACGAAACTCGCGAACCTCTTTTTCGAATTTGCGCAGGCTGGGCGGGTTCATCGCCTGAATATGAAGGTAAGCGATGCGTCCGCCCGACAGCTCATCAACCTTTTGGCGACGTTCTTTCACCCAACGCTCGTAGCGAAGGTTCGAATACGCGGCAGAGTTGATGGCTTCAATGCGAGTTTTCCAGGCGCCTTCGGTGGAGGGTTTGTTGTTGAAAGTAACTTCGACTTTGCGATTGAGGCGATCGTTCAGCAGCTGCCAATATTCATCCCCGGCCTTCACTTCTTTGCCGCCGATGGCAACTAAATAGTCGCCGACGCTCACTTTGACCCAATCCTTGTCGGCCGGTCCATTTTCGTAAATGTAAGCAACGCGGTAGCGGCCGGCCGTCGTATCAGGCTCGAGTTCAATACCGAGGTGGCCCGTTGAGCCTGCTCCGCCGAGCCCGCGCGGTGGAGGCGCCGCGCCCGTGTGCGAAGCGTTCAACTCGCCAATCATCTCGTTAATGATGTTGAGCAACTCCTGTCGATCGCCGACGAATTCAACCAGTGGCTCGTACTTGGCTTTGGCTGCGTCCCAATCCATGCCGTGCATGGCCGGATCGTAAAAGCGATATTTCATCGTGCGCCACGCATCGCCAAACATCTCCGCCCACTCCGTTGGACGATTGATCTTTACGCGCACGTTGAAGTTGATACGTCGCCGCGCGCCCTCACCGCCGCCGGTCGCCGGTCCACGACCAGCCACAGCTGATGCGGCGCCTGCTCCCAACGCGATCGAATAAATCCCGTCGCGTTCGCGAAAAAACAGCGTGCGTCCATCGCGCGAGATGGTGAGATCGCCAATGCCGCCGCCAAACCCGCCGCCGCCGGGACCGCCTTCGCCTTCACCTTGCGCTGCTCCGCCGGAAGTGATGCGCGCCAGGCGCTTGCCGTCTTCCTGAATCGAATAAATCACCGGAACCTGCGTGGTCGCGGACGGTTCGGAAGTGACAAACACAATGGTGCGGCTGTCAGGCGCCACCGTGAACGTTGAAATTGGGAATGGCATGCGCGTGACTTGTCGCGTACGACGCTTCATGCCGGTCCAATCCATCTTTGTTTCATGTGGCGGTCGGTTCATCGGCGGACGACGCTGCGGGCTTGCGCCTTCGCCACCTTCACCTGCGCCAGATGGCGCAGCTTCGGCGTCGGGTCGCTCTTCCGGGTCGTCCGGATCGCGATCGAGTTTCTCGAGCCCAAGAGAATAGATTTGCACTGAAGCATTCGCGAACCCGCCCCCACCGGCAGATTCAGATCGGATGAAGAAAAGTTTGCGACCGTCCGGAGCGAAACGCGGACTGCGATCGTCGTAAGAATCGAAGGTGACCTTGTGCGCTTCCTTCTCCTGCCCCGAAGACGCAATGACGTAGACGTCGGTCGTGCGGCTCGCGTCGGCTTTCGAGTAGGCCAGCCACTTGCCGTCAGGCGACCATTCCGGCGTCGAGATGTTGCCGTAACGCGATGAATCAATCTCGACAGTCTGCTTCGTGCCCACATTCACCTTCCGGAGCTTGCTGTCCGAGGTCGTGAACGCAATCTCTTTCGAATCAGGCGACCAGTTGTAGCCAAGCTTCAGTGTGTCGATGTCGGACAGCTTCTGCGCTTCGCCTGAGCCATCGACGGCCACGACGTAAAGTTCTTCGCGTCCGCTGCTGTCGGAAATGAACGAGAGCCATTTGCCGTCGGGCGAATAAGCGACACCGCGATCGCGCGCTGAGCTGTCGGTGATTTGCCGAATGTCGCCTTCTTCAACCGGTACGCTGAAGATTTCGCCGTGCACAGAGACGACCAGCCGCCGCGCGCTCGGCGCGAGGTCGTAATCGTCAGACTCAGAACTGAAGGCGCGCATTTCGGTGTCGTTTTCGGCCGTCTCCGCATCGATGTCGAGTTTGATCGGCGTTACCTTCTTGCTCGCCGTGTCGAGCTTCCAGATGCCGAAGTCATGTTCGAAAACTATCGTGCGGCCGTCCGCGCTGATCGATGGAAACCGCACATCCCCGCTCCGAAACGAGGTGACCTTTTCCGCCTTGCCGCCGGCCTCGGCAGTGCGCCAGATGTTGGTCAGACCGTTGCCGTCACGGTCGCTGACAAAATAGATGTCACCGTCGCGGCTCCACATCGGCCACGAGTCGAGGCCGTCAAAATCCGTTAATTGCGTGAACTTCTTTGCCGAGACGTCTTCGATCCAGACGTCCGTCGCGTACGCGCCGCGATAGTATTTGCGCCAGTACACCTGCCCTTTCGGGTTATAGGCTATGCGTTTGCCATCGGGAGAGAAGCTCGCGGCATTTCCCATGTCCGGCCCGGCGTGCGATGGCATGCCGCCATCGACGCTGACGACATAAAGCTGGGCCATAAAATCTTCGCCGCGTTGGCTGCTGAAGAGAATCCCACGGCCGTCGGGCGTCCAGCCAAGCACCGTATCGTCAGCCGAATGATGCGTAAGCTGTTTCGCCGTTCCGCCCGTGGACGGAATGATGTACACGTCGAGATTGCCGTTGCGATCACTCGAGAACGCGATCCATTTTCCATCGGGCGAGAATTTCGGGTAAGCGTCACGCGCGCGATTGACCGTGAGACGCTGAACATTACCGCCGTTCTCATCCGCGACCCAGATGTCGGCGAGATAGGTGAACGCGACGCGGCCGTTCGAGTAGCTGGGATAACGAACCAGCTTCGCCTCGCGGGCGAAAACAATCGAACTAAACGTGAATACGAACAGGCTAATGGTAAGCAGGTAGAGTTTCTTCATGGTTTTACTCCTGACCAGACAACTGTTTAGAAGGCGAGCGATAGCCCGCCAGGATTGGAATGATTGATGACTTACTTAGTCCCGTTTAAAACGAAACCCTTCTGACTAGAACTCTATTGACGTGGCCGTGGCCATTTCGGTTACGAGAAACAGGTCTGTTTACGGCGTTTCGACTGGCGCGCCGGATTCCTTCCAAGCCTTCCAGCCGCCAGCCATCGAGAACACGTTCGTGTAGCCCATCTTCTGCAAGACGTCCGCTGCCAACGCCGAGCGGTAGCCGCCGCCGCAGTACAGAATCAGTTCGGTGGACTTGTCCGGAACGGACATTTCGATGTCGCGTTCGATAATGCCCTTGCCGAGGTGAACCGCGGCGGCGGCGTGCGCTGCTTCCCATTCATTGTCTTCGCGCACGTCGATCAACTTCGCGTTCGGGTTTGCGGCCAGCCGGTCGCGCGTTTCCGCCACCGTAACTTCCTTGATCCGGGTCTTCGAATCATTAACTATTTTTAGAAAGCCTTCAGAATGTTTCATAGTCTTAATAGTCCAACGTCCGACATCCAAAGTCCTTTTACGCGACGCCAACTTTGGACCTTGGACTTGGGACTTTGGACTTGGTTAAGCGCGAGCGATTATAATGCGAGTCTTTCAAATGATCTAAAAATGTAGCGCAAGTTGTTAACTTGCGAGTTGGTTTACGCAACTTAACAAGTTGCGCTACAACGGAGAGGACCCTTCCAAATTGGCTAACGAACAATTCGATGTGACAGTGATCGGCAGCGGACCCGGCGGATACGTCGCGGCGATTCGCGCCGGACAATTGGGCTTGAAAGTCGCGATTGTCGAAAAAGATAAGCGCCTCGGCGGCACGTGCACGCTGCGCGGCTGCATCCCGACGAAACAGCTTCTGATGTCGGCGCACGTTTACGAGCAGATGCAACATGCGGCGGATTTCGGCGTGCAGGCGTCGGCGATTCAACTCGCTTTCGCCGACGTGCAGAAGCGCAAAGACAAGGTCGTGATGAAGAACTCGAAGGGCATCGAGTACTTGATGAAGAAAAACAAATGCACGGTGTTCAAGGGGAGTGGGAAACTTGCATTGCCCGGCAAAGTCGAAGTCACCGGTGAAGATGGAAGCAAGCAAACGATTCAGACGAAGAACATCATCATCGCGACGGGCTCAGTTGTGCGTCCAATCCCTGGATTCGAAACCGACGGCAAGCATGTCGTGAACAGCGATCACATTCTCGAGCTAACCGAAGTCCCGAAGTCTCTGATCGTGATGGGCGCGGGTGCAGTGGGCGTCGAATTCGCGTCGGTCTATTCGCGCTTCGGCGCGGAAACGACGATTGTCGAATTGCTGCCGCGTCTGGTTCCGCTTGAAGACGAAGAAGTTTCGGCGGAACTCGCAAAGTCGTTCCGCAAACGCGGGATCAAATCGCAGGTTGATACGAAGCTGGAGAAACTCGAGAAAACTGATAAAGGCGTCGTAGTCAGCGGCAAAACTTCAAAGGGTGAGGATGTGAGATTGGAAGCGGAGATGCTCCTGGTGGCAGTTGGCCGCATGCCCTTCACGGAAGGCCTTGGGTTGGAAAAGACAAAGATCAAGATCGAAAAAGGTTTCATTCAGACAGACGAATACCAGCAGACGGCGGAGAAGGGCGTGTACGCGATCGGCGATGTGGTGCCGACGCCTTTGCTCGCGCACCTTGCTTCGAAGGAAGGCATCGTGGCGGTCGAGCATCTCGCCGGCAAAAACCCGCGGCCAATTAATCTGCGCCTCGTTCCGAACTGCACTTACTGCGATCCTGAGGTTGCCTCAGTTGGCCTGACCGAAGCGAAAGCGAAGGAAGCTGGCTATGACGTGAAGGTCGGCAAGTTTCCGTTCAGCGCCTCGGGCAAGGCGCGCATCCTAGGCGAAGAAGAAGGCTTCGTGAAAGTCGTTAGCGAAAAGAAGTACGACGAGATTCTCGGCGTGCACATCATCGGCCCGCACGCTACGGAATTGATTGCGGAAGCTTGCGTAGCGATGCAGCTCGAATCAACCGCGGAAGAACTTGGCCGCACGATGCACGCGCACCCGACGGTGTCCGAAGCGGTGATGGAAGCTTCCGAAAACGTGGAGGGCATGGCGATTCATATATAGAGTCCGAATGTCTGAAAATAAACAAAAAGGAAATCAAAGGCGCGGCTCGCATCATCGCAGGCCGGCTTTTCAAATGCGCATCAGCACAAAGTACGCGCCGCGCAAAGTTGCTGACGGGCAGCCGCTGAGTTGCATAACGAGGTCTTCCCTAACAAAAGCGCAGATGCTCGAGCTGTATCGTTATCTGAAACTGACGCGACTCGTAGAAGAACGCATTGTCAATCTCTATCGTCAGACGAAAGTTGTCGGCGGCGTTTACCGTTCGCTGGGGCAAGAAGCAACCGCAGTTGGTTCAGCTTACGCGCTGCGACCTGACGATTTCATCACGCCGATTATTCGCGATCTCGGCGCGGTCTTCGTCAAAGGCATTCGTCCGCGCGAAATCCTAGCCCAGTACATGGCGAAAGCTTGGGGACCTTCGGGTGGAAAAGATCTGAACGTACATTTCGGCTACATGGACCGTGGGTTCATCGGGCCGATTTCACATCTCGGCGACATGATTCCGGTGATGACGGGAATTCTGCTGGGCGCTCGGATGCAGAAAAAGGATATCGTCGGGCTTGCCTACATCGGCGACGGTGGTGCCAGCACCGGCGCATTTTATGAAGGGATGAACTTCGCCGCGGTGCAGCGTCTGCCGCTAATCGTGATCGCTGAATACAATCATTACGCGTATTCGACGCCGACGAACATGCAAACTGCGGTGCGCAATCTCGCTGAGCGCGCCGCGGCATTCGGCATTCCCGGTTACATCGTGGACGGCAACGACGTGATTGCTTGCTATGAAGTAACTAAGCAGGCGGTTGAATACGCGCGCTCGGGCCGCGGCGCCGTTCTGATCGAAGCCAAGACGTATCGGCGCAAAGGTCACGCCGAACACGACGATCAGCGCTATGTGCCCGAAGGCGAGATTGAGTGGTGGGAGAAACACAACGACCCCATCGATCGTTTCGAACGATTTCTTCTGGATCAGAAAATTGCCACGAAAGAAAAGCTGGACGAGATTACTGCCAGCGTGATGCGCGAGATTGACGAAGATTCCGAATGGGCGGAAAGCTCGCCGATGCCGGAACCGGAAGGTGCAGTTTACGGCGTGTTTGATAACTCGATTGTGCCGCCGGCATACAGGCCGAAGATTTTGGAAACATGACGAGATGATGTCAGTACCGGGAGCGGTAGCGACCGGGTGACATCAGACCGAAGAAGTGACATCGGCACAATCGACCCGGTCGTTACCGCTCCCGGTACTGACCTCGCAGGATTGATCAATACAATGTCCACGGCCCTAAAAAAGGAACGCAAACTCGAACGCCCACCGCGTGGCGGTCAGGCCACGATGGTCGAAGCGATTCGCGCCGGTATCTGGGAAGAGATGGAGCGCGACCCGACAGTGTTCTTGATCGGTGAAGACGTCGGCGTGTACGGCGGCGCGTTCAAAGTCACCGAAGGCATCATCGATCACTTCGGCAAAGAACGCGTGATCGATACGCCAATCTCAGAAGCGGCCATCGTCGGCGCGGCGTGTGGCGCGGCGTTAATGGGGATGAAACCCGTCGCCGAGTTTCAGTTCATCGATTTCATTTCGTGCGGCTTCGATTTGTTGACCAATTACGCGGCAAAGTGTCGTTATCGTTGGGGCGCCAACATTCCGGCGGTGTTTCGCGGGCCATGCGGTTCAGGCGTGCGGTCGGGGCCGTTTCACTCGCTGAACGCGGAATCTTTCTTTCTGAACACTGCTGGTTTGAAAATTGTCGAGCCTGCGACTGCCTACGATGCGAAGGGTCTTATCAAAGCAGCGATTCGCGATCCGGATCCGGTGCTCTATTTCGAGCACAAGAAACTTTATCGTCTTCCTCGCTTGCGTGAAGAGCTTCCGGAAGACGATTACATCGTTGAGATCGGCAAGGCGCGCACCGCGCGCGAAGGCCGCGACGTTTCGATCATCACCTTTGGCGCGCAAGTGTTGACGGCGCTGGACGCGGCGGAAGAGTTGGAAAAAGAGGGCTTGGACGTCGAGGTGATCGATCTGCGCACACTGTCGCCGCTCGACAAAGAAGCAATTCTCGCGAGCGTAAAGAAAACGAGCCGCGCGCTGATCCTGCACGAAGCGTCATTGACGGGCGGCATAGGCGGAGAGATTTCCGCGATCATTTCGCAGGAAGCTTTTGAATGGCTCGACGCGCCGGTGGTGCGCGTCGCGTCAATCGATACGCCCGTTCCCTATTCGCCACCGTTAGAAGATTATTACTTGCCGCAAGTGAAAGATGTTTTAGATGCGGCGCGCAAACTAGCGGCTTATTAATAGACAGGATTTACAAGATTAACAAGAGGGAAACACCTTGCTCATTCAGCAGTGATATCTTGTCAATCCTGTAAATCCTGTCAAAGACTTTCGTAATTAGGAGGAAACGATCATGCCGAAATATGTGATTGAACGAGAGATTCCGGGCGCCGGTAATTTGTCGCCTCAAGAGTTGCAGGGAATTTCACAGAAGTCTTGTAGCGTGCTGCAGAACCTTGGTCCGCAGATTCAGTGGGTCGAGAGCTTCGTAACGCCTGACAAGATCTACTGCGTTTACATCGCGCCGAGCGAAGACATGATTCGCGCGCATGCGCAGCAGGGCGGTTTTCCGGCGAATAAAATATCCGAGATCAAAACAGTTATTGATCCGACGACGGCGGAAGAGAGACAGACGGGCGTGGCTGCGTAACATCGAAATCTGGAGACATCATGGCGACTGAAGTGGTAATGCCGCAGATGGGTGAATCCATCGCGGAAGGAACAATCACGAAATGGCTGAAGAATGTCGGCGACCGTGTCGAACGCGATGAGCCGCTCTTCGAAATTTCGACTGACAAGGTTGACGCTGAGATTCCCGCGCCGGCGGCAGGAACGCTCACCGAGATCAAACACAAAGAAGGCGAGACAGTTGAAGTAAACACCGTCGTCGCGGTGCTCGACGGCGACAGCGCGAAACCTTCGGCGCCAGTAGAACCAGCGGCGACTGAAACCGCCGCGGCAAAAGAGCAGGAAACACCTGTGCCCGCATCAGCAGAACCGTCGTCTTCTACCGAAGCTGCTGCACCATCAACTCCACCGGCGCAAATCGAACGACCGAAACCAACCATCACGACAACTGAACGAGGCGCGCCGCCCGCGCCGTCAGGTAAGACTGAAGTGAAACCGCTCGTTCGCCGCGAAGAAAAAGCTCCGCGGGCACAAGCGCCGGTCGCGCCACAAGATGACGGCGCAACTGCCGAAGAATTACGACGAACTAAATCGAGTCCGCTCGTGCGCAAGATCGCCGAAGAGCACGGCATCGACATCGCCAAGCTCGAAGGCACGGGTATGAGCGGCCGGGTAACGAAGAACGACATTCTGAGCTTCATCGAATCGGGCGCGCCTGCGGCGCAGCAACCAGCCGCGACACCGACGCGGCAGCCACAGGCGATGCCACAACAGCCGTCAATCGGCGCACCCGGAACGCAGCAAGTCACTGTTCTCAAACCTGTTGAAGGCGATCGCGTCGAGCAAATGAGTGTGATGCGCAAGAAGATCTCTGATCACATGGTGCTCTCGCGCCGCACGTCCGCGCATGTTACGACGGTTTACGAGATCGACATGACGAAGGTCGCGAAGCTGCGCGACGAAAATCGCAAGGCGTTTCAAGAACGCACCGGCACAAAACTCACCTACATGCCGTTCATCTTTAAAGCGGTCACTGACGCAATCCGAAAGTTTCCGATTTTCAACGCCCAGGTCAGCGGCGATCAGATCATCTACAAGCGTGATATCAACCTCGGCATGGCGGTCGCGCTCGATTGGGGACTAATCGTGCCGGTCATTAAGCGCGCTGACGATCTTTCAATCTCAGGCTTGGCGCGCGCTGCCAACGACCTCGCCGATCGCGCGCGCACTAAACAATTGAAGCCGGACGAAGTTGCGGGGGGCACCTTTACGATCACGAATCCCGGCGTCTTCGGCGGATTGTTCGGCACGCCGATCATCAATCAGCCGCAGGTCGCCATCCTCGGTGTGGGCAAAATTGAAAAGCGGGCAAAAGTTCTGACCACGCCGGACGGTGAAGACTACGTCGCTATTCGCCACATGGCTTATTTCGCGCTCAGCTTCGATCATCGCATCATCGATGGCGCCGACGCTGAGAGATTCCTCGCTTACATCAAAGAGCACCTGGAAGCTGCACAGTTCGCAATCTGAGGGTCCACGCGAAAACAACGTCGGCGGCGTTCAAGTGACGCCGCCTTTCAATTTCAAAACTCAACAATTCAACTCAGTATTGCGATCGCATAGCGAACGAATGATGAATTCTTGGTAAGTGCGTTTTCGCTACTGATCGCGCTTGACTTCGATTCATTGTGCAGTACTATCAGCCGAGTTGACGCGGCATTGGTTGTCAACCTCTTGAAAAACCTGTCTGCAAGTACGAAGCGGACAACGCAAAACGCGAATCGGCTAATCTGATTCGCGTAAACCCGACGCGCCTGTTGCGACGTCCTAACCTAAATTGAAGGAGTTATCCAATATGAAAAGTTTCAGAATGTTTCGGTCAATTGCGCTTGCATTCGCGCTCGCACTTACCCTTTCCCCATTGGCCCTTGCTCAAACTGACAACAATCAAACCCGAGCCCGCTCAGTCGCCAGTGGCGAAAAGATGAAGATCAAAGGAGTGGTCGTGCGACGCGACGTCGATACGTTCACGGTCCGCGATCTCACCGGCAACGACACGGTCGTGCGCCTGACTGACCGGACGTCTGTGAAAACCAAGGGTGGTTTTCTGCGCAGCGGGACAAACTACGCGTCCACGCAGATTTTGCGCGGACTTAATCTTGAAGTTGAAGGTCGTGGCGGATCCAACGGTGAATTAGTGGCCGAGAAGATACGATTCAATGACAGCGATTTGCGCACTGCGATCTCTGTTGAAGCACGTGCAAATCCACTGGAAGAGCGCGCCACGGCTGCCGAAGGCCGTTTGAGCGAAGTTGAGCAGAATGCGCAAAAGCTTTCCGGCCAGCTCGATGAACTCGCAGCAATTTCAAACGCCGCGCGTGGTGGAGCCAAAGCCGCGCAGGAAACTGCGGACGCCGCGATATCCGGAGTGAATGCGACGAACGATCGTATCTCGGCTCTTGATGATTACGTGCCGCAGGAAACCGCCGCAGTGAATTTCCGCGTGGGCAGTTCCGCGCTGAATGGTGATGCGAAGTCGAAGCTGGATGCAATCGCCACGAAGGCTTTGAACTCGAAAGCGTACGTGCTCGAGGTGACGGGCTTTGCCGATTCAACCGGCAGCACGGCCCGCAATCGGGCATTGAGCCAGCGTCGGGCGGATGCAGTCATTACTTATCTGGTCGAGCAGCACAAGATTCCGCTTCGCCGGATTGTTACACCGTACGGTTTTGGTGAACTCGATCCGGTTGCGGACAACAAGACGCGCTCTGGCCGGGCCGAGAATCGTCGCGTGGAAGTGAAGATCCTTGTCAACAAGGGTCTGACACAGCCGGCGCCCACGATGAGCACACCCGGCACCAGCGGACAGTAGTTGTAGCGCAATCCCGAGTTGTCGGGATTGCGTCGGTATTCAGATAGACAACTTAACAAGTTGTCGTACATTGCCAACGATCGTGCCGCCACACGGCGTCTAAAGAAGGCCAGCAGCCCGACACGTCGTGACTGGCGGCATGAAAGGTTGGTTGATGGAACTTGGTATTATCAAACTTAAGCCGGCGTTGATTTCAGCGCTGGCTTTCTTTTTCTGTGCGGCAATGTTTCTCGCGGAGCCGATCGTCGCGCAGAGAATCAAGCAACTGCCGCCGCCACCACCAGCCCCTATCTACAAACCAAAACCGACGCCGACGCCCGCACCCGAGGAGTTGGAAGTCGTGCGCGTCACATCTAATTTGATCGTTGTGCCAGTCTCAGTGACTGATGCGAACGGCCAGCCTGTCCTCGGTTTGACGCCGGGCGATTTTCGCATCGAAGAAGACGGCCGGTCGCAGCAAATCGCGCAGCTTGGCGATCCAGAGCAGGTGCCGCTCGACATCGCGCTGCTCATCGATGTTTCGGCCAGCGTCGAAGCGCGTTTTGGTTTTGAGCAGAAGGCGGCCGCTGATTTCCTGCGGCAGGTGATGAAGCCCGGAGACCGAGCGACCGTGTTCGCGATCGATCAAACACCTCGGTTGATTCAGCCGTTCGCCAATGCCGACGTGAGCGCGCGACAACTGATGACGCTCACCGCCGCGAAAGGTTACACCGCGTTTTTCGATTCCGTAGTCGCGGCCGAGAAATACCTTGACGCCAATTCGTCTCAGGGAAGACGCCGGGTGATCGTCGTTCTCTCGGATGGCGATGACACGGCTCGGATCGCCGAATTGTACAACCGAGGTAATAGTCAGTTTTCGGACATTCAAAACCAGGTGCGGTTTATCGAACGGGCGCAGTCGGACGTACTCAAAGAAGTGCAACGGGGAGAAGTCACGTTCTATTCAATCAATCCAAGCGGCCGCACTATGCACCTGAACGTGCGCATCGCGCGGTCACAAGCAGGCATGGAAAAGTTAGCCACCGCCACCGGCGGCGCCGCGTTTGTGCCGGCGAACGAAGCAGACTTGCCGGCGATCTTTCAGCGAATTGCTTCGGAGATTCGCAGCCAGTACCTACTTCAATATTACTCAGACAACAAATCCGGCGGCGCTGCGTTTCGCCGCATCAAGGTTTCATCTCCTACGCATCCAGACCTGCGCGTGCGTGCGCGCGAAGGCTACTTTCCGAAAAAATAGGCGCCCCAATCCCGCGCGTGAGCAGGGGCCACTTGCCAGGAACTCTTCGGCGGCGGGACTCAGTGCGGTCGTCACTCCGTGCTCGCACGACGAGAGTCGTACATTGTGCTCGACTGTCCATCGGCTACAATGTCTCTATGCCGACGGCCAGCGTGCCTGCGTATTCTGAAGAGCACATTCTCGCGTATCCGGTTGAATATCTGGCTGGCATCGATCTGTACAACGCCGGTGAGTTTCACGCGGCGCATGATGCCTGGGAAGAACGCTGGATGGGGCCGGTGGCGCCGGATGAAAAGCTGTTTCTGCAAGCGATGATTCAATCAGCCGTCGCGTTTCATCATCTGCAAATCGGACGGCCCGGCGCGGCGCGGCAAATGTACCTGGCAGCGAGAGAAAAGTTTGCGCGGCTGGGTTGCAACGTCTTCATGTCCCTTGATCTGGAAGATTATCAGGCGCAACTTGATCGCGCGCTGTTGTGGCTTCTCAGCGCGCCCGATCCGCGAGAGATTGAGCAGCCGCAAATCGAACCGCCGGTAATCAGACTGAACGCAACGGTGGACACCGAACGCGTGTGACATGAGAAGGCTTCTACACGCAATTAGTCTCCTGTTGCTGGGCCTTTGGCTTGGAGCGGCAGTCTTTTTCAGCGCCACGGTCGCGCCGAACCTTTTCGCTGTGCTGCGCGCGGCCGAGTTGCCCAATGCCAATGCGTTGGCCGGCACGATCGTTACTAGATTGCTCGGCATACTGAACCGCGGCGGTTTTGAAATAGGCCTCCTGTTGCTCGTCATCAGCTTTTTCGCCACGCGTGCGCACACGAGGTTAAGACGGTTCGCGGAGATGATTTCGCTCGCGATTATGGCTATCATGACAGGCCTCGGACATTGGGTTGTAGCTGCGCGGATGGCGGCGTTGCGAGCAGCGATGCAGTTGCC
>DASYTZ010000085.1:0-5638 GCA_036001745.1 Pyrinomonadaceae bacterium
TTGTCCGCAGACGCGCGAGTGATTTCTTTTCCTCCCTCATTTTCTTGATCGCATCAACTTCGCCCAGCGCCAATTTGAAATTCAGCCGAAACAAAGACTCTTTCAGGCGCGCCGCTTCAGCGTGCAAATCTTCGTCAGGCATATCGCGATACTTATCGACTTCCTCGCGTCTCTTCATCGTTCGCTTCGCTCACGTTTCAAGTTTCAGGTTTCAAGTTTCAGGTTGCGAACTTGAAACTCGAGACTTTGAACTTGAAACTTAAATCGCGCCCCCTTCCTGCTCGGCGCGAGTGACGAACTTTGTTCTAATCGGCAGTTTTTGCGACGCCAGCTTCATCGCATCGCGCGCCGTCTTCTCGTCAACGCCCTCGATCTCGTAAAGAATCCGGCCGGGCTTGACCACCGCCACCCAGTATTCCGGCGCGCCTTTGCCTTTGCCCATGCGCGTTTCTGCCGGCTTCTTCGTAACCGGCTTGTCGGGAAACATACGAATCCAAATTTTTCCGCCACGTTTGATGTGCCGGGTCATCGCGATTCGCGCGGCTTCGATCTGGCGATCGGTGATCCATGCCGCCTCGAGACTTTTCAGGCCGTACTCGCCGAAGCTAATCGCGCTGCCGCGGCTGGCGACGCCTTTCATGCGGCCGCGCATCTGCTTGCGATGCTTAACTTTTTTCGGCATCAACATGGCGTCTTATCCTTCGGACCTTTCCCTGCGCGCGCGCGCCGGGCGGGCGCGTCCTTCGCGCGGACCGGGCCGTGTTTCGTTGATCGGATCAGTTCCGGTGCCGCGCGCCATGGCTGCGTTCGCATCCAGAATCTGCCCGCGATAAATCCAAACTTTCACTCCGATGATCCCAAACGTCGTGTTCGCTTCGGCAAAACCGTAATCGACATCCGATCTCAGCGTGTGCAAAGGCAGTTGACCCTGCAGGTGCCACTCGCTGCGCGCGATTTCCGCACCGTTCAAGCGGCCGCTGACTTTCACTTTGATTCCCTGGGCGCCGAACCGCAGCGATTCTTCCACGGCCTTGCGCATGGCACGCCGAAAAGCAATTCGCTTTTCGAGCTGGGCTGCGATTTTTTCGGCCTGCAACTGGGCATTCAGTTCCGGCTTGTGAATCTCCTGGATCGAAACCAGAACTTCGCGTCCCGTGCGCGAAGCGATATCGCCCTTGAGCTTGTCGATCTCGGCACCCTTGCGTCCGATGATGATGCCCGGACGGGAAGTGTAGATGATGATCTTCAAGCGATTGGCCGCTCGCTCGATGTCCACGTGCGAAACGCCCGCGCCGGTGAAACGCTTTTTCAGCTCTCGCTTCAGCCTGAGATCCTCAACCAGAAAATCGCCGAACTGTTTTTTCGCAAACCAGTGCGAATGCCAGTCCTTGTTGTAACCAAGGCGAAAACCGTATGGATGAACTTTTTGGCCCAATTGTTACTCCAATCTGTAATCTTGAATCTGGAACCCTGAATCTGAGCTTCCAGTTCGTCGTCACTCTTCCGTCTTCTTTTTTCTTCGTAAGGCGCTGCCCAGCTTTGCCGCCGCCTTACTGGCAGTCTTGCTCACCTTTTTCTCGCCTGCTGCCGGTGTCTTTGCGCCGGCCTTTGCTTTTTTCTCGGGCGCCTCGCTCTTCCCTTGCTTTGATTCCGTGCTTTCCGACTTCGGCGTTGCGCGCTTCGCACGCGGGGCGGCCGCTGCGCCGCCTCGCCTGGCTTTCCGGCTCACTGCCGGCGACTTGTCTTCCACGGCAGCTTCTTCACCTGGCTGGTCGCTCGAAACCAGAATGGTCACGTGACAAAAGTGACGCTGCTGGCGAAACGCACGGCCCTGCGGCGCCGGCCGCAAGCGGCGCCGGTGCTTGGTCGGGCCATCATCAACGTAGGCGGCTTTCAGCCAAAGCTCGTCCGGATCAACCGAGATGTTTGCTTTCTCTGCCGCCTCGTTCGCGTTTGCGATCGCCGACTTGACGCACTTTTCGATCCCCAGCGCGGCACGTTTGTTCGCGTAGCGGAGAATCGCCAGTGCGGCATTCACGTTCTTGCCGCGGATCATGTCAATGACCAGCCGCGCTTTTTGCGGTGAACCGCGTAGATATTTTGCGCTTGCTCTTGCTTCCATGACTTAGTTAATCGTTAATCGTAAATCGTTAATAGACAGCCTGTTGTTTATTTACGTCTCATTCGTGAACAAATCTATTCACCATTTACGATTCACGATTTACCACTCTTACGCTGCCGGGGCCGCCGGAGCTGTCGGCGCGGCAGCACCGGGTGTTGTTGATCCGGCCACCTTGACGGTCTTTTCTGCCTTCTCAGCCTTCGTACCCGAATGGCCTTTGAAAATTCGCGTCGGCGCAAACTCACCGAGCTTGTGACCGACCATGTTCTCAGTGACGTAGATCGGAATGTGACGCTTGCCGTTATGAACGCCGAACGTCAGGCCAACCATGTCGGGCGTAATCGTCGAGCGGCGCGACCAGGTACGAATCACCTGCGGCCGCTGCGAGCCGGCGCGAATGCGCTCGACTATCTTGCGAATGCCCTTGTCAATCCAGGGACCTTTTTTAACTGAGCGTGGCATAAACTAATTTCCTCATTGATTCATTTAGTCATTGATTCAATGAACCAATGAATCAATGATCCAATCACTTGACTCTCCGATCTCTCACGATCATCTTCTTCGTGCGTTTGTTGTGACGCGTCTTGTAGCCGCGCGTCGGTTGTCCCCAGGGCGTGACCGGATTACGGCCGCCGGAAGTCTTGCCTTCGCCGCCACCGTGCGGATGATCTACGGGATTCATCGCCACCCCACGGACGTGCGGCCGAATTCCCCGCCAGCGCGTGCGGCCTGCTTTACCCAGGGAAATGTTTTCGTGCTCGACGTTGCCGACTTGTCCTACGGTCGCACGGCACTCGACCGGCACCCGCCGCACTTCGCCTGAAGGCATACGCAACTGCGCGTACTGGCCTTCCTTCGCCAGTAACTGCGCGAATGATCCGGCGGCGCGCGCCATCTGCCCACCCTTGCCCGGTCGCAGCTCGATGTTATGAATCTGCGTGCCGAGCGGGATGTTGCGAATCGGTAAAGTATTGCCGGGAAGAATGTCAGCCTCTTCGCCGCTGGCGATCATCTTGCCTACTTCCAATCCCACCGGGGCGATGATGTAGCGCTTCTCACCATCGATGTAGGTAATCAGCGCGATGTTCGACGAACGATTCGGATCGTATTCGATCTGCGTCACGCGGCCAGGTACTCCGTCCTTGTCGCGCTTGAAATCGATGATGCGATAAAAGCGCTTGTGACCGCCACCGCGACGCCGCACCGTGATCCGTCCGTCATTGTTCCTTCCCGAGATGCGTTGCTTCGGTTCAAGCAGCGCCCTCTCAGGAGTCGCGCCGGGCGTCAGCTCCTCGCGCGTCAGATACGTCTGATATCGTCGCGCCGGGGATGTCGGTGTTAGTTTCTTAATACCCATAGCCTTTAATTTCGAAATTCGAATTTCGAAATTCGAATTCTAGATCGACTCGCCATAGTCCACCGGCTTTTCGCCATGCTTCAAAGTTACGTACGCCTTTTTCCACGACGGCTTGCGCCCTTCAGTTCGGCCGCGGCGCGCCATCTTGCCGAGAAAGTTCGCCGTGCGCACCTCATCAACCTTGACCTGAAAGATCGATTCAACCGCGCTCTTGATCTCAGGCTTGGTGGCGCGGCGATCCACGCGAAACGTCAGCAGCTGACGCCGATCCTGCGTCTCTTCCTTGGCCACCAGCGCCTTCTCGGTAATCACCGGCGATTTGATAATGTCCCAAACCGTTCGCATCGATTACGCCGCAGCTCCTCTATTCCTCGGTATTCGTCGCGGTGGCCTGGCTTCATCGTTCCGGTCGTCGCGCGACTGATAACGTTCTTCATCGTCTTTCGCGCGCGGTTGCAGAATGCCCGTCAGTTCTTCGGCCGTCTTGGGCGTCAAAACCAGCTTTTGATGATTCACCAGGTCGTAGATGTTTACGCCATAGCTGTTGACGACCTTGGCCGTTTGCACATTGCGCGACGCCAGCATCAAATTCGTATTCTTGAGCGAATCGACGATCAGGGTTTTGCCGCTCAGCTTTAAACTGCCGAGCGTGTTGATGAATTCTTTGGTCTTGGGCTGATCGAATTTCCATTCGTTGACGATCACGAGATTGCCTTCGCGCAGTCGTTCTGAGATGGCCGAACACATCGCTCTCTTTCGCATTTTCTTCGGTAAGTTGTACGACCAGTCGCGTGGCTGGGGGCCATGCACGTTACCGCCGCCCTTCCAAAGTGGCGATCGCAAACTCGCGATGCGCGCACGGCCGGTGCCTTTCTGGCGCCAGAGTTTGCGTCCCGCGCCCGAAACGTCGCCACGAGTCTTGGTGGCCGACGTGCCCGAACGCCGATTAGCTTGATAACTGCGTACGGCTTCGTGGATCAGCGGTTCGTTGAGAGGCACGCCAAAGACCATGTCATTCAACTCGATCTCGCCAACTTCTTTGCTGGTCAAATCCAGAATCTTGACTGTTGGCATATGCGAATCCTCCTTCACTTCCATGGGGGAACCATGGGTACCGGTCCTAATCTTTCCGTTTTGTTGCCTTCTTAACTATGACGACACTGCCGTTCGCACCCGGCACTGCGCCGCGAATCATCAATAAGTTGTTTTCGGCGTCGACCCGTGCCACCGTCAGGCCCTTTACGGTGACGCGCACGTCGCCCATGTGCCCCGACGAGCGATTGCCTTTAATGACCCGGGACGGGAACGCCGACGCGCCAATCGAGCCGGGCGCGCGTACGTTCATCGAGCCATGCGTTTCCGGGCCGCGATGGAAGTTGTGCCGTTTAATCGTGCCCGCGAAGCCCCGGCCTTTCGATTTACCCACGACATCGACAAGGTCGCCGTCCGCAAACTGATCCACGAGGACCTTGTCGCCGACGTTTGTGCTGTCGTCCGAAGCGTCAAGTCGGAACTCCTTCAAAACGCGCGTTGGAGGAATTCCGCCGCCGGTTTTTTCAAAATGTCCCCGCATCGGCTTGCTAACATTCTTCAGCTTGACGGGGCGGTCTTCGACGAGGCCGATTTGCACGGCGTCGTAGCCGTCTTTGCCTCCAGCCGATTTCTTTTGCACGACAACGCATGGGCCAGCTTTGATGACTGTCACCGGAGTGACCGCCCCATCCGGCGCAAATATCTGCGTCATGCCAACTTTTTTGCCGATGATCCCGTTAATCATGATAGTTATTGATCCATTGAATCATTGGGTCATTGATTCATTGTTCCCGCTTTTTCAATGAGTCAATGGCTCAATGAATCAATGATTCAATGCCTCACTGCTTTCCAAAGGCCTTGATCTCAACATCCACGCCCGCCGGCAGGTCGAGTTTCATCAGCGCATCAACTGTCTGCGGCGTCGGATTGAGAATGTCCATCAGACGTTTGTGGGTTCTGATCTCGAACTGCTCGCGCGACTTTTTGTCCACGTGTGGTGAACGCAAAACGGTCCACTTGTTCTTGACCGTCGGCAGTGGAATCGGACCAGCCACCCGCGCTCCAGTGCGCTTTGCGGTTTCCACAATTTCAGTCGTTGACTGATCGAGCACTCGATGATCGTAAGC
>DASYTZ010000086.1:0-5221 GCA_036001745.1 Pyrinomonadaceae bacterium
CAACGAGACTTCGATCAGCGGCATCGGCGGCGTCGAATGCGCGCACGACGCGATCGAATTCATGTTGCTCGGCGCGTCAACCGTACAGATTTGCACGGGCGTGATGTTGCAGGGCGTGAAGATGGTCGATGAGTTGCAGGACGGCCTTGCAAAATTCATGACCGACAAAGGCTTCAACTCCGCTCAGGAAGTCGTCGGCAAGAGCTTGCCATACTTCTCAACTCACATGGACCTGGTCGCGCGTATGAAAGAAGCCAAGCGTCACAAAGCAGGCGAGGCCGCGCGCGACAACGAGTGGGCGCAGAAGGATATTACGGAGAAGACGGCAGAACTCACATCAAACTAGGTGGGAGTCCTCATTGCGTGAGCGCTCGCACGGGCTACTGATCAGTAGCGGCCCTTCTCTCACGACTAAGCGATTAGTGTTTTTAGCTGCGCGTGCGCGGCCTTTCAGTTTGGCACTTGCGTTTTGCCGCTTAGGCGTCGGCATTTCGTTCAAATTGGTCGTTTGTTTTGAATATCGGTTGTGATAAAAGGCCCGGCAAGCCAACGACCTTCTCTGCGGGTAAGCCCCAGCTCGCCTCTTGGCCTAGATTCGAACAAGGAGAACCCCATGAAAAACAAGGAAGCGCGATTTAACGAAGCTGCGTCCGAGGGTTGCGACGGTGCGCGCCCTGTGAGCAGAAGAAGTTTTGTGAAAGGCGCCGCTACAATCGCTGCGGTAGCTGCGGCCGTCCCTCTGGAGCCGGTTCTGCGCGGAAAAGCGAGTGTGGTTGAAGCCGCCACGGGCAATGGCAACGGCACGGCAACCAACGCTGCCGCCAATCGCGCGAATGACTGCTTCAATTATCGAAAGAATATGGCGTTGGCTAACAAGTCCAACATCGGACCTCAGGCTGGTAATGGCGATGCGGCCACGTTCACCGACTTCAGTTGCAGCTACAGCAAAGGCCTCTTGCATGACAGCCTTGGCATTCCGAACGCCGCCTCGATGGCGAGTTTAAAGAATGCGTTTGCAACGGGAAAGGCATCCGACTTCGCAAATATCATCGTTGGAACGCCAGGCGCAGGGCCGAATTCAAAGTTGAACGGGCCACAAGTTGCACTCGCTTTCGATCTTGAAGGCATGGATTCTCATGCGACTGTCATCCCACCTGCGCCGAGCGTCGCGAGCGCGCAGACCGCCGCCGAACAAGTGGAACATTACTGGGGATCATTATTAGCAGACGTACCCTTTACCGAATACGGAACGAATCCGATGGTTGGCCAGGCTGTGGACGACATGAATACCATGTCGTTCCTCGGCAGCGCAGCGAATACACAGTTTCCCTATCCGGTCACTCGCCAAAATTTATTTCGCGGACAGTTTTTGCCGGGTGACGGCAACGTGATGGGGCCGTACATTTCGCAGTTCATGCTACAGCCAACGTTCTTCGGCAGTCAGCCGATTCCTCAACAGCACAAGGTGTTCCTGCCCGGCACAAACTACATGACTTCTGTCACGGAATATCAGTTGGTCCAGAATGGCGGGGAGTCAGGGTTACCAGTGGCGTACGATTCGACGTTTCGCTATCTGCGAAACGGTCGCGACCTCGCGTCGTACACGCGCGTGGACGTTTTGTATCAAGGCTACTTCGTTGCTTTTCTGGTCTTGGCAAGTCTGGGCGCGGCGCCGAATCCCGGCAACCCCTACATCGGTTCGCTGACGCAAAAAGCTTTTGCCACGCTCGGCGGGCCCGACGCGGCGGGAACGATTGGTGAGATGGCCACGCGCGCGTTGAAGGCTTCTTGGTTCCATAAATGGATCAAGGATCTACGCATGCGGCCTGAAGAATATGGCGCGTTAGTGCATGCGCGAAAGACTGGCGCGAGCCCGATGCCGCAAGCGGCCCTAGCGCTGCACAGCGACGTTCTCAATTCAGCGGCGCTGGCGATGACATTCGCGAAGTATGGCACCTACTTGTTGCCGCAGGCTTTTCCGGAAGGATCGCCCACCCACCCGTGCTATCCAACCGGACACGGCACAGTCGGCGGCGCGTGTGTGACGGCGCTGAAGTTTTTCTTTAAAGGCAATCAGAAAATTCGGCCTCTACTAACTGCTGCCGGGCGCGATGTCTATGAGCCCAGCAGCGATGGCCTGTCACTAAACACTTACACCGGCGCTGACGCGGACGATCTGGACATCAACGGCGAATTGAACAAGCTGGCGTACAACATCTCGTTCGGCCACGGCATTCACGCCGGCATACACTTTCGCAGCTCGACGTACTGGTCGATCCTTCTGGGTGAACAGGTGGCGTTGAGCGTGTTGCAGGATCGCGCAAAGTCTTACAACGAACCGTTCACCTTCAGCATTAAGAAGTTCGACGGGACCACCGCGACGATTTCGAATCAGTAGCCTCATTCGGCAAAGACTCGAAGACGGCCACAGATAGACACGGATTAACACAGATAGAAAACTACAAGAATCTGTGGACATCTGAGTTCATCTGTGGCTTTTTTAATCGAATTCAGCCACGACCGGCGCGTGATCCGAAGGCCGCTCCCACCCGCGCGGTTCTTTGTCGATCCAGGTTCGTTTGCTGCGCGCTGCGAGCGGCGGCGAAACCCAAATGTGATCGATTCGCAAACCCTGATTGCGGCGAAACGCGCCGGCGCGATAATCCCACCATGAATAATGGCCAGCTTCTTCAGTGTGCAAACGAAATGTGTCGGTGAATCCCCAGTCTTTAATTTGCTGAAGCGCAGCGCGCTCAGGTTCGCTGAATAAGATCCGGTTCTGCCACAGCCGGGGATCGTGAACGTCGCGTTCATCGGGAGCTACGTTGAGGTCGCCGCAAAGCAGCACTGGTGTAGCCGTGTCGTAATTCTGATCGAACAGCTCGCGCAACCGTTTCATCCATTTCAATTTGAATTCGTATTTCTCTGAGCCGACAACCTGCCCGTTGGGAACGTAGACATTGACGACACGAATCCCGGCAACATCCGCGGCGATCAGACGCGAGTGACTCGCGGCATCATCTTCGGGATAGCCGCGCCGAGGATTTGCGCAACCGGCTTTCGAAAGGATCGCGACACCGTTGTAGCTTTGCTGGCCAAACAGCACGCAATCGTAGCCGGTGGCCTTTATCTCCAGCAGTGGAAACTTATCGTCTGCGCATTTGGTTTCCTGAAGACAGAGGACGTCCGGCTGCTCTTTTTCCAGCCAGCGCGTGACAAGCGGCAGACGAGCAATGATCGAGTTAACGTTCCAAGTGGCGATTTTCATTTGGAGTAGCGCAATTTGTTAAATTGCGAACGCCGCAAGTTAACAACTTGCGCTACAGCGAGGCGATCAGTCCCGCCAACATTGCGCCACGCGTCGCGATATTGTCTACGATGATGTGCTCGTGATCGGCATGTGCGCCGTCGCCCTCGATCCCCAAACCGTCCAGCACCGGCACGCCCAGAGCAGCGGCGAAGTTCCCGTCCGAGCCGCCACCCACACGCGCTTCACCTAAATCGAATTCGAGCAGCGCGGCAATCTCACGGGCGCGCGCGTAGAGAGCCATTACTTTTTCTGTGCGCTCAAGCGGGGGACGATTGATGCCTCCGCTGATGTTGATTTGGGCGCGCGCATCGAACGGGTTGGCATTGAGAATTTCGTTTTCAACGGCTGCTCCCAGGTCGAGCGCTGTAAAACGCATATCGACTTCGGCAGTTGCATGCGCGGGCACAACATTGCACGCAGTGCCGCCATTGAACAGCGTAACCGTGACGTTCGTGCCGCTCGCTGGATCGTTCAGCTCGTTGAACCGCACCGTTTGCCGCGCCAACTCCAGCACAGCATTCACGCCTTTTTCCGGATCGAGTCCCGCATGGGCGGCGCGACCGCGGACTTCGATCGTGAACATTCCGGTTCCCTTTCGCGCCGTCTTGGCTCGACCGCCGCTGGCCGACGGTTCCAACACCAGAACAGCCCGGGCCTTTTTAGCTTCAGCCTCAACGAGCGCGCGCCCGCTGGGACTGCCGCTCTCTTCATCGCATGTCAGCAGAATCGCAATGGCCGATTGTGGCCTGGTGTTGTTTGCTTCGCACGCGCGCAGAAGTTCAATTGCCAGAGCGCAGTTTGCTTTCATGTCGAAAATCCCCGGGCCATAGATGCGATTCTCTTCCATGCGCCAGGGACGCTCTCGGATCGAGCCGCGCGGATGAACTGTGTCTGTGTGGCCAAGCAGCAGAATCGGGCGGGCGTCTTCCGAAGATTCCGTAAACGCGCGGATTAGAAGATGTTCGCCAAAATGGTCTGCCGGAATTCGCTCAATCGAGTCGACTACGCCCATTCCCCTCGCGGTCTCGGCAAGTAAATGGACAACCGCCCGACTGCCGTTTGCGTCACCCGAGGGCGATTCTGTTTCTACCAGAGCGCGGATGAATGACAGCATCTCGGGTTGCCGCGTCGTGAAAAAGTCGCGCAGCTTTGTCAATTGCTCTTTGGAGGGACTGTCAGTCGTCAAGCAGTCAACCAGTGATCCTTTCAAATCGAACTGTCAGATAATCGACGCGCGCGCGATCGACGTCAAATCCAATTCCCGGATTGTTCCGTGCTTTGATCGTGCCCTGCGGCGTTACGGTTACTGGGGGATCGATAATGTCTTCGTGCCAGTAACGCGCGCTCGCCGAAACATCGCCTGGCAAAGTGAAACCCGCCAGTGTGGCCATCGCGACGTTGTGCGCGCGGCCGACTCCCGATTCCAGCATGCCGCCGCACCAAACGGGAATTCGCTTTTGTCGCGCGATCGTCTCGACGCGTTTGGCTTCCGCGTGCCCGCCGACGCGGCCAAGTTTCAGATTGATGATCCGACATGCGCCCAGCTCAATCGCGTGCTGCGCACTTGCTGGAGTTTTGATCGATTCATCCAGGCAGATCGGAGTCTTGATTTCTTTTTGAAGCTTGGCATGATCGAACATGTCATCGTGAGCCAGTGGTTGCTCGACCATCATGAGGTTGAGCTCGTCCAGCTTCTGGAACAAATCGATGTCCGCCAGCGAGTAGGCTGAATTCGCGTCACCCATTAAACGAATTTCCGGAAAACGCGCACGCACCTTGCGCACGATATCGATGTCCCAGCCCGGCTTGATCTTAATCTTTATTCGCTGATATCCCGCGCTCAATTCTTTATCGATTTTGTCGATCAATTCTTCCGGCGAATTTTGAATTCCGATTGAAACGCCGCACGCA